>NZ_AUKA01000013.1:0-105161 GCF_000424505.1 Butyrivibrio sp. XBB1001 | reverse complement strand
TTTGTAGAATTGCGAGAAAACGAAGTTTGGAGCAATTCGTATATCATATACAAGTATATTTGTTCGATTCATGACCCGAACAAATATGAGGAAAACACGGAGGTGCTGATGGGAGCGCAGAATGTATTGGAATTTTTGGAAGGGACATCTGATATTGCGGTTGCTATCAGACTTATCCTTGCCACATTGTTTGGAAGTCTCATAGGATGGGAGAGAGTTGTCAAAAGACATAGCGCAGGCATCAAGACCTTTGCCCTTGTGAGCCTTGGAAGTGCTGTAGCCACAGCTCTAAACATATATCTGGCAGAACTGCCTGGCCTAAATGCAGATGTAAGCCGTATTCCAGCCGGAGTTGTAAGCGGAATCGGATTCCTGGGCGCTGGAACTATCCTGGTTACAGGAAGGCAGCAGATAAAAGGCCTTACAACAGCCGCATCCCTCTGGGTTGCATCCTGCATGGGAATGGCAATCGGTGGAGGATACCTGATTGTTGGAATCATCTGCTTTGCCCTTGTTATGCTGGCTAACATCGTTCTTGTGAATCTCAGCAAGGTTGTTGAATCGCATAGCAAATACATCAGTGTCTATGTTGAAGTCAACAAGGGAGGCGGAGCCAAGAAACTTACCAAGTGGCTTTCTGAGCAAGGCTACAAGGTCAGCAGCATGACCAAGAGTAAGGAAAAGACAATCCAGTCCTCCGATACTGCAATCATCTTTGATATTGATTTTGACAAAAAGAGATCACACAGAGAATTCCTTGATGAGATAAATGAGCTGGAATATGTAAGTTACGTTGAGGAAGTTTAAACAAAACAATAGTAAATACAAGACGAGATATAGCCTCGTTTTATTATGAAAAATGGCAGCCCTTTCGGCTGCCATTTATTTTCTCTTATTATTTAGCTGAGCAAATACCAATAACAAAATCACCCCAATAGTTCCAGAAGTTCTTCCTTGGTAAGGGTAGGACTACTAAGAGATCCGGAGTTGAGCAGTTCATCTGCCAGCTCTTTCTTTTTATTCTGCAAAAGAATTATCCTCTCCTCGATAGTATTCTGCATGATCAGCCTGTATACTGTCACCACATTCTTTTGTCCAATCCTGTGGGCCCTGTCAGTAGCCTGATTCTCCACGGCCACATTCCACCAGTGATCATAGTGAATGACAATATCAGCAGCAGTAAGATTAAGTCCTGTTCCGCCAGCCTTAAGAGAAATGCAAAATACAGGAGTGTCATCTTCCTGGAAAGCATCAACCATCCTGATTCGGTCCTCTTTTTTGGTGGAGCCAGTTAGGAGATAGTGCTTTATTCCCTCTTTTTTCAAAAGATCAGTAAGTCTGTCTAGCATAGATGTAAACTGTGAAAAGAGAAGAATCTTATGACCACCTTCTGCAGCGCTCTTGATCATTTCAAGGCACAGATCAGCCTTGGCACTTCCGCCACTATAATTATCATAAATAAGCCCTGGATCACAGCACAACTGCCTTAGCCTTGTGAGCTCAGCCAGGATCATAATGCGGTCTTTTCTAAAGTCTTCATCACTCTTTGAGTCTACCATAAGCTTTATCTGCTGCAGATGAGCCCTGTAGAGCTTTTCCTGCTCATCCAGCATAGGCGCGTAGATATTTTCCTCAAGCTTATCAGGCAGCTCTTTTAACACATCCTTCTTAAGACGCCTTAGAATAAATGGATTTATCATGCGCTTAAGCCTTATCTTGGCATCTTCATCCCCATCAAGAATAGCAGGTGATTCGATAGACTCCTTGAAGTGCTTGTAGGTAAAAAGATATCCCGGCATGCAGTAATCAAAGATGCTCCACAGCTCGCTTAGTCTGTTCTCTATAGGAGTTCCTGTGAGCGCAACCTTAAAGGTGGACTTTATTGATTTAACAGCCTTGGCAATCTGAGTTGTGGCATTTTTGATAAACTGCGCCTCGTCTATTATCTGACAGTCAAAAGAAATATATTTATAAAGCTCAATATCACGCCTTAACAGGTCATAGGAAGTGATCAGCACATCAGTGCCTTCCTCCTCAATTTCAGAAGTAACCCTTACTCTGTCAGCCTTTATGCCAACTGCCAGTTCGCACTTTAATTCCGGTGTAAAGCGCTTTATCTCATGCTGCCAGTTGTAAACCAGAGAAGCAGGGCATACCACAAGACTACAGCGGTTTTTGAGCCCTTTCTTTATATTCTCCTCCTTGATGCTTACAAGAAGTGACAGTATCTGCAGGGTTTTGCCAAGACCCATGTCATCAGCCAGAATTCCGCCAAACCCATTGTGGCGAAGAGTTCTAAGCCATAAAAAGCCATCCTTTTGGTAATCCCGGAGAACGCCATTTAGCGAATCGGGCACCTGGTACAGGTTATCGCCAGTTGTGGCAAAAGAACTTACCAGGTCCTTGAACTGTCTGGACCGGCTAAGATGGAAACCTCCATCATCGCCCAGAGAATCCAGCTCATTAAGGAAAAGAGCTCTGTATCTTGGAAGAGAGACGTGTCCCTCATAAATGTCCTTGGAACTTAGTCCCAGACCTTCATTCAAACTAAACAAAAGATCCATCTCTTTTGTCTTAAGGTCAAGGATATCCCCGGATTTAAGCCTGTAGTAGCGCTTTTTCCTGCGATATCTGGACAAGATTTCTGTAAGTTCCTTGGGGCTTATATCTGTTGGAACGATAGAAAGCTCCAACAGGTCTGCAACTACAGAAACACCCATATTTACGCCTGGAGCAGTTGTTATGTTTACAGATCTTATGGCATCTGATAAATAAACTTCTCCAAAGGTAGAAATATCAGGAATATCATTTGCTATGAAAGAAAAAAGTTTATCTTCATCGTCGCCCTCAGCTTTTAGGACAAGAAGCCCCTTTTGACTGTCAAGGCTGTCAAAGTGATTGCTGATAGCCTTGATAATAGCGCTTTCCTGATGAAAGTTTCTCTTAATTAGCGTAGCGCTGCCATCATCTGAAGAACTGTTGCCTGAGAATCCAGAACTAATGGAGTCTTTGCCATTTCTGTTTTGGGTATCAAAAAGGTGAAGCACCTCTTCATCAGGAAATCCTTCGTGATAAATTACCTGTATATCACAAGTTATAGTAACGGAATCAGGCATATCAAGGTATATCTTAAATTTCGGAATATCTGGTGAATATCTGGCCGGGTTAAAACCATCGCTGCTTATATTAAAAAACTGCTCTAAAACAGGATAAAGGCCTGTAGAAAATAGTGAAAGATCCTTATCTGATATAAACAGCTCATTTTCAGTTCTTCTGGAAGATAAGAACTTAAGGAAAGGAATAACTTCCTCGCAGTCCTTTCTGGGGATTACGTTGATCTTGCGCCTTCTCTCGAAATAGATATTAGAATATCCCTCAAACATGGTAAAAGAGCCAGATTCAAAGGTAATACCTGTTTCAACCTTCTCGATTCTAAGGTCAATATTAGGAAAAACGGGAACTATGTCCACGGGACGTTTATCATTGTATCTTGCTCTGAAATCGGAATTAAGGAAATATATACTGGAGACAGAGGCAAAAAATTCGTCTATTTCATAACCTGAGAGCTCAATTTCTTTTGCGTGGCCTTTTCCATAGGAATATGGAGATGAGTAGGAAGCAAAAGCCTCTCCAAGCTGTTTACCTCTGAAATAGTTCTTTAAAAAGCTTATGATCTTCTGGCTTTCCTCTGAAAATGCTGTCAGATCATGGGTAAATTCAAGGTGTTTACCATAACTTACGATTTCTCTTTCATCTATAGCTTTTAAAAGCTCGGCTATATCTTTTAATACATAACTATGTCCGCTAATACCAGAGCATATGTTAAAAGAAATATATAATTTGTCATGATTTAGAGTAACATGCGGCTGTAGAACAACAAGATCACCCTTCTTGTATATGGATGGAGTCTCGCTTTCCGGAGAGTACTCTTTTAAAAGCTTTTTAGTTTCAAAGGATGTATAGTGGAACTGCTTTTGAACATCAGAAATAAACCGCCTTCCAGAGGCGGTTACGTATTCTTTTTTTGAGTTGTCAGAAAAATTTGTGCTCATTTAATTTATTATATACAAAATCGGCCTATATTTCTATGATTTCACTGCTTTTGCAATATAAAATTTTTATCATAATTAACAGACCGGCCTGATCATCACTTCATTTTTGCTGCATTTCTTCGTGATTATTACATATGGAGTTGCGCACCATTGCGCAAGTATAATGTAAGACATAGGCGGAATAAATATGAGGAATAAGCAATTTACCTAGTAAATTAGCGGTTTCCGATTGGTCTTTATGGAGGGAAAAAGAATGAAAAAATGGGGAAAAGCGCTTTCTGTGGCGCTGGCTTTAGCACTGTCTTTTGGACAGCCACTGGCCATAACAGCAGAGGCAGAAGAAAGTGAAACGGATAAAGAGCCTTCTGTTACAATCTTAAATTCTGACATGTCCGCTGACATCTGGGGAAGCGATAGCGGATGGACTGTAAGCGTTGATGACTGGGATGCAACAGGTGCCAGCATCAAGAGCTTTTCTTACTCATCAGATCAGTGGATGGATTTGCCATCAGATGGGTCAGACACAGGCGTTAATTACTGGTTTGGCGAAGGTGATGGCGTACTTACATTTTCACAACAGGTAGATATTCCTGCGGGAACTTATATCTTTTCCACAGAAGCAATGGGAGAAAAGAGCTCTTTTACCCTTTCTGTTGGTGATGAAAAAAGTGATGAAGTTTCCCTTACAGGCTATAATAACTGGCTTACTGGAAACCTGGAATTTACAGCAGAAGAGGACCTTGACAAAGTGACACTTGCGGTTTCCTTTGATGTTTCTAAGGACGGCTGGGGATATCTTAATAACGTAGTTGCCAAGTACAAGAATACAGGAAGCTCTGAAAGCGGCGACGAGCCAGGAACTGGCGAAGATCCAGATCCAACAGAGACCCCTTCAGAGGATACAGCAGTGGATGCAGAT
Source organism: Butyrivibrio sp. XBB1001 (assembly GCF_000424505.1). Classification (NCBI taxonomy): domain Bacteria; kingdom Bacillati; phylum Bacillota; class Clostridia; order Lachnospirales; family Lachnospiraceae; genus Butyrivibrio; species Butyrivibrio sp. XBB1001. The sequence goes on along the minus strand of NZ_AUKA01000013.1, from coordinate 100,190 downwards.
ATTTATGTGGAAAAAGTAGCAGGAGTTGATGACAACTTCATTACAGGCGCGGATCTTAGTTCATATCTTGCTGAGAAAAATAGCGGTGTAAAGTTCTACGACTATGAAGGCAATGAGCTTGATGATCAGGGATTTTTTGATTTCCTGTATCAGGGCGGAACAAACTACGTTAGGATCCGTGTCTGGAATGACCCTAAGGATGAAAACGGCAATTTTTACGGCGGTGGAAACTGCGATATAGAAGTAGCTAAAAAGATAGGCAAATGGGCCACAGATGCAGGAATGAAGGTCCTTATTGATTTCCACTACTCTGATTTTTGGGCAGATCCTGGCAAGCAGACAGCGCCCAAATCTATGGCTGCAATGAGTGCAGATGAGAAGGCTGTTGCAATTAAGACCTTTACAGAGGATAGCTTAAAAGAGCTTCTTGATGCAGGCGTAAATGTTGGCATGGTGCAGATCGGCAATGAGACCAATAACGGCGTTTGCGGGGAAAAGAGCTGGGACGGCATGAGTAAGATCTTTTCAGCAGGAAGCAGTGCTGTAAGAAAAATAGCACAGGATTATAACAAAGAAATCCTGGTGGCTGTCCACTTTACAAACCCAGAGACCAGCGGAAGATATGCAGGCTATGCTCAGAAGCTTGATTCCTACGGCGTTGACTACGATGTTTTTGCTTCATCCTATTATCCATACTGGCATGGCACTTTGGATAATTTAAAGACAGTTCTTTCAAATATAGCAAGCACCTATGGCAAGAAGGTAATGGTTGCTGAGACTTCATACCTTACAACCTTTAAGGATGGAGACGGATCTGGTAATACAGAGCATGAGGGCAAGGCAGGTGATGTCTTTAACTATGACATTTCTGTCCAGGGACAGGCTAACTCTGTTCGTGCTGTAGTAAATACAGTTGCAGGAATAGACGGTGGTATCGGCGTATTTTACTGGGAACCAGCTTGGATTCCAGTTCAGGTCTATGATGAAAGTGCAGATAATGCAGCAGAAATCCTGGCTCAGAATAAAGAAATCTGGGAAACCTACGGAAGCGGCTGGGCTACCTCTTTTTCAGGAAGCTATGACAAGGACGCTGTGCAGTGGTACGGCGGAAGTGCTGTAGATAACGAGTCCTGGTTTGACTTTACAGGCCACCCTCTTGCTACAGCAAGACTTTATAGCTATATCAGAACAGGCACGACAGCCAAGATTACAGTTACTTCAGTATCTGCAGGCAGTGTAGAAGTTCAAGTTGGAGAAAATGTCGCTCTTCCAGAGAAAGCTATAGTTAAATATTCAGACGGCTCAGAAAAAGAAGCAGATGTTACCTGGAATGAAGATGAACTTAAAAAGGCAGTGACTGCAGGCGTTGGAACTTATACCATAACCGGAACAGTTACAGTTGACGGCGAGAACTACGCTGCTAGCGTTGAGCTTGTTATTAAACCTGTTAATAACCTTGTAAATCCTGGCTTTGAGGATGCTGACATGTCAGCCTGGGTTATCACAGATAAAAATTCATGTGTTTCAAGAAAGAACGATTCCAGCAACGTTCGCTCAGGTGCTTACTGCCTGCATTTCTGGGACAATAAGGAAATATCCTACACAGTAGAGCAGAAAGTAACGCTTAATAAGGGCGTATACAAGCTTGGATGCTATCTTGAAGGCGGCGATGCCGGAGAAAATGCAGAGTTTCTGCTCTATGCAGTTTCAGGTGATGACAAGCTCACAACAAATACAGGTGTTACAGGCTGGCAGAACTGGGCAAATCCAGAGGTTACAGATATCAAGGTAACAGAAGATGGTACAGAAATAACAGTTGGTGTCAGTGTAAAAGCACCTGCAGGCGCTTGGGGAGCCTTTGATGATTTCTATCTGTACAGAACAGGTGATGCGGGATCTTCAGAAGAACCTACAGATCCTCAGGAGCCAGATGAGCCACAGGAGCCGGAAATCACAGGCCAGTGGCAGACAAAGTGGGGCTCATATTACTACGTTTACAGCGATGGTACAAAGGCTCAGGGCTTTACTGAGATTGAAGGCGCAATTTACTATTTCAACTCCAAGAATCATATGGTCAGAAGCTCTTTTGTAACAGAGGGCGATAACACCTATTATCTTGGCTCTGACGGCAAACTCGTCACAGGCTTTATGACAAAGTGGGGACACAAGTACTACTTTAACAGTGAAGGCCAGATGCAGACAGGCTTTACAGATATTGATGGCAATACTTATTTCTTTGACCAAAAGGGCAAAATGGTAGAAAGTAATTGGATTGACCAGGACGGCAAAAGATATTACGCCAAAAAGGGAGGCGCTCTTGCCAAAAACGAGACCATCACCAAGTGGCTCAAGAAGTATACTTTTGATGAAAATGGTGTTTTGATCAAATAATTATTTATGATTACACTTACGGCTCTAAACTAGGGAAAACTACGTTTAGAGCCATTTTTTTATCCTATATTTCATTGACATGGAATGCTCTATTTTGTAAAATAATAACGCATGATTTTGTATTCTATTTATCTTACGCAGCGGGAGGAAATATGTCTAGAAAAGCCACAATCACACAAAAAGAAATAGTAAATGCAGCATTTAAGATAACCAAGAAGGAAGGCTTTGAGCAGATCACATCAAGAAAGCTTGCGGCAGCAGCAGGATGTTCAACTCAGCCTATTTTCCGTATCTATGAAAATATGGATGGCCTTAAAAAGGACGTTTATGACAAGGCAGCTGCATATTATGAGGATTATTACAACGATTTTGAGAAAACTCATGAGGTTCCGTTTGTAGATCTGGGACTTGCTTATATTGGTTTTGCCCAGAAGTATCCTCATCTTTTCAAACTTCTTTTTGTATCAGGACAGGGAGCTGACAGCAGGAGCATGTATGATCTGGTTAACGGCTCCAATGAGAATGTGGTAAAAGAGATCAGTAAAGCCAAGGCTAAGGGAGCTGGCGATGCTCAGCAGCTCTTTATGCAGATGTGGATATTTATTCACGGTGCTGGATGTATGGCTGTTACAGGTGATTATGACCTTGACGAGGCTTCATCAGTTGCTTTACTTGAATCTGCTTATAAGGCATTTAGCATTGGCTGATGTGAGGACAGGGTATGAAGTTTGACGAGGGAGTTGACGTAATTACCAGGATAAATGAGTGCTATTCACGGATGAGTAAGGGCAAGAAGTCAATTGCCACCTATATCTGTGACCACTACGAGCAGGCAGTTTTCATGACTGCAGCAGAACTGGGCAAGATTGTGGGAATGAGCGAATCCACTGTGGTTCGTTTTGCCATGAGCCTTGGGTATGATGGTTATCCTGCATTTCAAAAGGCACTTTCAGTATGGGTCAGCGACAAATTTGGCTCTGTGGAGAAGGTTGGCAGGAAATTTGGCAAGAGTAGTGAGGGAGAGATACTATCAGCTATCCTCAGATCAGATATCTCCAACATTGAACATACCATTAACAATATTGATGTGGCGGCCTTTAGAACAGCTGTAGATATAATTTTAAAAGCCAGAACAGTTTACATTGTAGGCATAAGATCCTGCGAACCACTTGCAGATTTTTTGCATTTCTATTTAAATATCATAAGGGGCAATAACGTACTGATCAGAACCACAAGCGTCAGCGAGATGTTCGAGCAGATGATCAGGATAAGCGACAGGGATTGCATCATTGGTATCAGTTTTCCAAGATATTCCATGAGAACCCTTAAGTGCATGGAATTTGCCAATGACAGAAATGCCAAGGTTATCACCATTACGGACTCAGTGCATTCACCTATGAATCTGTATTCATCCTGTAACCTTCTTGCTAAGAGCGAGATGGCATCAATTGTGGATTCTCTGGTGGCACCGCTTAGTGTGATAAATGCACTGGTTGTGGCTTTATGTATGAGAAAGCCCCAGGAGGTACAGGCAGACCTCAAGATGCTTGAGGAGGCCTGGAATAACTATCAGGTATATATCGGCGATGAAATCGACTTCGCTTCAGATGCACCTATGATAGGCTACCCTTTTAGGCAAGATAAGGAAAAGAGTTAATGAAGAAAATTGCAGTTATCGGCTGCGGTGCGGCCGGAATGATGGCGGCGCTTGCTGCTGCGGAGAGCGGCGGTAGCGTCACTATTTTTGAAAAGAATGAAAAACCCGGTAAAAAGATCTATATTACCGGAAAAGGCAGATGTAATGTGACTAATGCCTGCCAGGTAGAGGATTACTTTGGATTTGTAAAGAGAAACCCAAGGTTTTTGTATAGTGCGGTCTATGGTTTTGACAACAGCGCAGTTATGGACTTTTTTGAAAGCCATGGTTGTAAACTTAAGGTGGAGCGCGGCGACAGAGTATTCCCTGTTTCCGACCACTCATCAGATATTATCAACACCTTGTATAGAGCAGTGGTTAAGGCTGGAGTAGATGTGCAGTTTGGAACAACAGTTAATTCTGTTGAGAGCATGCAGGGGGCTGTCAGCGCCATAACCTATTCAAAAGGCGATGATCCTATTACAAGAGAAGAGTTTGACAGCGTGATCGTCTGCACTGGCGGCATGTCTTATCCGTCAACAGGCTCAACAGGTGATGGCTACAAATTTGCAAGAGACCTGGGTCACACCATTGTGACACCGCAGCCATCACTGGTTCCATTTGAAACACAAGAGGAATGGTGCAAGGACCTTCAGGGCCTATCCCTTAGAAATGTTGGCCTTAAGATGTTCCTTGAATCTAAAAAATCAAAACCTGTATACGAAGGCTTTGGAGAAATGCTTTTTACCCATTTTGGTATAAGCGGCCCTCTTGTTCTCACAGCCAGCTGTCATTATGAAAAAGATAAGTCTGCCAAGATCTTTTTAGACCTTAAGCCTGCTCTTTCTGAGGAACAGCTTGATAAGAGAGTTTTAAGAGATTTTGAAGAGGGGCTCAATAAGTCCTTTAAGAATATTTTGGGAGGTCTTTTCCCTTCCAAATTGATTCCTGTTATGATAAAACTATCAGGTATTGATCCGGAGAAAAAGGTTAATGCGATCACCAAAGAGGAAAGGACAGCCTTTGTTAAACTGATCAAGAACCTTCCACTCACAGTTACAGGAACCAGAAGCTTTAACGAAGCCATCATCACACGAGGCGGAGTCAGTGTAAAAGAGATCAATCCATCCACCATGGAATCCAAGCTTGTAAAGGGACTTTTCTTTGCCGGAGAAGTCATCGATGTTGATACAGAAACTGGTGGATTTAATCTGCAGGTCGCCTGGTCTACAGGCCACCTCGCTGGCGAGCAGAGCACTTGCTGAGCTGAGAGGATTTAGCGAGGTTTTTTCGAGCTTAATCCGAACGTCTTCCGGCGAGCGAAGCGAGAGCGGAAGTTCCTTGATAATGAAAAAAATACAGGAGAAAAATAATGGGTAATATTGCAATTGATGGACCTGCAGGCGCAGGAAAGAGCACAATCGCCAAGATGGTAGCCAAGGAGCTTGGCTTTGTATATGTGGATACAGGAGCAATGTACAGAGCAATGGCTCTTCACATGATAAATAACGGAGTACAGACAGATGATGCCTCTAAGATCAGCTCTACCTGCCAGAGCGCAGACATCACTATCAAGTACGAAAACGGTGAGCAGGTTGTATATTTGAACGGCGAAAACGTAAATGGCAAGATCAGAACCGAGGAAGTTGGCAAAATGGCTTCTGTCAGCAGTGCCAATGGCGATGTCAGAAAAAAACTTGTGGAGCTACAGCAGAAGCTTGCCAGCGAAATAGACGTAGTAATGGATGGAAGAGACATTGGAACAGTGGTTCTTCCAGATGCACTTTTAAAGGTATATCTTACAGCCAGCTCAAGAGTTAGAGCCGAGAGACGTTACAAAGAGCTTGTAGCCAAGGGAACTGAGTGCGATATAGATGTTATCGAAAAAGATATCATCGACAGAGACTATAGAGACATGCACAGGGAGAATTCTCCTCTTATGCAGGCAGAAGATGCCGTTTTAGTTGATTCTTCTGATATGACAATTTCTGAAGTTGCAGAGAAGATCATTAGCCTCTACAAGGAACGCGCTTGATTATTTTTTGAATTTGATTTGGAGTATTTATGGAAGTAATAGTAGCTGAACATGCTGGATTTTGCTTTGGTGTTACCAAGGCAGTTGATACAGTTTACGAGCAGATAGCTAAAAAGTCTGATGGAGAAAATGTGGGTAATATCTATACCTATGGACCAATTATCCACAATGAGACTGTAGTTTCTGACCTTGAGAAAAAAGGTGTTAGTGTTATTGAGAGCATTGAAGACCTTAAGAGCCTTGCTGGGGAGCTTGAAGAGAAAAGAAAAATCGGCTCATCAGATGAAGACAAGGCTAAGGGCACAATAGTTATCCGTTCTCATGGCGTGACAAGAGAAGTCCAGGAACTTATTGAGAAAACTGGTCTTGAAGTTATTGATGCCACCTGCCCTTTTGTTAAGAGAATCCACAAGGTTGTTCTTGAAGAGAGTAATAAGGGCGCCAGCATTATAGTTGTTGGAAGTGCGAACCATCCAGAAGTGGAGGGAATCGTAAGCTATGTAAATGGAAAAGTTTTCGTGATAGACGGTCCAGAAAGTGCCGAAAAATTCAGCGAAAATAAGGAAACGAATTACACGGTTGTGGCCCAGACTACATTCAACAAGAAGAAATTTCAAGAAACCGTTGAAATCTTCAAAAATAACGGTTACAATATTAATATTGTGAATACTATATGCAATGCAACTGATGAACGTCAGACAGAAGCCGAGGAAATTGCATCCAGAGCTGATGCCATGATAGTGATTGGTGGTGCGCACAGTTCGAATTCCAGGAAACTCTATGAAATCTGCAAGGAGAAGTGTGCAGACACATATTTTATTCAGACCCTTGAGGACTTGCATTTAAATTTGACAGGAAATGTTAAGCTCATTGGGATTACCGCCGGGGCATCGACCCCAAAGAACATTATCGAGGAGGTTCAGAATTATGTCAGAACAAACTTTTGAACAGATGCTTAACGAATCGTTCAAAACAATTCACACAGGGGAGGTTGTTGAGGGAACTGTTATTGACGTTAAGCCTGATGAGATAATCCTCAACATCGGCTACAAGTCCGATGGTGTTCTTACTAAGAACGAGTACAGCAACGACAACAGTATTGATCTTACAACCGCCGTTAAGGTTGGCGACACAATGGACGTTAAGGTTCTTAAGACCAACGACGCTGACGGACAGGTTATTCTTTCATACAAGAGACTTGCCATCGACAGAGGCAACAAGAGAATCGAAGAGGCCTTCAACAACAAGGAAGTCCTTACAGCTAAGGTTGTACAGGTACTTGAGGGTGGCCTTACAGTAGTAGTTGATGAAGTTAGAATCTTCATCCCAGCAAGCCTTGTTTCTGATAGCTATGAGAAGGATCTTTCCAAGTATCAGGATCAGGAGATCCAGTTTGTTGTAACTGAGTACAATCCTAAGAGAAGAAGATATATCGGTAACAGAAAGATGCTTGTTTCAGCTGAGAAGGCTGAAGCTGCTAAGAAGCTCTTTGAGAACATCAAGGCTGGCGACGTAGTTGACGGTGTTGTTAAGAACGTTACAGACTTCGGTGCATTCATTGATCTTGGTGGAGCTGATGGACTCCTTCACATCTCAGAGATGAGCTGGGGAAGAGTTGAGAGCCCTAAGAAAGTATTCAAGATTGGCGATACAGTTAAGGTTCTTGTTAAGTCTATCGACGGCAGCAAGATTGCTCTTTCTAGAAAGTTTGATGATGAGAACCCTTGGAAGGACGCTACAGAGAAGTATGCTGTAGGCAACGTTGTAAAGGGTAAGGTAGCTAGAATGACTGACTTCGGCGCTTTCGTAGAGCTTGAGCCAGGTATCGATGCACTCCTTCATGTTTCTCAGATTGCCAAGGAGCACGTTGAGAAGCCAGCTGACGTACTTAAGGTAGGTCAGGAAGTAGAAGCTAAGATCGTTGATTTCAACGAGGATGAGAAGAAGATCTCTCTTTCAATCAAGGCTATGTTCGCTCCTGAGAAGGAAGAGGAAGCTCCTGCTGAGGAAGGCGATGTAGTATCAGTTGATATCGACAAGGTTATCGCTGAGCAGAACGAAGAGAACTAATCTCTTTTAACTTAGAAGAATAATAGAGCTGATGGTTATAATGAATAGCCATCAGCTCTTTTTAATTAAAACGAAATAGTATTTATATTTATTTAATTTTACACACACTTCCCCATGCATTAGAATTAATGAAGAGGTATTGGGTTTTCCTTATCATTTCATAACTAGGAGGGAAGTGCATTCATGGAATACGATTACGAGTGGTTTAAAAAGGGCGTCTATGACCTTACCAAGATTGATCTTAATGCTTATAAAGAAAAACAGATGAAAAGAAGAATCGATACCCTTATCGGTAAGTATGAAGTTAAGGGCTATGACGGATTCCTTGCTCTTATCAAAAAAGACAGAGAAGCCTTGGATTCTTTTGTAACATACCTTACCATCAATGTATCTGAGTTCTTCCGAAACATGGATCAGTGGAACCTTATGGATAAAGAGATGGTTCCTGAGCTTATGAATAAGTTTGGCAAGAACCTTAAGATCTGGAGTGCGGCCTGCTCAACAGGTGACGAGCCTTATACAATTGTTATGATGCTCTCCAAACACATGCCACTTAATCAGATCAATGTCTATGCTACTGACCTTGACGCTGTGGTTCTGGCCAAGGCTAAGGCTGCTATTTATGATAAAAAAGAGATTGCCAATACTCCTGAGGAGTTTAAAAAGAAATACTTTACAGAGACCCCTGATGGCAAGATGAAGGTATCCAGCGAGATCACATCCCGCGTTACTTTTAAGCAGGCTGATCTTTTAAGAGATCCCTATCCAAAGGATTGCCACCTTATTGTATGTCGTAACGTTCTTATCTACTTCACTGAGGAAGCTAAGGATGACATTTTCAGAAAGTATTATGCAAACCTTGTTCCCGGCGGTATCCTCTTTATCGGAAGTACAGAACAGATCGTCAATTACAAGGATATCGGCTTTGTTCGTAAGAATTCCTTCTACTATGAGAAGCCTAAGGGATAAATAAGTTTAGAGCAAAAAATCTATTTTGCAAAAGTAGAAAAATATAAGCTGCGAAAATGCGTTAAATAACGTATATTTCGCAGCTTTAATTTTATACAATTATTTCAACATAAACAAAGTGATAACAAATCACGTAGTTATCACTGTCAGGCAACTGATGACATAGTGTTTTTTCTTGAAAGGAAGGTGAGTGTTATGTTGTCGCTGCTATTTATTATTTTATTCTTTGCTGTTTTCGGAAAAATGGTAAGTTTTGCATTTAAAGCTACCTGGAGCATCTTTAAGATTGTTATGTATCTGGTGTTCCTTCCAATGATCATTATTGGATTTGTGATCGGCGGATTTATATATATAGCAATTCCGGTACTTATCATAATTGGAATTGCAAGCTTATTTGCAAATGCTTGACTATGTAAATTGAAAGGAGAACAAAGGTATGAATATTACATTGGAAGCTGTTGAAAAGGTAATGGAAGAAACAGGTGTTGATTACAAGGTTGCAAAAGAGGCTCTTCTTAAAACGGATGGAGACGTTGAAGCTGCAATAAAGAGCATTCAGCCAAACACTAATGACATAAGTGATGATATCAAGGCTCTTATTGATAAGCTTAAAAACAAAGTTGAAGAGGGCAACGTAGACAGAGTTCAGATCAAAAAAGGCGAGGAAGTAGTTTTTAGTGTTCCTGTCAACGTAGGAATCCTTGGAGGAATCCTGGGACTTGCTACCGCACCTTGGGCTCTCATCGCTGGCTCCGTAGCAGCATTTGGTCTTGGCTGCAAACTCGAAGTAGTCAAAAAAGACGGAACCACCGACGAAGTAAAATAACCCCCTACCCCCACCAAAACAGTGCACCCGTTCCTCCTTGTAAGCGGGTGCACTCATTCTAAAAGTTTTTTTCGTCGGCTTCAGTTCGGGTATTCATGGACTTCTGGAAGAGGCATAAGAATTCTACGGTTCAAAACTCGCGCCAGGGCAGCGCTTGCGAGGCGGCCAGTTTCCTATGCGAGTCTTAGATGGCAAATGCGATTTTCTAATGTTTCCACAGCAGTTTTTCCAGCGCATGCGAAGCGTTGTCTGAAGCAGGACGGAATATACTTAATCTCATAAGAAAATGCCATTTGGCGCTTGCGCCATAAAGAAATGCGAAATCAATCTTTCAAGCTTGCTTGAAGAAGTTGATTTCGCATTTCTTGTATACGCCCGCATTGCGGGCTATGGCATTTTCTATTGCAATATTGCTCACCGTCCTGCAAGTTTACGCTGCAGCATGCGCATTAAAAGAAAAACTGCGGAAACATCTGAGAAAATCTGCATTTGTCAGTGACGAGCACTACGGGAACTGGCGTGAGTGAAAAGCTGCCTCCTGGCGCTCGAACATGTTGAACCGAAGCAGAATTCTTATGACCTTCCAGGAGCCTCATGAATTCCCCCTCCTTACACAGACGAAAAAAACTTTTATGAATATCGTTTCCCGCTTACTCGGAGGAACATAAACTACATTTGACACAATTTACAAATCAGTATAAATTATTGGAGTTAATGTAATGAGTTGGATTTTGTGATAGGAATGTGATATGAATGAGATATCAGTTACGAAATTAAATAAGATGCCAAGAGAATCTTATGTGCTTGTAGATGTTCGCAGTGAGAGTCTTGCGGATTATGGTATGATGCCAGGTGCTATATGGGTTAGTGCAGAGGATATTGAAAAGGGCAATATAGAAAAGATTGAGAATATCCCTGCTGATAAGAAGATAATATTCTACTGCCAGATAGGCCAGAAGTCTCAGGAGATATGTGGCCTTCCATGCTTTGAGGGCAGGGACTGCTATAGCCTTAAGGGCGGATATATGGAATACCTCCAGGATGAGCTTTCAAGGAGCGAAGCTGGAGCTAAGCAGGAAAAAGCAGAGGAGAGCATACGCAAGAAATTCCACAAGCAGCTCTTTTCCCCATTTGCCAAGGCATGTAAGACTTACAAGCTGATAAATGAAGGTGATCATATAGCTGTGTGCATCTCAGGCGGCAAGGACTCTATGCTGATGGCCAAGCTCTTTCAGGAAATCCAGAAGCACAGACAGGTCAAGTTTGACGTGACTTTTCTTGTAATGGATCCTGGCTACAATAAGGAGAACAGAGCCCTCATTGAGAGCAATGCCAAGGCTCTTGGAATCCCGGTTACAATTTTTGAGAGCACCATTTTTGATACAGTTGATACTATCGAAAAGAGTCCATGCTATCTCTGTGCCAGAATGAGACGCGGATATCTGTATAGCAAGGCTAAAGAGCTGGGATGTAACAAGATTGCTCTTGGTCACCACTACGACGATGTTATCGAGACTATCCTTATGGGAATGCTCTATGGCGGCCAGGTTCAGACTATGATGCCCAAGCTCCATAGCACTAACTTTGAGGGCATGGAGCTTATCAGACCTATGTACTTTATAAGGGAAGCTGATATATGCGCCTGGAGAGACTATAACGAACTGCATTTCCTTCAGTGTGCATGTCACTTTACAGAGACCTGCTCAACCTGTCATACTGATGGAACTACAGCATCCAAGCGTCTTGAGACCAAGCACCTTATAGCTGCTATGAAGAAGGATAATCCTTTTGTAGAGGCTAACATCTTTAAGAGCGTTGAGAACGTAAGCCTCAATACAGTTATTGCTTATAAAAAAGATGGAGTTAAGCACCATTTCCTTGATGAGTATTGATTATTATACTGATGAAAAAAGAGTCCTGGCCTTTTCTTTTGGTCAGGACTCTCCTAGTATATGGGCTATTACGTGAGATGCATACAAACTCATGGCAAACCGGCTCTTTTTCATATTGTCATTAAGATCAAAGAAAAAGCGACTGTCTTTATAGTCTTCCTTGAAAAATGGAGCAAATACAAGGTCCCACTCCAGCAGATACTGGCCTTCCTTTTTGGTATAGCAGTTCTCGGGAGTTGCCTTTTCACGGAAAGACTTATCCACAAATTCAGCAATAGACTTGTGTATAGCCATATCCTCTTTTGGCAGATAATAGTAATCCCTGTAATTTGAATAGTAGTACTTAAGCTCGGTTTCGTAGAGAGGAACCCGAAGAGTAGCTTCTTTTCCTACAATCTTAAAAAAGCATCCGTCAAGATTTCCTGAAAGAGATGAAGGAAGCTCAAAGGGAAGTGCCAGCTTCATAAAGACTTCCTGCTTGCTAGAACCGTCCAGATCCTTGTAGTAATTGGCCTGAACCTTCTTGGCCCTGACTGGAAGCTCATAATTATAGGCGTTGTCATCTATTTCCTCATCGGTTCTGATAGAAACCTCAGGCATATTTTCAAACAGGTGAAAGAACTCTAAATATCGCAGCATCGGCAAAAGCCCGAACATTCCCTTTACATCCTCGAAATTATGAAGCAATAGAAGCTTAAGCTTCTCGGGGTCCTTGCTCTCGGTAAAGTCCTTGTACACCGGGATCAGCTTGCCTCCGTCATATTTGTCCTCTCTGTCAATCCCAAGGTATAGCTCTATGGTTTTTTGTTTACAGTCAGGAAGCCCTAATTGGAGCTTAAATGGAGATATCTTTTTATACAGGTCAAAAGATTCTATGCCTTCAAAGGGATCATTAAGGCCATGGAGAGTACATCTTGCCTGAATAAAGGGAATATCAAAACGATTACCGTTAAAGTGTATAAGATACTTAAAATCCTTAATAAGATCAGAAAAACTTTCAAGGATTTCTTTTTCGTGATCTTTGTTCTCGGCCATGAACTGGGCTATATGCCAGGTATGACCCTGATAGTAGGAAACTCCGATAAGATAGACCTCCGCTGTCTTGGGAGATAAGCCGCATGTCTCTATGTCGAAAAAAAGAATCTCAGAAAGATTGCAGCCAAAGAGCTTATCCAATGAGTTTGCTATATCATTTTCTGAAAGTGAAAATTCTTCGCTGGTCCTTATCATATGGTTTTGCCATCCTCCCCAATGCTCTTTTTGCCTATATTGCATTGAATAGACTTATTATATCAAATAATAATCTGAAAAAATCTACATTTTTATATATGTTTATTTACAAATATACGATAAAATGTAGAATTTTTGCATAAAAATGGCTATACTTATAGTGTTGGGGAACATTTTCTCAAAAGGTCTTTTGAGATAAGTTTTCAAATAATAAATTGAAAGAAGGGTAGGAAATGGCTAGAGGTACGTTCGCGGGCGGTATCCATCCATATGAAGGCAAGGAATTGTCTAAGGATAAGCCCATCAAATCAGTGCTACCAAAAGGGGATTTAGTTTATCCTTTGTCTCAGCACATCGGAGCACCGGCTAAAGCGATTGTTGCAGTTGGTGATCACGTTCTTACCGGTCAGAAAATAGCGGAGGCTGGAGGATTTGTTTCTGCAAATATTTTCTCAACGGTATCTGGAACTGTTAAGGCAATAGAAAAACGTCGCCTTACTACTGGCGCTATGTGCGACAGTATCATCGTCGAGAATGACGGCAAATATGAAGAAGTTGAGTTTAAGCCTCTCAAACCTTATGAAGAGATGACTCCGGAAGACAAGATCGCGGCTGTCCGCGAGGCGGGAGTTGTTGGTATGGGCGGAGCAGGCTTCCCGACTGCTGTTAAATTTGCGCCAAAAGAGCCTGACAAAATTGATTATGTTATCGCGAATTGCTCTGAGTGTGAGCCATATCTGACCTCTGATTATAGACGTATGGTAGAAGAGCCAGAGCTTCTTCTTGAGGGCCTTAAGATTGCAGTCAGCATTTTCCCTAATGCAAGGGGAATTCTTGCAATTGAGGACAACAAGCCTGATTGTATTGCCAAGTACAAAGAGCTGACTAAGGATGAGGACAAGATAAGTGTTAAGGCTGTTAAGACCAAGTATCCTGAGGGCGCTGAGAGAATGCTTATCTATGCCTGCACCGGTAGAGAGATCAATTCTTCAATGCTTCCTGCAGATGCAGGTTGCATCGTTGATAACGTTGATACACTCTGCGCAGTTGCAAGAGCGGTAAAAGAGGGACGTCCTCTAATGGAGAGAATTGTAACTATTACTGGCGACTGCATTGCAGATCCTAGAAACTATAAAGTCAGGATTGGTACTAACTACCAGGAACTTATTGAAGATGCTGGCGGTTTTGTTACTGAGCCTGCCAAGATCATATCTGGCGGTCCTATGATGGGCTTTGCTATTTTTGATCTTGATGTTCCTACTACAAAGACTGCATCAGCAATTACTGCATTTTCCAAGGATGCTGTTTCAGAAATGGAGCCTTCAGCCTGCATTAACTGTGCACGCTGCGTAGAGGTCTGCCCTGAAAGACTTGTTCCAAAGAATCTTGCAGATGCTGTAGAACACAACAATGAACAGGCATTCCTTGATATGTACGGAATGGAATGCTGTGAGTGCGGATGCTGTAGCTATATCTGCCCTGCAAGACGTCAGCTTACACAGCTGATCAAGGGTATGAGAAAGATTCAGCTTGGCAAGAGGAAAAAGTGAGGGGAGGAATAGCTTAAATGAGTGAACTTAGAAAAGTGTCTTCCAATCCACATGTAAGATCCAAGACTACAACATCTAATATCATGATGTGGGTGGTTATTGCCCTGCTTCCTGCAGCTGGCTTTGGTATCTATAACTTTGGTGTGGATGCACTAATTATTTTGTTATTATCAGTGGCTACCTGCGTGTTCTCAGAGTTCATCTATGAGAAGGCATTGCACAAGCCTGTTACTATTGGGGATCTGTCTGCGGTTGTGACAGGTCTTTTGCTGGGACTTAACCTTCCATCTACTGTGCCGTGGTGGATACCGGTTCTGGGCGGTGTGTTTGCAATTATCCTGGTCAAGCAGCTCTTTGGCGGCCTTGGACAGAACTTTATGAACCCGGCCCTTGGCGGAAGATGTTTCCTTGTTATTTCCTTCCCGGCCATCATGACAAACTTTATCACTGATACCTATACAGGTGCTACACCTCTTGCAAATCTTAAAAATGGTGTAGAGGTAAACGTAATGGATATGCTCATTGGTAGAACAGGTGGTACTATTGGTGAGACATCAATGCTTTGCATCGCAATTGGCGCTATGATCCTGTTTGCAGTTGGAATCATTGACTACGTTATCCCATTTACCTATATCATCTCATTTGCACTGTTTGTAGCTCTTTTTGGAGGATATGGATTTAACTGGTCCTACATTTCAGCACACCTTGCTGGCGGCGGACTTATGCTGGGTGCCTTCTTTATGGCAACTGACTATGTTACATGCCCTATAACTCCAAAGGGAAGATTTATCTATGGCTTGATACTTGGTATTTTAACTGGTATTTTCCGAATCTTCGGAGCCAATGCAGAAGGCGTTTCCTATGCGATCATAATCTCAAACCTTCTGGTTCCTCTTATTGAGAAATTTACCATCCCAAGAGCCTTCGGTATCAAGAAATCTGCAAAGAAGGAGGCGAAAAGAGCATGAATGATACAAAAAGCATGATTAAAAACGCCCTTATTCTTTTTGCAATCACACTGGTAGCTGGTGTCCTTTTGGGACTCGTATATCAGGTGACCAAAGACCCTATAGCTTATCAGGACAAACTGGCTCAGGACAAGGCTAATCAGTCAGTTTTTGCTGCGGCTTCAACCTTTAATGACAAAGAGATCAACGAGGCTGCACTTCTTGATGCTGAGACCAAGCACGGCGGAGTTACTATTGAGAGTGTAAAAGAGGCTGTTGATGGAAACGGAGCTGTCCTTGGCTATGTTATCCAGGTTCAGTCAAAGGGCTATGGCGATATGATCGAGTACACCGTTGGTATTACAAACGAGGGTAATGTTAATGGAATATCCATTATTTCAATTGCTGAGACTCCTGGACTTGGAATGAATGCAGATAAGGTTTTAACTCCACAGTTTGTGGACAAAGCTGCGACTCAGTTTACAGTAGTTAAAAATGGTCAGCTCTCAGATGCAAGCACACAGATTGAGGCTATTTCAGGAGCTACCATCACTTCAAGAGCCGTAACAAACGGCGTTAATGCTGCTGTAGATTATTTTAATGATGCATTGAAAGGAGGACAGTGATGAGCACAGGTTCAAAAAAAGGCGCTTTGGGCTTTAGGCAGGATTCACCCGCTGAAAGATTTTTTAACGGCCTCATTGCTGAAAACCCTACTTTAGTTCTTATGATTGGTATGTGTCCAACCCTTGCGGTTACTTCCTCTGCCATAAACGGCCTTGGAATGGGACTTGCTACCACATTCGTTTTAGCACTTAGTAATGCAGTTATTGCAGCACTTCGTAAGACGATTCCTTCAACAGTAAGAATTCCGTCTTTCATCGTTGTAATTGCTTCATTCGTTACACTTGTTGAGCTCCTTATGAAGGCTTATGTTCCTTCTCTCAACAAGGCACTGGGAGTTTATATCCCACTTATCGTTGTTAACTGTATCATCTTTGGTAGAGCGGAAGCTTATGCCAGTAAGCATGGTATTATTCCTTCATTCTTTGATGGAATAGGCATGGGAATTGGATTTACCTGTGCAATTACAGTTATCGGACTTATAAGAGAATTTATCGGCGGCGGAACAGCTTTCGATGTTCAGATACTTGGCGAAGGAACTGTAGTTCCCGGCCCTGTAGGCGCATTCCTTTCAGGCTATCAGCCAATCAGTATCTTTATCCAGCAGGCAGGTGCTTTCTTTGTTCTGGCATTCCTTATTGCCATCATGAACAAGATCAAGATAAACGCTGCCAAGAAGGGTAAAGAGACCAAGATAGGCCAGGGATGCTGCGGCTCAGAAGAAGCTGCTGTTGCAGATAAAGTTATCGCAGAAAAAGCTGGAAAGGAGGCTGAATGATCATGGAAACAATTCTTAGTCTTGTAGGGCTTATGATTACAGCTTCACTTGTTAATAACGTAGTACTTAGCCAGTTCCTTGGACTTTGCCCTTTCCTTGGAGTTTCCAAGAAAACAGATACAGCACTGGGAATGGGCGGCGCATGTATCTTCGTTATCACACTGGCTTCACTAGTTTGTAGTATTATTTATAAGTTTATCCTTGATCCACTGGATCTGTCCTATCTTAGGACTATCGTATTTATCCTTGTAATTGCCATGCTGGTTCAGTTCGTTGAGATGATCCTAAAGAAATACATCGTATCTCTTTATCAGGCACTGGGAGTTTACCTTCCTCTTATCACAACAAACTGTGCAGTTCTTGGCGTAGCTATCAACAATGTCAATGACGGTTATACAATTCTCCAGAGCGTAGTAACCGGATTCGCTACTGCAGTTGGTTTCACGATCGCCATTGTTATCCTGGCCGGACTTCGTGAAAAGATGGAATACAACGATATTCCTGCTCCATTTAAGGGGATGCCACTGGTTCTTTTGACATCAGGACTTATGGCAATTGCCTTCACTGGATTTAGCGCGTTGAAATGAGCGATATAGGGACGAGAAGTTACATTTATGTCTGCTTGCAGATATATGAATGTAACCTCGAGGACCGAACGTACATGAGTAAAAAAGATATACGAATGAAATGAGTATATCGATTTACGAATGTATGTAGTATTGCGAGAGTACGAAGTACGGAGCAATACGTATATCGCGGAGTAAATTAACAAGGAGATTAGACATGATTAGTGGAATACTAATTGCAACCTGCGTTGTGGCTGGTGTCGGAATTGTAATAGGTATAATCCTTGGCATAGCTGACATGAAGTTGCATGTAGATGTAGATGAAAAGGAAGCAGCCATTTTAGAGGTTCTTCCTGGAAACAACTGTGGCGGTTGTGGATTCCCTGGCTGTTCTGGCTGTGCAGCAGCTATTGCCAAGGGAGAAGCTGCTGTCAATCAGTGCCCTGTTGGCGGTGCTCCAGTTGCAGCTCAGATTTCTGAGATCATGGGAATGGCAACTATTGAATCCAAAAAGATGGTAGCTTTCGTTCACTGCGGCGGTGACTGCGAGAAAGCCAAGCAGCAGTACGAATATAGCGGTACAGCAGATTGTAGACTCCAGATGCAGGCTCCAGGCGGCGGCTCTAAGACTTGCTCCTATGGATGCCTTGGCGGTGGAAGCTGCGTATCTGTTTGCCAGTTTGATGCGATCCATGTGGTTAATGGAATTGCAGTTGTGGATAAAGATTCCTGTAAGGCCTGCGGAAAGTGTATAGATATCTGCCCACGACATCTTATCGACCTTATTCCTTATGACGCTGGCGAAGCTGTTGCCTGCAAATCACAGGATATGGGTAAGGCTGTTAACGGATACTGCTCAGTTGGCTGTATAGCTTGTCACATCTGTGAAAAGAACTGCCCATCCGGCGCGATCACAGTTGAGAACAATGTAGCAAGCATTGATCAGGACAAGTGCACAAAGTGTGGCACCTGCGTAGAGAAATGTCCAAAGAAAGCAATTAAGGCAATCTCATAACTTATGTAAAATGTAAAAAGAGCTTCCGCTGCCAGACAATTGGTGGTGGAAGCTTTTCTTTTCTTGTTGAAGAGAGAAAGATTAGTGTATAATTCTATGAAGTGACCATTGATGGAGGCATATCTTTTGAAAGAAAAACTTGTTGGGAAAAATGATATTATCATGATCGGCGTACTTGTTTTGTGCGGAGCCGTAATTGCTCTGGCACTACTACTTACAAGGCATGAAGGCAGTCAGGCTGTTGTGAGCGTTGATGGCAAAGAGATTGCATCTTTTCCCCTGGATAAAGATATTACATATGAAATAGATGGGTATGAGGGTGGACACAACACTCTTATAATAAAAGATGGCGTTGCTTACATGTCAGATGCAAGTTGTCCGGATCATCTCTGTATGGGGATGGGTAAGATATCTAAAAATGGCCAGTCAATCATCTGCCTTCCAAACCGCGTTGTGGTGGAAATCAGGGACGCAGGAGGTAAGGCTCCCGAATATGACGTGGTAGGCTGATGGTGATAGAACAAAAGGTACCGGAATAATATATGAAAAGAAAGGGTTAATGCCTGATAATACCTTGCATAGGAGATTATGAGGCTGGAGATAAATGAGAACAAAGAAGATTACGACAATTGGAATATTGACTTCTCTTGCGCTTATCTTAAGCTACGTGGAATCTCAGATCCCGGCTTTTGTGGCTATACCTGGCATGAAACTTGGCCTTACCAATATAGTTGTTCTCACTACTCTTTATATACTTGATGTTAAAAGCGCAATGCTTATAAATATCATAAGGATCATCATCGTAGCAATCCTCTTTGGAAGTGCCATGAGCTTTGCTTTTTCATTTGTAGGTGGAATGCTGAGCACAATAGTCATGATCCTTCTTAAGAAAAGCGGCAGGATGAAGATAATTGGAGTCAGCGCTGCTGGCGGTATCACCCATAACGTAGGCCAGATCTTAACTGCAATGGTCCTTCTTGGAACTAAGGCAATTGCCTGGTATCTGCCTGTCCTGTGGATTTCAGGTATCTTTAGCGGCGTGGTCATAGGAATTATCGGCGGCCTTGTAACAGCAAGACTTGGCAAGATAAGTCAGGATAGATAAATACGGCTCTTCACAAAATGTTCACAAGGGAATAGAAAATATTCTCTTGTGTTTTCTTTTTATTTCTGTATAATGATTTTTCGTCGGCATTCAGCTGACATTAAATCACGAGAATTCTCTCGATGATTTTCCACACAACAATTTTATAGTACGCGCGCAGAGAGCTTGCTATAAGAGGACTCTTTTTCTCTTTTGCAGCTGATGCTGCGCAAGAAGAAAGGGAGAATGTGTAAAATGAAATTCAAATTGTTTAGGAAAAAAGAGTCAAGTAACTCGATCAAGGTGCTTCTAAAGAAGCTCAAAAGACATGACACCAAGGTGGTGGCTGTAGCAGTCATCATTGCGCTGTTTCTAAGCGGAGGACTTATCTATATCAGTACTCCGATAGTTGCGACAACTGCGACAGAGGAAATTGCAGAAAGCGGAAGACAATCAAACAAGGAAACAACAGAAAAGCTCAATGAGATCAATAAATATCTGACTGAGCTTGATAAGGTGGTTACTAATAATCAAAAGAGTCTTAATACCATCACACAAAATTCAGGCTATACAAGTTCCAAGGAAACCATCGATGCTACAGGTAAGACAACCAATACAATAAGCGAGAAGGTTACCACACTTGGCGGGTCTCTCAAGGAAGTCCACACAACAATTGAGAGTACAACAAGTAAGATTGAGGAGCTGAATAAGGCTCTGGAAAAGAATGATACAGCCAATAAGCAGCAACTTGAAAAGGATTTTGCCCAGGTCAACCAGGATCTTGCCAAGGTTCATACACAGTATGAGGAGGCCAAAAAGCAGAACAAGGAACTTATCGAGAAACTTCAAAAGGATATGACTGATGGCGATAAAAAGCTTGGCGATAGTTCAACTGAGAATCATAAAGCTCTTTTAAAGGAGCTTGAGACCATGGATAAGAGCATGGAGGAAAAGAACACTAAGACCATAGAGACTTTCCAGGGGGACATTGCAAAGCTTAGTGAGAGCATGGATAAACAGCTTGAAGTTATAAATACTTCTGTAAATACTATGAACAGCTCTATGAATTCGGGTTTAGGCGAATTAAAGGAATATGTTGGAAACGTGGCAGGCGGCATTAACGGAAGGCTTGACCAGGTTTTTCAATCTGTGAGTGATGGCAAAAAGCTATTGGCATCCACATTGCTCACTAAGGGTATCGTAATCGCTGAGGATGCCACATTTCAGGAGATCAGCAAGGCTATCATGGACATTCCAACAACGATCACTGTTCAGGAGATGACAGGAACAGTTGTCTATGACAAGCACTTTCATACGGATGGAAAGGGCACTGAGTGCAACGAACATCACGTCTCTATTGATAGAATGGGCGGCTGCTATAATAAACCTTACTATCATGTCCATGATTCCAGCTGTTACAGAACAAGCATCAGCTACAGCTACTACACCAAACAGGAAACATATGTACAGCACTGGGCAAGAGATGAGAACGGCCATGCTATTTTTAGATATGAATGTCGAAACTGCCATTCTTCCTTTGAAAGTACGGATGGTGAGCATCTGGAGTATGCAAGCACTTATGATCAGGCTCGCAGAAGAGATGGTACCGGAATCAAGGAACATGTAAATCAGGTTCTTGTATGTGGCAAGAATGGCAGTACTCTTGAAGGTTACAGCTGCTCCTGCGGCTATCTCCACGGACAAATACTTGCGGCGCACATTGATTATAGTATGAACAAGAATCTTAAGTCTCTTCCTGACTTGGAACAGTCTCACATGGCTGTGCAGGCACCTGGTGCTGGCAAGGCTTTGGATGCGCTTATGCTTCTTACAGATGTGGACATGAGTGTAGGGGAAAAAGATATTACATTGGAAAAAGAATTATCTGGGTCTGAAAATGTAAGCGTAGCTGAGCCTGAGGGAAAAGAGAATTCTGATCAGGCAGGGAATTTAGCCTCAGTGGAGGGAAGTGCAGACGGCAAAGTTGCAGGCGATAAAGCTCAAGGCGACAAAGCCGCAGGTGATATAGATGCAGATAATACAGAATCTACAAATAAAGAATCAGGGAATATGAATGAAAGTGATTCCTCAAAACAGAGTAACAAAGATATGCCTGGAAATATAGGTAAAGATAATAACCCAGAACAAAGCAATAATGCAGTATTGAATGAAGGAGGTAGCTCTTTTGCTGAGAATTCAGAGAATGAAGAACAAAAGAAACAGAATTCCAATATTAGTACTGAAGGTAATACGAACGCTGATAATACTCTGCAGGACAATTTAGCTCAGTAATGTGTTATCCATGTTTAACATACAAAAGCCCGTATTTAGTGCCTTCTTGACATTCTTTCTGCCTGTGCTTACAATGTACTTTGTTGTAGTGTTTATAGCACAGATATTGTGAAGAATGGAGCGATAAAATGACAAAAATAGATATTATTTCAGGCTTTTTGGGAGCTGGTAAGACAACTCTCATCAAGAAGCTTTTAAAGGAAGCATTAAATGGAACTAAGGTTGTTCTTATCGAGAACGAGTTTGGTGAGATCGGTATCGATGGCGGTTTCCTCAAGGAAGCTGGAATTGAGATCACAGAGATGAATTCAGGATGTATCTGCTGTTCACTTGTTGGAGACTTTGAGACATCACTCAAGCAGGTAATGGAGCAGTATGCACCAGAGAGAATCCTTATCGAGCCCTCAGGAGTAGGCAAACTTTCTGATGTTATGAGAGCTATTCAGAATATTGCAGAGGGCAGCTCAGATATGGAGCTTAACAGTGCTGTTACTGTTGTAGACGTTTCTAAGGCCAAGGTTTATATCAAGAACTTCGGTGAGTTCTTTATCAACCAGATTGAGAATGCAGGAACAATCATTCTTACAAGAACAGACAAGGCTGATCAGAAGAAGATCGAGGATGCAGTAGAGCTTATCCGTCAGCACAATGACAAGGCAACTATCATTACTACTCCTCTTGATCAGATTACAGGTAAAGAGATCCTTGATACCTTCGAGGGTAACAACGACCTTGAGGCAGAACTTCTCAGACAGGTTATGGAGGAAGAAGAGCATCACCACCATCATCATCACGAGCATGGCAGTCACAAGGTTGTCAACGAGGATGGTTCAGTAGTTTATAAGGCGCATCATCACGAAGATGGTGAGGAGTGCGATGATGAGGAGTGCAGCTGCCACCATCACCACCATGATCATGACGAGGATGAGCATGAACATGAGCATCATCATCACCACGATCATGACGATCACGACGAAGATGAGCACGAGCATGAGCATCACCACCACCACGATCATGACGAGGATGAGCACGAGCATGAGCATGAGCATCATCATCACCACGATCATGACGAGGATGAGCACGAGCATGAGCATGAGCATCATCATCACCACGATCATGACGAGGATGAGCACGAACATGAGCATCATCACCACCATGATCATGACGACCATGATCACGCAGCTCATGATGTATTCGTAAGCTGGGGTATGGAAACACCTCTTAAATATACTAAGGATGAAATTGAGAAGATGCTTGGACAGCTCGAGGATGAAGAGAGATTTGGTATCGTTCTTCGTACTAAGGGTGTTGTTCCTACAGCAGATGGACAGTGGATTGAATTCGACTATGTTCCTGGAGAAGCAGACGTCAGAGACGGTGCAGCTGATGTAACAGGTAAATTCTGCGTTATCGGTTCACAGCTCAAGGAAGATAATCTCGAGAAGTTGTTTAGAAGATTATGATTAGGAGAGCCAAATTGAAACCAGTATATATTATCAATGGATTTTTAGACAGTGGGAAGACAGATTTCTTCCGCTATACAATAGCTCAGCCATACTTTAGGACTAAGGGTAAGACTCTTTTGATTGTCTGTGAAGATGGTGAGAATGACTATGAGGAGAAGCTTCTTAAGGCTACTAATACAGTAGTGGAGCGCATTGAAGAGGAAGAGGATTTTAATCCTGATGCACTTGTGGCTCTTGATGCCAAGCACAACCCAGAGCGTATTCTTGTTGAGTACAATGGTATGTGGAATTTCAAGAACATGAGACTTCCTGTTATGTGGAATCTTGAGCAGCAGATCACAGTGATTGATGGATCAAGCTTTGAACTGTATTTCAACAATATGAAGTCACTTCTTGCTGAGCAGATCCGTAATTCTGATCTTATTCTCTTTAACAGATGTGATGGTCTTGAGGATCTTGCATCTTATAAGAGAAATGTTAAGGCTATAAATCAGAAGGCTGACATCATCTTCGAGGACAAGAATGGAGAAGTGGATGTGACTCTTGATGAGGATCTTCCATTTGATCTTAATGCTGATCCTATTGACCTTAACAATTATGGATATGGAATGTTCTATCTTGATGCTCTTGATCACGTTGATAGATACGAAGGCAAGACTGTTAGATTTAAAGGAATGGTTCTTAAGCCAGAAGAGTTCCCCGAGAACAGATTTGTTCCTGGTAGAATGGCAATGACTTGTTGCGCTCAGGATATGCAGTTTTTGGGCTTTGCCTGTGAATATGAGGATACCAAATCTCTTAATGAGAAGGAATGGGTTCTTGTCACAGCCAAGGTTGTCAAAGAGTATGTAGCTGAGTATCAGGGAGAGGGCCCTGTACTTAAGGCTATTTCTGTCGAGAAGACAACTGAGCCTGCTAATACTGTAATCGATTTTTCTAATCCAGAGCAGTAATAGCTAATATTATCAGAAGTAATCTACATCTGGCATTTTGCTTTTTGGCAGGATGCCAGATTATTTACTATAACGAAAACCATAAATGTGTGGGGGTAATGGTGTTTAATTATAATATTATTCAGTGGTTGTTTCTTTTTTTCTTTTATAGTTTCTGCGGCTGGTGCTGGGAATCCGCATATGTTTCCATTTTGGAAAAGAGATTTGTCAACAGGGGCTTTATGAGAGGGCCATTTTTGCCTTTGTATGGATGCGGAGGCGCTATGATGCTGATCGTGTCCAAGCCTTATTATGACAATATTTTTCTTGTTTACATCGCAGGCTGCATTGGTGCTACGATACTGGAGTACCTGACAGGCGTCCTTATGGAGACTCTTTTTAAAGTCAGATATTGGACCTATGATCACAAAAAGTTTAACTATAAGGGTTATATCTGTCTGGAATCATCTTTGTTCTGGGGCGTATGTACAGTTGTATTTTCGCATTTTCTTCAGCTCCCCATAGAAAAGCTTCTTTTAGCTATTCCGATGAATATTTTATCCATCGTAACTATTATCCTTACCGTGATAAATAGTTGCGACTTTATGCTTGCTTTTAAGACTGCAATTGAACTTAGAGATGTCCTTATGTACATGGATAAGGCAAGGGAAGAGATGCGCAGGATGCAGAGGCGTCTTGATGTCATCATTGCCTTTAGAGGCGAAGATGTCAAGGAAGTTAAGGACGGAATTGGTTCTAGGATGGAAAATCTTGGCAATAAGGCCTATGAGCTTGGCTTTGGCCTTAGCAGTAAGGTTGGCGAGATTGGAAATGGCATAGGCAATAGGCTCGATGTTTTGGGATCGTCTCTTGAGAAATCTTTCAGCACAGTCAGGGAAAAGATAATGTCGAGTCCCTCTGATTATGTGCTGGGAGTAAGAGAAGAAGTATCTGAATTATATGCCAAATATAGGATTATCAAGGATAGGATGACTCCTGCCCCTGTTAAGGATTTCTTTGAATGGTACAAGGAGCGCACAATTATGGGCAACCCAACCATGTCTTCTGAGAAGTTTAAGTTTAGTCTTGAGGAGATAAAAGAAAAAATAATAAAAAAGAAATAAAGAAAACCTCGTGTCGGTGAGAAGACACGAGGTTTTAATTGTTGTATAAAAATTTTTTATGATTATCTGAAAGAAGTTAAGCCATCTTGTTAACAGCCTGAGCAAGACGAGAAACTTTTCTAGAAGCTGTGTTCTTCTTGAATACGCCCTTTGACTCAGCCTTGTCGATAGCAGATGTAGCAGCAAGAAGTGCCTTAGCAGCCTCTTCCTTGTTACCAGCCTCAACAGCAGCGCGAACCTTCTTAACCTCAGTCTTAACAGCAGACTTGATCATCTGGTTTCTAGCAGCCTTCTTCTCGTTAACTAAAATTCTCTTCTTGGCGGATTTAATATTAGCCATAATTACCTCCGATATACGCAAAAATTTATGAAATCATGTTCGTGTGCGCATTAAGCCGGACACGGACAGTTAATGCCACATACGGATTATATATTAGACTATATTCAAGATGATGTCAAGAGAGTTGCTTATTTTTTATGGATTTTTAGACGCTTACATGATATGATGATGTGAGCTAATTTTGACAATAATTATGTATAGAATAGAGGAATTAATTTTGGCAGATCAGAGCAAAATCAGAAATTTTTGTATTGTAGCACATATTGACCATGGTAAGTCTACTCTGGCAGACAGAATGATCGAGAAGACAGGCGTTCTGACCAGCAGAGAGATGCAGAATCAGGTACTTGATAATATGGATATCGAAAGGGAGAGAGGAATCACCATCAAATCCCAGGCAGTTCGAATGATCTATAAGGCAAGCGATGGTCAGGAATATACTTTCAATATGATCGACACACCAGGTCATGTAGACTTTGGTTATGAGGTTTCAAGATCTCTTGCAGCCTGCGACGGAGCAATCCTTGTTGTTGATGCAACTCAGGGCGTGGAGGCACAGACCCTTGCAAACGTATATATGGCTCTTGACCATGATCTAGATGTATTTCCTGTTATCAACAAGATAGATCTTCCAAGTGCACAGCCTCAGGAGGTCAAGGATGAGATAGAGGATGTAATCGGAATAGAGGCTCAGGATGCACCTCTTATTTCTGCCAAGAATGGTATTGGAATAGAGGACGTTTTAGAGGCGGTTGTTCACAAGATCCCAGCACCACAGGGAGATGTAAATGGACAGCTCAAGGCGCTTATCTTTGATAGCATTTATGATTCTTATAGAGGCGTTATCGTATTTGTCCGCGTAAGAGACGGCGTTATCAAAAAGGGCATGAAGGTTAAATTCATGGCAACCGGTGCAGAGGCTGATGTGGTAGAAGTTGGCTATTTTGGACCAGGTAGATTTATTGCAAGTGATGAACTTGCTGCTGGAGATGTTGGATATTTTACAGCTTCTATCAAGAATATCCAGGATACTCGTGTGGGCGATACTGTAACAGATATAGAAAATCCATGTGCTGAGGCGCTTCCAGGATATAAAAAGGTTATGCCTATGGTTTACTGCGGCCTTTACCCTGCAGACTCAGCTCATTATTCAGATCTTAGAGATGCCCTTGAAAAATTGCAGCTTAACGATGCCTCTTTATTTTATGAGCCAGAAACCTCACAGGCTCTGGGCTTTGGATTTAGAGCAGGCTTCCTGGGACTTCTTCATCTGGAAGTTATTCAGGAGAGACTTGAGAGAGAATATGACCTTAACCTTGTAACAACAGCTCCTTCTGTTGTCTATAAGGTTCATAAGACTGACGGCACCTGCTTTGACCTCACAAATCCTACAAATCTTCCTGATCCTTCAGAGATTGAATACATGGAAGAGCCTATAGTAAATGGTGAGATCATGGTAACTACTGATTATGTAGGAGCTATCATGCAGCTATGCCAGGAGAGAAGAGGAAAATATCTTAGTACTGATTATATTGAGCAGACAAGAGCAATCCTCAAGTACGAGCTTCCGCTTAATGAGATCATTTATGACTTCTTTGATGCACTTAAGTCAAGATCTCGCGGATATGCTTCTTTTGACTATGAACTTAAGGGCTATGAGAGATCTGAGCTTGTTAAGCTTGATATTCTCATCAACAGAGAAGAGGTTGATGCTCTTTCTTTCATCGTTCATAAAGAGGGTGCATATGAGAGAGGACGTAAGATGTGCGAGAAACTCAAGGACGAGATACCAAGGCACATGTTTGAGATTCCTATCCAGGCAGCTGTAGGCGGCAAGGTTATCGCAAGAGAAACAGTCAAGGCCTATAGGAAAGATGTACTTGCCAAGTGCTATGGCGGCGATATTTCCCGTAAGAAGAAACTTCTTGAGAAGCAGAAAGAGGGAAAGAAGAAGATGCGCCAGATTGGTAATGTTGAGGTGCCACAGGCAGCCTTCCTCAGCGTTCTAAAGCTTGATAATACGGACTGATATCTAATTATTTGCGAAAGGGAAGAATGAAGAATTTATCAATTTATGTTCATATTCCGTTTTGTGTGAGGAAGTGTCTGTATTGTGACTTCCTGTCCTTTGGTGCGGGAGAAGAAAAGATCAGAGAATACTTCAAGGCACTGTGGCGGGAGATAGAATTAGCATCACTTGAGCATGGCTCTTATCAGGCTGTGGAAGATGGGTACTTTGTCAGATCCATCTTCTTTGGTGGTGGAACGCCGTCTTTCCCGGATTCCAGGTATATATGTGATACACTTGGACATATAAAGAAAAATTTTAATGTAAGCCCTGATGCCGAGATTACACTTGAGGTTAATCCGGCATCTGCTATGTATGATAAGCTTGTGGACTACAGAAATGCCGGATTTAACAGGATCAGTATTGGCGCTCAGTCTCTTAATGATGAGGAACTTAAGGGTATTGGGAGAGTTCATGATTCCAAAATGTTTTTTGAAACCTTTGAAAATGCCAGAAGGGCTGGCTTTGATAATATCAACATTGATGTGATGAGTGCACTTCCAGATCAGAACCTAAGGTCCTACATGGAGACTTTGAAAAAGGTTGTAGAGCTTAGACCTGAGCATATTTCTGCCTATAGTCTTATTGTGGAGGAAGGGACACCTTTTTATGATATGGACCTTAATCTTCCTTCTGAAGAGGAAGATAGGCAGATGTATCATGAGACCAAGAAATTTCTAGCGGAGCATGGATATCATAGATATGAGATATCAAATTATGCTCTTGATGGAATCGAAGAGGAAGATGCCATACATAGAGATAGTAGATGCACGTGGGAATATGATAAATACGAGTGCTACCACAATAAGGTATACTGGAAAAGAGGCAATTACTTAGGGCTTGGTCTTGGCGCATCCAGCATGGTAAACAATGTCAGATGGAAGAACCTAGAAGACATAAGGGAATATATTGAAGTTATGACAGGAGAGAGTTCTTTCTGCGAAGAGTACACTTCTCATTATGCGAACGAGGTATTTAAAAAGCTACGCCAGGAAGTTCAGGAGCTTTCAACTAATGAATGCATGGAAGAGTTTATGTTCCTGGGGCTTCGCCTTGTGTCTGGGGTAAATACTATAGAGTTTCAGAAAAATTTTGGAAGGAACATAAGAGAAGTTTACGGAAGTATAATTGATAAATACATTAAGATGGGCCTTTTAGAAGAATCAGGAGACAATCTGAGATTATCTGATAAGGGACTTGATGTCAGCAATACTGTTATGGCTGATTTTTTGCTTTGAAAATATTTGGTATCTAGAAAGGGAATTTTATGAACTACAATTTTTTTGCCCTAATATCAAGAATGAAATATATAGACAGATGGGCACTTATGAGAAATACAAGGCAGGAGAATCTGTGCGAGCACTCAATGGAAGTTGCTATGATCGCGCATGCTCTTTGTACTATAGGAAATGTGAGATATGGCAAGCATCTTGATGCCAATAAAGCGGCACTTATAGGTCTTTACCATGATGCGTCCGAGATCATCACTGGAGATATGCCTACTCCAGTTAAGTACTTCAATTCAGAGCTAAAGCACGCCTACAAGGAGGTTGAGGCTCTTGCAGACAGCAAGCTCCTTGATAAGCTTCCTGACGATATGAGGCCAATTTATGAGGATATTTTTATTCCTAGCGATACTGAGGAAGACAAATATATCAGAAAGCTTGTTAAGGCAGCAGATAAGCTCTCTGCTCTTATTAAGTGCATCAGCGAGGTCAATGTGGGCAATGCTGAGTTTAGGACTGCAAAAGATAGCACTGGTAAATCTATAAGAAAGCTTTATCAGGAGCTCCCTGAAGTTTTAGATTTTGTTAATGAATTCTTATCATCCTATGGAAATACGCTTGATGAGCTGACTTGATGAAAGTCAGCTCTTTCTTTTGCCGGAAAATGACGGTTTGCAGCATTTGATTTTTTTACGTATAAGCATCATAATTAATACGATAGACTGATACGAGATAACGCAGGATCTATAATCAATTATGCTCGAGATGAAGGGAATGATCTGCACATGTCAATGATAGAAGATATCCTTAAAGAGGCAAAAGAAAAAGGTGCATCTGACGTACATGTTACTGTTGGCCTTCCACCCAAGATGAGGTTAAATGGTAAGCTAATTGCTATGGAAAATTTCCCCAAACTTCTTCCTCCGGATACTCTGGCCATCGCAGAAGAAATAATGACAGAGAAACAGCTTGAGAAGCTGGAAGAAAATGGACAGCACGATATGTCTTTTTCTATTCGCGGAGTAGGAAGATACAGACTAAATGTATTCAAGCAAAGAGGGTCTGTGGCTCTGGCCTTTAGAGTTGTTGCTACAGAGATTCCATCTGCGGAGAGCCTTGGAATACCAGATGGGGTAAGTGAGCTCTACCTTAAAAAGCGTGGCCTTGTTTTGGTCACAGGCCCTACAGGTAGTGGTAAGTCTACAACCCTTGCTTCGATCATAGATAAGATCAACAACAATAGAGAAGCTCATGTTATAACCCTTGAGGATCCTATTGAGTTCACCTATCAGCATAGGATGTCTATTGTTAACCAAAGAGAAATCGGCACCGATTCTAATTCCTATGCCAATGCCTTAAGGGCAGCTCTTCGTGAGGATCCTGATGTCATTTTAGTTGGAGAAATGAGAGATCTGGAAACCATCAGTACAGCCATCACTGCAGCTGAGACAGGCCATTTGGTGCTATCAACTGTGCATACGATTGGAGCCAGCAATACAGTGGACAGACTTATAGATGTTTTTCCTTCCCATCAGCAGCAACAGATAAGAATTCAGCTGGCAAGCGTATTAGAGGCTATTGTATCACAACAGCTTATTCCAGCTAATGACGGCTCTTCAAGAGTTGCTGCCTTTGAAGTCTTACATGTCAATTCTGCGGTGAGAAACCTTATAAGAGAGGGTAAGTCCCATCAGCTGCTTACTGTAATGCAGACTAATCGCAAACAGGGAATGATTTCGATGGATGATGCTATTATAGAGCTATACAGAAGTCAAAAGATATCTCGGGAAATGGCAGTTCAATTTGCCCAGGATCCCGATACAATGCAGATGAAGATGCTAAGATGATATGACCGGCAGGTAATAAATAAAGCACCGTAGCCAAAAAAGACTACGGTGCTTTTTTTAAACTTTTTTCCTGAAGTAGACTCCTTCCTGAAGGATGAGTCCCTTATAAGTAAGGTCCATGAGCTTTGTCATAAGCTGAGGAATTGAGATATCTATGTCTCTGGAACTTAGGCCTTCGATTATGTTAGAGGCAGATACTGGAATGATATCGATAAGATCAAGGATTTCCTCATCTATGGTTTTCTCTGGCTCTTTTTCAAACAAATTCTCGTAAGAAAATTCGTCATTTCCAGATGAAGTATTGCTACAATCCTTTGCCTCAATTTCCCCTTTTTGGACAGAAGCAAAATGGGACAGCCGCTCTAGCACATCACTTACGCTTATGGCAACCCCCGCACCCTGGCTGATTAGAAGATTACAGCCATCGCTTAATCTATCGGTAACTCTTCCAGGAACCGCCAAAACTTCCCGCCCTTGCTCAAGGGCTGTATCCACAGTGATCTGCGTCCCGGACTTTTCCCTGGCCTCTATGACAAGAACAATATCTGCAAGACCGCTGATGATGCGGTTTCTCATAGGAAAGAAATTTGCCTTGGGCTCAGTTCCTGGCGGATATTCTGAAATGACTCCTCCATTTATGCAGAGCTGATCATAGATTGGCTTGTTTTCAGGAGGGTAGATATAATCAACTCCGCATCCAACTATGCCGTAGGAAGTTCCACCTGCTTCAAGTGCAGCTTTCTGGCTGATTCCATCGATGCCCCGGGCCATACCGCTGATAACCTGGACTCCTGCAAGGGCCAGGCCTCTTCCAAAGGTCCTTGCCATCTGCCTTCCGTAGTCAGAGCAGAGCCTTGCTCCGATAATGGCAACTGAGGGCTTTTTAGGGTCTGGGAGATTTCCCTTTACATAAATCGCAAAGGGGGGATCCGGGATATTTTTAAGCTTTTCTGGAAATCTTTTATCAATTCTTGGAATAAAAGATATTCCTTTGTCCTTGAGCTTTTTTGCCTCAAGCTCAAAATCCCAGCTTCTTTTTGAGTTTTCCAGGGACTTTATCCTTGCTGGTGTCAGGATGCCCTTAAACTCTTTGCTATCTGCCTCATATATTTCCTTACAGTTCATTCCGCTGCACAGGAGTTTATCAATGCTTTTGTTTCCAAGCCCAGGCACGTTAAAAAGCCAGTGGGCGTATTCATTTTCTGTTATCAAATTGTAATCCTCTTTCTTGTATTATTCTTCATTTTGATGCCAGTATTTGCCATCTGTCATGCGGTAGCCTACAGCTTCCATCAGGTGTATTTCCCTGATCTCGGGGGATTCGTCAATGTCAGCAATTGTCCTTGCTACACGCAGTATCTTGTGATAGGCTCTGGCGCTTAGCTCCATAGAGCAAAAGGCATGTTCCAAAAATGCCTGCTCTCTAAATCCAAGCTGGCAGTATTTCTTGATGTCGGCAGGAGTCATCTCGCTGTTAAAGCGGATACTGGTGCCTTTAAAGCGTTCCTTTTGCACCTGCCTTGCTTTTAAGACTCTTTCACGGATTGTCTTACTACTTTCATTTACTCTTTTTGTCTTTTCCGTAAGGTCTGAAATATCAACTCTTGGAGCTTCCACGCAGATATCAATCCTATCAAGTATGGGGCCGGAAATATGGCCCAGATACCTTCTGATCTCATTGGGAGTGCATTTGCATCTGTTTCTGTCGGGATAATAGCCGCAGGGACAAGGATTGAGGGCCCCTACTAACTGGAAATCCGATGGATAGGTGAAATTGCCCTTGGCTCTTACTATGTTGACGCGTCTGTCCTCAATTGGCTGACGCAAAAGATCTAACTTGGATCTGGGGAATTCTGGCATCTCATCAAGGAAAAGAACTCCTCTGTGTGCCAGAGATATGACACCGGGACGAGGTATGTTGCCACCGCCAGTCAGAGCTGTCTCGGTGATAAGGTGATGAGGACTCATGAAAGGCCTCTTAGTGATAAGTGCTTCATTTTCTCCCAGCATTCCTGCTACGGAATAGATTGTTGAAACTTCAAGACTCTCTGACAGCGAGAGAGGAGGCAGGATAGTTGGGATCCTCTTGGCTACCATGCTCTTTCCGGAACCTGGCGGACCTACGATCAGAATATGATGAAAACCTGCCGCGGCTACTTCTACAGCTCTTTTTACAGCGGCCTGACCATTGATATCTGAGAAGTCTACGTTCACATCCTCATATTCACTTTTTCTAAAAAGTTCTCCAATATCAACTCTGGTTGGGGCGATAAGAGAGTCTCTTTCCCTTTCTGAAGCGTTTAGATAGGCCACAGCTTCCGGAAGAGAAGAGATGCCAATGACCTTGATGCCTTCAATGACGGCACCTTCCCTTGCATTAACCTTTGGCAAAAGAACTGTCTTAAAGCCGGCTTCCTTGGCTTTGATAACGATTGGAAGTGTTCCGCTTATATGCTTGACTTCCCCATCAAGTCCAAGTTCGCCCAAAACCAATATATCTTTTAGATTATCTTCGGGGATTTCCCCAAGAGCAGACAATATTCCTATTGCTACAGGAAGATCAACTATGATTCCTTCCTTTTTGATGTCTGCAGGAGATAGGTTAATGGTGACCTTAGAAGCGGGAATCTTAAATCCCATGTTTTTCAAAGCAACCCGGACTCTGTCGCCTGCTTCCTTGACTTCGCCACTCATAAAACCAACCATGCTAAAGCCTGGTAAACCATCTGAAACATCCACTTCAACCTGCAAAAGGTATGAGGAAATGCCATGGACAGCACCAGAAAAAATAGAACTGAACATTATTACCTCTTTCTATTTGGCATAGACAAAATCGACTGGGTAATTATATATAATCCCTCCAGATAAATCTTTGGGATTTTCTTAATGTTTTCTTAAGATTTTATGTATGTCTGTATAACGTAAAAATATGTACGCAACAAAAGAAATGCCTCAGTGGCATCACTAATTGACAATGTGCACAAAGGGATAAAAGCCCGCTATTGGTGCGGTTTTGCGTGCGCACCCGATTGCGCCAAACGTTACCGGTAACGTAACCGAAAACGTTTCCGACTCAAAAGTCAATGTGCACATTGTATAAAAAGGTAAACAGTTTATCATACAAAATGCTTTATTGACAAAAAAGTGCACAAAGAATACACTTTTTTATAGAGCAACCGATTGCGCTTTGCGCAACCGGCAAAATGCTATCAACATACCGTTGATTGGCATATTTATAATTTATGGAGGGAATAAAATGAAAAAGAAATTGGTATCTGTTTTATTAACAGCTGCTATGGGCGCTTCTCTTTTAGCAGGATGTGGCCAGCAGGCAGCAGACACAACACAGACAAGTGAGCCAGCTCAGACAACTGAAACAACTGAGACAGCTCCTGCTACTGAGACAACTGAGGCAGCTCCAGAAGCTTCTGCAGAAGTTGATCCAGCAGCTTATGATGGCAAGGAAGTTAAGGTTTGGGTTGCTGAGAACGTAGTAGACTTCACAAACGAGCAGATCGAAGCTTTCAAGACAGCTTATCCTCAGTATGCAGGTGTTAACTTCACAGTTGAGGCAGTTGGTGAAGGTGATGCAGCTGGTAACATGATCACAGACGTTACAGCTGGTGCAGATGTATTCGGATTCGCACAGGATCAGCTTACAAGACTTGTAACAGCTAATGCTCTTGAAGAGGTTAACCCAGATTACCTTTCAGCTGTAGAGTCAGCTAACTCAGCAGGTGTTGTTGAGGCTGGTAAGGTAGGCGGAACACTTTATGCTTATCCTATGACAGCAGATAACGGATATTTCCTTTACTACGATAAGAGCGTTGTAACAGATCCTTCAACTCTTGAGGGAATCATCGAGCAGTGCGAAGCTGCAGGCAAGAACTTCTACATGGATATGACAGGATGGTATCAGGTAGCATTCTTCTTTGGTACAGGATGCCAGCTTACATATGATACAGACGATCAGGGTAACTTCACAGGATGCAATGTTGACTATGCTTCAGATAAGGGTCTTGTAGCTCTTAAGAAGATGATCGAGGTTGCTTCTTCATCAGCTTACCAGGCTGGTTCTTCAGCAGGCGATGCTGTTAACTATGCAGCAATCATCGATGGAACATGGGATGCAGATACAGTAAAGAGCGTTCTTGGCGACAACTATGCTTGTGCTAAGCTTCCTACATTCACAGGTTCTGATGGAAACACATACCAGCTCAGCGGATTCAACGGATGCAAGCTTCTTGGTGTTAAGCCACAGGAAGACGAAGATAAGCTTCAGATCTGTGATGACCTTGCTTACTACCTTACAAGTGAGGAAGTTCAGCTTGCAAGATTCAACGCAGTTGGCTGGGGCCCTTCAAACTTAAATGCACAGGCTTCAGACGCAGTTAAGGCTAACGAAGCTCTTTCAGCTCTTGCAGAGCAGTTCGCATACACAATTCCTCAGGGCAACTATCCTGGAGATTACTGGACACGTGCTGAGTCCCTTGCAGGCGATGTTAAGGATTCATTCCAGAAGGCTTCTGACGAAGACCTTACAAAGGCTCTTGAAGCATATCAGGCTGACCTTGAGTCTTATGCTAAATAATTTGCTTTAAAAAGCGATTGTTTGACTGATCAATGTTCTTCCGGCGGAAAAACTTTTTCGCCGGAAGAATTACTGTATATAAAAACATTTGGAGGAAGCTGGTATGGCTAAAACAAAAGATGGCCAGAAAAAGAAAAATGCAGTAGCTAATTTCCTTGGGGTTCTTGGAAACGATATTAAGGATATTGGCGTAACATTTAAGGAGGGGGATTTTAAGACAAGATTATCATTTCTGATCTTTGGATTTGGATCTCTTCTTAGGGGATTATGGCTGCGCGGCCTTGCTCTTCTGGCTGCAGAGGCAGGTCTTTTATATTTCATTATTACATTTGGATGGCAATATATGTCCAAGATCACAACTCTTGGAACAGTTGCTACAACCAAGCAGGGTAGAAAAACTGTTTATGGAGACAACAGCTTTTTGATCTTGTTGTTTGGTCTTCTGACTATATTTGCGGTTATTGCCTTTATTGCGATCTGGAGAATCAATGTCAGGGTAAATCGCAATGAACAGCTTATTTTAAAGAACGGCAGAACGCTTCCTACAAATGGAGATGATTTCAAGTCACTTTTTGATTCAAACTTCGACAAGACACTTCTTGCTCTTCCTGTAACAGGAATTTTTGTATTTACCGTTTTACCTATTATTTTCATGATCTGTATAGCATTTACTAATTACGATGCTAACCATCAGCCACCTTCAAATCTCTTTTCCTGGGTTGGACTTGAGAACTTTAAAAATCTGTTCTCTTTCGGAACAGCAGGATTTGGTGGAACTTTCATAGTAGTACTTGTCTGGACTTTGGTTTGGGCATTCTTTGCTACATTTATTGATTATTTCCTTGGAATAGCAGTAGCGATGCTGATCAACAAGAAAGGTATCCGTTTTAAGAAACTCTGGAGAACAATTCTTGTTATGACAATTGCTGTTCCTCAGTTTGTTTCACTTCTTTATGTTTCAAAGCTCTTTGCAAACGACGGACTTATCAATGGATATCTCCTGAAGTGGGGTGTAATAGATCAGGCAATTCAGTTCTGGGTAAACCCAACACTTGCAAAGATCACAATCATTGTGGTAAACATCTGGATCGGTATTCCTTACATGATGCTTATTGCAACTGGACTTCTTATGAATATTCCTGAAGATCTCTATGAGAGTGCAAGGATAGACGGTGCAACTCCATGGCAGATGTTCGTTAATATTACAATGCCTTACATGCTGTTTGTAACAGGACCTTTCCTTCTTACACAGTACACAGGAAACCTTAATAACTTTAACGTTATATTCCTTCTGACACAGGGCCAGCCCAAGACTGGAAACCTTGTTGGCGGAGCAGGCCGTACAGACCTTCTTATCACCTGGCTTTATAAGATGACCATCAACGACACCAACTATCGTATGGCTGCTGTTATCGGTATCATGGTATTTGTTGTTACAGCGGGTATAAGCCTTGTTGTTTATAACTTATTACCATCAGTTAAAGATGAGGAGGGATTCCAATAATGGCTAAGAATACAACAGGTTCTATGAAAAGAAAAAGAGCTTTAGGTAACTTCTTTGGTTACATTTTACTTATACTCATAAGCCTTATATGGCTCTTTCCATATTTTGGCTTGCTTATGGCCAGCTTCAGGTCATATGTTCCAGAAGTAGAGTATGGCGGAATGGTAGATTATATTATTCCTCACACATTCTCTTTGGACAACTACAGATTCCTCTTTAATGGGGAAACAAACTATGTGAGATGGTATATGAATACACTGGTTATTTCTATATTCGTTTCACTCTTTAATACAATTATTGTTTTGTGCGTAAGCTATGCACTTTCACGTATGCGTTTTAAGGGCAGGACTTTCCTTATGAGATTTTGGCTCATCCTTGGAATGTTCCCTGGATTCCTTACAATGATCTGTCTGTACTTCCTGTTAAAGCAGATGGGACTTACTCAGGCAGGCGCTGTGCCAGGTCTTATCCTCGTATCTATAGCAAGCTCAGGTATGGGCTACTATGTATGTAAGGGCTATTTTGATACAATTCCTAAGGCTCTTGATGAGGCTGCCAGAATTGATGGTGCTTCCCGCGCAAGGATTTTCTTTACAATGATAATTCCTATGGCTAAGCCTATCATTATCTACACAGCTCTTGTGGCATTTATGGGCCCATGGTGCGATTATGTATTTGCTTCATATATCGCTTTTGGTCATGATAAGAGCTACAACGTTGCTGTTGCCATGCAGAGATGGATGGTTGTTGGCGACTATCAGGGATACTTCACAAGATTCTGCGCAGGCGGTATTGTGGTAGCTGTTCCTGTAACTATCCTCTTCATGTTCCTTCAGAAATACTACGTTGAGGGCGTAACTGGTGGTGCAGTAAAGGGCTGAGAACGAAAGGTATAATATTTATGCCAGACGATAAAATTACAATAGACGATGTGGCCAGGGCGCTTGGCATATCCAAGACTACCGTATCCAGGGCAATTTCTGGTAAGGGCAGGGTTGGAGTTGATACCAAGGCCAAGGTCATGGAGTATATAGAAAAACATAATTACAGGCCAAATGTCATGGCAAGAGCACTTGCTCAGCAGAGAACTTTCAATATTGGAGTGGTGTGGCCAGATGACTACAATGCTGTGGATCTTCCTTTTTTTCAGAGATGCATGATAGGCATGAGCGAGATAACATCGAGTTTTGGCTACGATATAGTTGTTTCCCTGATAGCAGGCGGCGATATTTCCGGACTTAGGAGAATCATAGAAAACCATAAGGTTGACGGTGTTATCCTTACAAGGACAATGGTAAACGATGCGCCGGCTGAATATCTGAAGGAGGCAGGAATTCCGTTTGTAGCCATAGGCAAGACTACAGACCCGGATATTATCTCTGTTGACAATGACAATTATGATGCCTGTAAGGAACTTACGTCGATTCTTCTTGCAAAGGGGCTTCGCAAACTTGCGCTTATAGGCGGTTCTACTAACCACTATATTACAAGAACCAGATATGAAGGCTTTGCAGCGGCATTTGAGGATGCCAAGCTGGATATAGATCAGAATCTTATCTATCTTGATGTTGATAACAACTTAAGAGTTGCTGGAATAATCAAGAGCCTTCTTAAGAAGAACATTGATGGTGTTATCTGTATGGATGACAGCATTGCAGGAGAAGTTATAGCAAGATGCAGGGATGAACATATAAAGATCCCTGAGGATCTTCGGGTTGCATCTTTTTACAACAGTTCGCTTCTTGACAGTACAATTCCTTCTGTAACATCACTTAATTTTAATGACAAGAATCTTGGAGCCGAGGCGGCCAGAACTCTACTTGCAATAATTGACGGTGAAAATGTACAGAACAAGATGCTTAGAAATTATGAGGTTATATTAAAAGAAAGCACCAAGTAATCAAACAGGGCGATGATAGTAATAGAATTTATCACCGCCCTGAATTCATGTAATGAGGACAATATTATGAAAATAAGTAGCAAAACTCAGCTCGGATACGACAATGTAAGTCTTCTTGTGGATGGCAAAAGATGGTTCCCTATGATGGGAGAGATGCACTTTAGCAGATATCCCAAAAAGAACTGGGAAGAGGAACTATGCAAGATGAAGGCTGGAGGAATAGATATAGTTTCACTCTATGTCATTTGGATCCATCATGAGGAGATACAGGGCCAGTTCGATTTTACAGGCGACAGATGCCTTAGGGATTTCCTTGAAACAGTAAAAAGAGTTGGCATGTACAGCATTCTTAGAATTGGTCCCTGGGCTCACGGCGAGGCCAGAAACGGAGGCTTCCCAGACTGGGTACTTGAGGATGCCAAGGACAAGAACTACGAAGTAAGATCCAATGATCCTTTATATCTTTCACATGTAAAGAAATTCTACGAAAAGACCTATGAGCAGGCTAAGGGCTTTTTCATCAAAGACGATGGTCCTATTATCGGAATCCAGATTGAGAACGAGTATGGCCATTGCGGAGGCTTCTCAGGAGAAAAAGGCGAAGAACACATGCGCACCCTCAAGAAGATGGCCCAGGAAATTGGTTTTGATACACCAATTTATACAGCAACAGGCTGGGGCGGAGCTGTGACTGGCGGCATGCTTCCTGTAATGGGCGGCTACTGCGAGGCGCCATGGGACCAGAGACTTGGCGAGATCGAGCCTAGTGGCAATTATATCTTCACAAGAGAGAGAAATGACCACAA
This sequence comes from Butyrivibrio sp. XBB1001, assembly GCF_000424505.1. Lineage (NCBI taxonomy): Bacteria > Bacillati > Bacillota > Clostridia > Lachnospirales > Lachnospiraceae > Butyrivibrio > Butyrivibrio sp. XBB1001. Next base: position 60,481 of record NZ_AUKA01000013.1, on the reverse strand, counting down.
CATCGGCTCTGACCATGGCTTGGGAGCCGGCATCACTTTTGATATGGATAAATTCCCATTCCTTACAGCTGAGCTTGGTGGAGGCCTTCAGGTAACTCACCACAGAAGACCAATTGCTTCGGGCCTTGATACAGCTGCTATGTCCATGGTAAAAATGGCAAGCGGAGCAAATCTTTTGGGATATTACATGTACCATGGCGGAACTAATCCTAAGGGAAAAATTACAACTCTTCAGGAATGCAGAGAAACAGGCTATCCTAATGATCTTCCTGAGTATTCCTATGATTTTAATGCTCCTCTTCGCGAGTATGGACAGATGGAGGATACCTACAGAGAGGTAAGACTTCTTGCTACTTTTGTTCACGATTTTGGAAATGATCTTTGCGACATGCCTCTTTGCGAGCAGCCTGGAAACCCTCTTAAGCCAGATAATCTTACAGACCTCAGGACTTCTGTGAGATACAAGAAAAAGAAAAACGAAGATGGCAGGGAGTACAATTCTGGTTATCTGTTTGTCAATAACTACCAGAGAAGGTACGAGATGGCGCTTCACAAGGAAAAAGAATTAAAGGCCTATGCTGAGGATGGCAAGACAGTACTTGCAAGCTTTGCTGGCCGTGATGTAGAAGATGGAAACTTTTTCTTTTACCCATTTAACATGGAAGTTGGAAAAAAAGCCCTTCTTACTATAGATGCAACTCCTATGTGCGTGATCCATGATATAGACGCTGACCACCACAATGCTTACGTATTCTACACTGATACTGACAGGGAAGTGACCATGGACGTATCAGGTGATCTTGGTGGTGATCAGATAATTGTATTAAGCAGAGAGGAAGCTCTCCATGGCAGCAAGGTTGTTATCGGCTCTAGAGAACACCTTATTATTTCAAAGGCTGATGCAATAACATGTCCTGATGGTAGTGTAAATCTTTTGTACGAGGCTTCTGAAACTTCCAAGTTGGAATTCAGGGCTTTCCCTGATCTTTCAAATGCAGATATATCTTTTGACTGCAAAAAGAAATCAGATATAGCTGAAGGCTACACTTCGTCAGAGGTTTTTGCTATATATGAGAGCAAAAATGAGTATACAAATGATGCAAGTGTAGAAGTAACTCAGATAAAAGAGCCTGCATCCTACCTTGAAGCACCTGACAGATATGGCAAAAATGACAGAGCCTTCTTTGAAGTTGATGTAAAGAATATTCCAGAGGCTTCAAACGAAGTCTACATGCATATTGCTTACGAAGGCGACACTGCTGCTTTGTTTGTAGGTGGAGAAATTGCTACAGACAGCTTCTATACTGGACAGGAGTGGGAGATAGGCCTTAAAAGGTATGCAGATACAGAGTTTAGAGGCGAGATAGTCATGACTCCACTGTATGAGAGTGACAAAGAAAAAATGTATCTTCAGAACTGGCCTACTATGGAAGATGGCAAGGCATTAAGATTAAATCAGATACGATTAACTACACAATATACTATCAAAATTTCATAAATTGACTTATAATAGTGGTATCGGAATTATGTTTTCCGATACCACTTTTGAGGTATGAAAATGGCTGACGATATGACTATGACTTATTCTGCGATAGTTCGGGATAAGGACAACAGAAAAATTGTCCGTGTCAAATTTGAGAGAAATGGGACGCAGGGGCCTGAGGTAGCGGAAGGGCTTTTGCCAGATTGCAGGATTGTCAGCCACAATGGCTATTCTGCACAGGAGCTTGCAGGATTGGAGGAGTATTTGCGGGGGAATCTTGATGAAATTATGAGTAAAGCCAAGGTGATCAGTAACCCGCTAAAATGGCTTTAACCTTTCTAGCTGGAGGCTAGCGCATGCAGTATAACTACTACTTTGATATTTGCGCTATTTGTATAATTGTGACTATAGCCGTGACTTCTTTGTCCAGAAGGTCTGTTCCTGCGTACAGACAAAGAGCTTATGGCCTTCTTATTAGTGCGGTTTTTATAGCTGCTGTAGCTGAGAGACTTGAAACGATTCTTCAGATGCACCCTGTAGCTGCGTGGTGGTACCCTTACGCTGAAATGGCTGCAGGTTCTGTCTACTTTTTATTTCACCTGTTTTCTGCAACTACATATTTTTACTATATTCTGGCAGTCCTTGATATATACATAAATTTCAGGGATCTAAAGAGCTTTGCTATATGCGGCCTGGGCATTACAACAGGTGCACTGCTGGTTTTAATAAATTTCTTTTACCCGATCCTTTTCTATTATTCAGAGGATGGTATCTATCACAGAGGGAAGTTTATCTGGGTTTGCTATCTGCTGGCATTTTACTATGTCTTAGGCGGTGTATTTCTGATGCTCAGGTATAACAACCTCATGAGGCTAAAGACAAGGGTTGTTATTGCTTCCTACGTAGTTTTTGTCTTTATTGGAATTGCCCTTCAGTATTTCTACCCAACGCTTCTTATTGAGAATTTCTGCAATACGATCAGTGCAACTTTAGTTTATATTACTCTCCAGAATCCAAGTGAAATGGTTGATGACAACCTTAATATGCTTAATAGAAAGGCTTTTTTAGAGGGTCTTGAGCTAAAGATAAGGAGAAAAAGCCGCCACGCCATTATATTCGTGACTATTGATAATATCAGGGCGCTGAGTTCGGAAATTGGATATAACCAGTCACACATGGTCATCAAGATGATCGCCAAGTACCTTAAGTCTATTGGCTACAAGGCAATGAAGCTTCAGAGTTATGCCTACAGGTATGATGAAAACACTTTTGCTATAACTGTTCAGGCAAATTCTGAAGAAAAAGCAAGGCATCTATTAGCAGTCATAGCCCAAAGGCTTGATGAGCCGTGGAATAGTGGCGGCATGGCTATCAGGATAGAGGGACATTGCTTTTTGATGCGCTACCCGGAGGATTATATGTCTTACTCAGAGCTTATGAGTAAGCTTGACCTTATATGTGATGACATTGCAGACCGCAAGGAAATAATAGTGGATATAGACAGCAATGAATATAAAGAGCTCAAGAAAGCCAGGGATTTCGACGCCATGGCCAGAAACGCTCTTGAAGGAAAAACAGCCAGTATCAGATATCAGCCTATGCTGTCCAAAGTCTACAGGATCAATTACTGCGCAGATGTTATCTGCTTTCTTACTGATGAAAATGGCAATGAGATTGATGCCAGGCAGTATATTACGGACTATAAAGTAACTCAGGCTCTCATGGATACAGACGAATTTGTATATAGAAGAGCTTGCAGAGCTCTGGCTTTTTGGAATGCGGGAGATAAAAAGGGCAAGTACAGGGCTATAGTAGGCCTTTCTCAGGGCGAAATATCTAAAAATGACTTTGTCAGGAGAATGAAGAAAATCCTGAGAGAAGAAAAGGCAGAAGCATCCTGGATCAATCTAAAGCTTACAGAAACGACCCTTACCACCATGAATAAGGTTGCAGAGCACAATCTAAGGATCATGGGTGATCTGAACAGCAATATCATAGTGGACAAGTTTGGAAGCGGATATGGCGACCTGGATAGGATATTATCACTTCCTGTCTCTCAGGTTAATCTTGATGTAAAAGTTCTCAGAATGGCCAGAGAATCAGAAAAGATGAGACTGGTGGCTGAGGGCATGGTGAATCTTTTCCATGATGTCAGCATATTTGTAGGGGCATCAGGTATTGAAAATGAAGATGATAAGCTAATGGCAGAAGAAATTGGCTGCGACTATCTTATAGGTGATTATATGGGAGCTCCTATGAAGGACAGTTCCTATGTAAAGTTTATTGATGCATACTTTGAGGAAGGTTAAACTTTATGGAACTACTTACTAACCCTCAAACTTATGAGCCTTGTTTTTCCATAGCATCGCTGGTGCTTTTGTTTGTTACCTTTGGCATCCATTTATCTGAGGAAAAACAATTCAATACACAGGGCCGCTTTTTTGGGGCTCTTGTTGTTGATGCAATCTTGCTTAATCTCATGGGATTTTTGCATACACTGTATCTGTATAATGATCATGCACATCTTGTGATTGGAACTGAACTCAATAGTTATATTGTTCTTACTGAAAAGATAGCAGCGCATCTTATTCCGTTTTTTGCTATCAGATATGTTATGAGTATCTTCCAGATTGAAACGGATAACATCCTAAAGAAAGCACTGCTTATCCTGCCTACAGTTTATTCAATGATTGTATTCATGGTGGGATTTTATACTGGCTTTTATTTTTACTTTACCCAGGAAGGACAGCTCAAGTACATATATCCCCAGGGAGCTACAGTATACCTTGCGACGGACCTGTATTTTATCTTTGCCACATATCTTTTGGTAAAATATACAAGATCTCTTAGTACGGAGAAGTCGTCTGCTCTTTGGATCTTCTATATTCTGATGTTTTTGGCTGTGCCTATAAGGATCATTACTAAATCAAGCTGCATTTTTGAGTTTAGTGTATCTTTGTCACTTCTCCTGTGCGTCTATACTTTCCAAAATCCAAGTGAATTTATTGACAGGATTTCAGGAGCGGCAACCAAGACAGCTCTGAATTTCATAATCAACACAAATCTTTTGCAAAAGAGAGAGTTTACCCTTTTAGGTATTCATATTGATAGATTTTCTGTGGTTATTGGAGAAAAGTCTCCTGAACTTGCTTACGAGCTGTTATCCCAGATTACAGATTATCTAAAGGGATTTAGCCCTGAAAAAACTGTATTTTTTACAGATAATGAGGACTTTTGCATTATCTTTCCTAACACCATGCCGGATGAAACAGTTATTGTAAGAACTGTGGAGCAGCTTCGAAAGCGCTTCAAGGAAGTGTGGAAAGTTGGAAATGAGGAGATGAAATTCTTTGAAACTCCGTATGCTATAGCCTTTCCTGATGAAGCTGATTCTATAGAAAGATATAACGAGGTAAGAGGCGTTCTTGGGAAAGTATTATCCAAGCAGAGCAGGGAAATAATCAGGGTTTCTGACTTAAATCTCAAGGTTGTTGAACATGACAAAAAGATTGATAGTATAGTCAAGCATGCTCTTGAAGAGGGAATTTTAGAGGTTTACTATCAGCCTATTTATTCTCCAAGTACTGGCAAGTTTTCTTCCTGCGAAGCTCTTCTTCGTCTGAAAGACCCTCAGCTTGGCTTTATTTCTCCTGCAATATTCATGCCTATTGCAGAGAGAAACGGTACAATCCTTGCCATAGACAGATTTGTTTTGGCAGCAGTATGTGAGATGCTCTCAACTTCAGATGCCAGAAAATATGGACTTGAGTATACAGAGGTCAATCTTTCAGTAGTTGACTGTATCCAGGCTAATCTGGTGGATAATGTAAAGAGCACTCTCAGTAAGTATCAGGTAAAGCCCTCCGAGATAAACTTTGAAGTAACAGAGACTTATGATCAGGGCATTTCAGCCTCCATGGATGAGAATATAGAAAAACTCATGGATATAGGTATCTCTTTTTCCATGGACGATTTTGGAACGGGCTATTCCAACATCGCCAGAATAGCTGCGATGCCGGCTGAGCTCTTTAAACTTGATAAGAGCATTATTCAGTCTGCTTTTGAATCAGAAACTTCATATATGGTCATGATCAATCTGGTCAAGATCATTAAATCTTTGGGAAAAGAAATAGTGGCAGAGGGAGTTGAGACTGGCGAACAGGCAAGACAGCTTATAAAACTAGGCTGTGATCATATACAGGGGTTCTTTTATGCAAGACCAATGCCTAAGGATCAGTTCATTCAGTTTCTTAGAGACCACAATGGTTAGAGTATCAGGCACTTTAACAAGGCATTGCAAAGAATTGTGGTGAAGTGTATTATAATCTAGGAAAATTAGAATTATAGGAAGGTAGTATATGGCACTTATAAAGAAACCCGTTACTGGAATGAGAGACATTCTTCCCACAGAAATGCAGCTTAGAGATTACTGCATTGGGATTATCAAAAAGACATATTCAGAATTTGGCTTTACATCTATTGAAACACCTGTAGTTGAGTCTTTGGCTAACTTAAACAGCAAGCAGGGTGGAGAAAATGAGAAGCTTATCTTCAAAGTAATGAAAAGAGGAGAGAAGCTTGACCTTGCCAATGCCAAGGAGGAAAACGATCTTACAGATTCAGGTCTTCGCTATGATCTGACTGTTCCACTTGTTCGTTTCTATGCAAATCACGCAAATGAGCTCCCGGCTCCTTTCAAGGCACTTCAGATGGGAAGTGTATTTAGGGCTGATAGACCACAGAAGGGTAGATATCGTCAGTTTATGCAGTGCGATATTGATATCCTCGGTGAGCCTTCTAACCTTGCAGAGATTGAGCTTATTCTTGCTACAACTACAACTCTTGGAAGACTTGGCTTTAAGGATTTCAAGATCCGTATAAATGACAGGAGAATGCTCAAGGCAATGGCAGCCTACAGCGGATTTTCCGAGGAAGAGTATGACAATGTGTTCATAACTCTTGATAAGATGGACAAGATCGGAATTGATGGTGTAGCGCAAGAGCTTGTTAAGCAGGGCTATCCTCAGGAGAATGTTGATAAGTATCTTGAACTTTTCAAGGAAACAGAGGGCAAAAAGAACCTTGAAGCTATCAAAGTGATTGCTGACAAGATTGGTGATTTCCTGGATGAAGATACCAGAAATAACCTTGATGAGATCATAAGCAGCGTAGATTCTGCCAAGAATGCACAGTTTGAGATGGAGTTTGATCCTACTCTTGTACGTGGAATGAGCTATTACACAGGAACTATTTTTGAAATTGCCATGACTCAGTATGGCGGAAGCTGCGGCGGTGGCGGACGTTATGACAAGATGGTTGGCAAGTTCCTGGGACAGGATACACCCGCCTGCGGTTTCTCTATTGGATTTGAGCGTATCATCATGATCATGATGGATGAAGGCTTCAAGATTCCTGGCGCCAGTGACAATGTTGCTTTTCTTATTGAGAAGGGCATAAAGGGCGAGAGACTTACTGAGATCATCAAAGAGGCCCAGAAAGAGCGTGCAGCTGGTAAGAAGGTTCTGACAGTCCGCATGGCCAAGAATAAGAAATTCCAGAAGCAGCAGCTAGCTGAACAGGGCTATGATGACATCAGAGATTTCTATGACAAACCTCTTAACTAATCTAAATTAGTAATATTTTGAGAGTTTTTGCGTTGCTGTGGGGATTTCTTTTGTGAGATTATAAAAGAAAAACCAGATTGGGGGTAAGCAACATGATAAGAAAAGGTTTCAAAATGAAATTGTATCCAGGAATGGAAAAGGAGTATGAGAAAAGACACAATGAGCTGTGGCCTGAAATGCAGCAGATGATCCACGAGCACGGTGGCCATAACTATAGTATTTATCTCGATCCTGAGACTTTAGTCCTTTATGGATACATAGAAATAGAAGACGAGGAGCTTTGGGCAAAGAGTGCTGACACTGCTATAAATCGCAAGTGGTGGGATTTTATGGCTGATATCATGGAGACTAATCCAGACAACAGCCCGGTTGCAGTAGATCTGCACCCTGTGTTCCATTTAGACTGATAATTTTATGAAATGCAATACTGTTATATTTGACCTTGATGGCACGCTTCTTAACACACTGGAAGACCTGATGGATAGCGTTAATTACGCTCTTGACAAATTTGAAATGCCAGAGAGGACACTAGAAGAAATACGACATTTTGTTGGAAATGGAGTAGAGAGACTCATGGAGCTTTCTGTTCCTGGGGGCAAGGAGAATCCTGCATTTGGGGAAGTCTTTTCCTGTTTCAAGGAATATTACCTTGTTCACTGTAATGACAAGACAGGGCCTTATCCACATATCATGGACCTTTTAAAAGAGCTACATGACAGAGGCTACAAGCTTGCTATAGTTTCCAACAAATATATGAACGCGGTAAAAGAGCTGAATGACCTCTACTTTAGTAAATTCATTACTGTAGCAATTGGTGAATCAGCAGGAATACGCAAAAAACCTGCTCCTGACACTGTTATAGAAGCTATGAAGGAACTTGGCACCAAAAAAGAGGACTGCATATATGTAGGAGACTCTGAAGTAGACCACATGACAGCTGTAAATAGCGGGCTTAGATGCATATCCTGCCTCTGGGGCTTTAGGACCAAGGAAGAACTTTTAGCAGCGGGAGCTGAGAAGAACATATTTGTAACTGATCCTATGCAGATACTTGATGTATTACAGGAGGAAGAAACTTGAACGTTCATTTAGTAAGGCTGATAGTGCTTGTGGTATTAGTGCTTCTTTCAGCTTTTTTCTCTTCTGCAGAAACGGCTTTTATGACCGTAAACAGAGTCAAGATAAAGGCTCTGGCAGATGAGGGCAGTAAAAGAGCTAAACAGGTGCTGAAAATTTGCGATGATACCCAGAAGATGCTATCAGCGATCCTAATTGGAAACAATATTGTTAATTTGAGCGCATCAGCTCTCATGACTATTTTTGTCACGGATCTTTGGGGAAGCTTTGCTGTAGGAATTGGTACAGGAGTCCTTACTCTGGTTGTTCTTATAGTTGGAGAGATATTGCCCAAGACTGTGGCTACAGCTTATGCTGAGAATATGTCACTTTGGTATTGCAAGATAGTTCTTTTTGTCATTGCAATTACCACTCCTGTAAGCTTTATTGTAAACGGAATAGCCTCAGGAATCCTGAAAATCCTTGGAATTGACGTACAGAATAGGCAGGCCATGACAGAAAATGAGCTTAAGACCTATGTTGATGTAAGCCACGAGGACGGTGTTATTGAGACTGGAGAAAAAGAAATCATTTACAATGTCTTTGATTTCTCTGATGCAGTAGCCAAGGATATCATGATCCCAAGGATTGACATGAGCTGCGTAAGTTCGGAAGCAGACTACAACGAAGTCATGAAGGTCTTCAAGGAGGATATGTACACCCGAATTCCTGTGTATGAGGGAAATGAACAGGATAATATCATTGGCCTTATAAATGTAAAGGATATGATTCTTTTGCAGGATAAGGACAATTTCAAGGTTACAGATAATCTTAGAAAAGCTTATTATACCTATGAATACAAAAAGACTGCAGATCTTCTGATGGAGATGCGTGAAAAGTCTCAAAATGTAGCTTTTGTTTTGTCGGAATATGGAACCTGCGTAGGTATGATCACTTTAGAGGACCTTTTAGAGGAAATTGTTGGTGAGATCAGAGATGAGTATGACTCAGATGAGGCTCAGCTTATCAAGGATCTTGGCGGAGGAAGGTATCTTGTTGAGGGCAACATGAAGCTTGATGATATAAATGATGCCCTGGGAACAGAACTTGATTCTGAGGATTACGATTCTATCGGTGGTCTTATGATCGAGAATCTTGACAGGCTTCCAGGTTACGGAGAAACTGTTAATCTTGATAACGGAATAACCCTTACTGCAAGGGCTATCAAGAGAAACAGGATAACTAAAGTGCTTATGTCTGTCGCACCCAAAGCAATAGCCGATACAGATGCAGAAACAAAAGAATAAAACTCTTTATAAATTAATTGAAATATGTTATAGTAAGTTGATGAAAAACTCGAAAAATGGTTTGTTACCAGATTTTCAAGTAGGAGGCAATTATGAAACATGTTAAGTCATTAGTTACAAGAAATCTTAAGGAATCAATGAAGAAGGGCGGATGCGGCGAGTGCCAGACATCATGCCAGTCTGCTTGCAAGACTTCCTGCACTGTAGGAAATCAGAGCTGCGAACAGCTTAGCAAGTAATTATCAGTAACCGGTTACAGATATTCCGGGAAGAGCATCATAGTTTATCCCGGACACATGATTTAGTCATGGCGGGCAGCGACTTTGTCGCTGCCTAACTTTATGTAACTGTTTACATTTTCGAGTCTGGCTATGTACAATAGTTTTAAATTTAGGAAATAGGAGTTTTTATGATTCACGCTTATAAGAACAACGGCTATAACATTGTTCTGGACGTAAACAGTGGTTCAGTTCATGTTGTGGATGATGTTGTTTTCGACCTTATAGAGGTTGTAGAGAACAAACTGCAGGAGAAATATGGCACTGCTGCAGCTGCTGAGGATAATAACGGAGTTGATGAGGCAGAACTTAACTGGCTTCTTGATGAAGTTAAGACAGTTTCAGATATCAATGAGAAATATTCTCAGGATGAAGTTAAGGAAGCTTTAGAGGAGATTTTAGAGCTTCGTGCATCAGAGGTTCTTTATACTGATGATGTATATGAGAATTATGTAGATGAATTTCAGAATCGTGACACTGTAGTTAAGGCTCTTTGCCTTAATATCGCCCACGATTGTAATCTTAGATGTAAGTACTGCTTTGCTGATGAGGGTGAATACCACGGCAGAAGAGCACTTATGACAGAAGAGGTTGGTAAGGCTGCTCTTGACTTCCTTGTGAAGAATTCAGGAAACAGACGTAATCTTGAGGTAGACTTCTTTGGCGGCGAACCACTTATGAACTGGGAAGTTGTCAAGAAAATCGTAGAATACGGCAGATCCATTGAGAAGGAAGCCGGCAAGAACTTCAGATTTACAATTACAACAAACGGAACTCTTCTTAATGATGAGATCCTTGAGTATGTTAATAAGGAAATGGGCAATATAGTTCTTTCTATAGATGGACGTAAGGAAGTCAACGACTTCATGCGCCCTCGAAAGGGAGGACAGGGCTGCTACGACGATATTGTTCCTAAGTTTAAAAAGGTTGCAGAGAGTCGTCACCAGCTCAGATACTTTGTAAGAGGCACATTTACTCACAATAACCTTGATTTCTCTGAGGATGTCAAGCATCTTGCAGATCTTGGATTCAAGCAAATTTCTGTAGAACCAGTTGTAGCCAAGCCTGAAGACTGGTATGCTCTTAAGGATGAGGATATTCCAAAGCTTTGCGAAGAGTATGACAAGCTTGCCAAGTTCTATATCGAGAGACACAAGGAGGGAAGAGGCTTTAATTTCTTCCACTTCAACATTGATCTTGAGGGTGGTCCTTGTGTAGCTAAGAGGCTTTCAGGATGTGGTTCAGGATGTGAGTATCTTGGAGTAACACCTTGGGGTGACCTCTATCCTTGCCATCAGTTTGTTGGTAATGAAGATTTCATTATGGGTAATGTTTACGATGGAATTACTCGCAATGACATCAGAGAAATGTTCAAGAAGAGCAATGTATATTCTCGCCCTGAGTGTGAGAAGTGCTTTGCCAGATATTATTGTAGTGGCGGTTGTGCAGCCAATGCATACAACTTTAATGGGGATATCAATACGACATATAAGCACGGCTGTGAGCTTCAGAGAAAGCGCATAGAATGTGCCATTATGATAAAAGCGGCTTTAGCCGAAGAAGAAGGTTAACGGAGGATTTTTAGTATGAAACGCTTAAAATCAGTATTCGCTCTGATCCTGATGCTGGCGCTCCTTGGGGGTCTTGGGTATTCAGCAGTTGTAGGACTTGGCGAAGACAAATCAGGTTCACTTGAGAGTATTCCTCTTGGACTTGATCTTGCTGGTGGTGTCAGCATCACTTACGAAGTTGTTGGGGATGAGAACCCTGATAAGGAAGACATGGCAGATACTATCTACAAACTTCAGCAGAGAGTAGATCAGTACAGCACAGAGTCACTTGTATATCAGGAAGGCTCTAACAGAATTAACATTGAGATCCCTGGTGTATCAGATGCCAATGCTATATTGGAAGAGCTTGGCCAGCCTGGTAACCTTTACTTTATTGCTCAGACAGATTCTGAGGGTAACGCAAACTATGAGATGAAGCTCGATTCAGTATATGGTCTTTTCTATACATACGAGCTTAATAAGACAATTGAAGAGCTTCAGGCTGATGGCTCTATTGTTCTTACAGGTTCTGATGTTGAGTCAGCACAGGCTGTATATCAGCAGGATTCCTATGGCGGAAATGAGCCTGTAGTATCTCTTACATTTACAGAAGATGGAGCCAAGGCTTTCGCAGACGCTACAACCAAGGCATTTGCTAACAACGAGAGCATTGGTATCTACTATGATGGAAGATTCATCAGCGTTCCTACAGTTCAGGCTGCTATCACAGATGGCAAGGCTGTAATCACAGGAATGTCAGATTATGAAGATGCTTCACAGCTTGCTTCTAATATCCGTATCGGTGGACTTAAGCTTCAGCTTAACGAACTTCGTTCTAACGTAGTTGGTGCTCAGCTTGGTACAGACGCTATCAGAACATCGCTTATTGCAGCAGCTGTTGGATTTGGTCTTATCGCATTGTTCATGATCGTCTTCTTCAGAATACTTGGTCTTTCTGCAACACTTGCACTTGCATTCTACTCAGGACTTATGGTATTCATGCTGTCAGCATTTGATCAGACACTTACACTTCCTGGTATTGCAGGTATCATCCTTTCAATCGGTATGGCGGTTGATGCTAACGTTCTTGTGTTCTCTCGTATCAAGGAAGAGATTGCAGGTGGCAAGGATGTTGATGCGGCTAGAAAGGCTGGTTATCACAAGGCACTTTCATCAATCATTGATGGTAACGTTACAACATTTATTGTTGCGTTCTGGCTCTTCATTTTAGGAACAGGTTCAATCAAGGGATTTGCTATTACTCTTATGTTTGGTATTGTTCTTTCAATGTTCACAGCCCTTGTTATTACAAGATTGATCACATCTATCTTCTATGGAATCGGCCTTACACATCCTGCTCTTTATGGCAAGGCTAAGGCAGCTCCTAAGTTTGATTTTGTTGGAAAGAGAAAGGTATTCTACGGAGTATCATGCGCTATCGTAGTTGCTGGACTTATAGCTATGGGCGTTAACAGCGCACAGGGCAAGGGTGCTTTCAACTACTCACTTGATTTCGTTGGTGGTACATCAACAACAGTTACATTTGATGAAGCCAAGGAACTTGCAGATCTTGAGAAGACAGTTGCAGCAGATATTAAAGAGGCTGCTGGCATCAACCAGATCTCAATTCAGACAGTTACTGGAACAAATCAGGTTATCTTCAAGACATCAACTCTTACAGTTGCTCAGAGAGAGGCTGTTGAGGATGTACTTGTTAACAATTACGGCGTATCTGCTGACAACATTGCAGCTGAGACAATCAGCTCAGTTATCAGTAGCGAGATGAGAGTAGATGCTATCATCGCTCTTTTAGTATCACTTGTATGCATGCTGATCTACATCTGGATCAGATTCAAGGATATCAAGTTCGGTACAGCTGCTATCATTGCTCTTGCACATGATGCACTTATTGTTATCGTATCCTATGCATTTACAAGATTTGCTGTTGGTAATACCTTCATCGCTGTAGTTCTTACAATCATCGGTTACTCTATCAACGATACAATCGTTACTTTCGACCGTATCCGTGAGAACCTTGCTAATGCAAACAGCAAGAAGGAATATGCAGAACTTGTTAATGGCAGTGTAGGCCAGACAGTAACACGAAGCTTGTTTACATCAGCTACAACATTCTTTACAGTATGTGCACTTTATGTATTTGGTGTTGCTGATATCAAGGCATTTGCCCTTCCTCTTATGGTTGGTGTTATCTGCGGTACATATTCATCTATCTTCATTGCATCACCAATGTGGTATGATCTTAAGACAAAGTTCAGCACATTCTTTGCTAAGAAGGCTTGATGAGAACTAACTGATTTGAAATAGAGACAAAAATATAAGCCGGAAACAGGAGATTTAAGATCACCTGTTTCCGGCTTTTTTCGATTAGTTATATTTTGATTTTTTATTATTTGTTCTTTTTAGAGAATGTCTTTACAAAGAAACCAAATACATTTCTTACAAGAGGTCCAGCAAAGAAAATCTGCCAGCAGAGAGCCATTGGGAAGTTTAAAGCTGTGGTCTGAAGCCATACAGCAACAAACTGTGAACCAGCGTTTTTAAAAAGAATTGTAGCAACAAGACTCATAAGTGGGCACATAAGGCATACTGACATAGCTGAAATGGCCAGGATCATCATGATCATAGGATCTTTGCCAGGTGTAACAAATCTAAATGCCAGAATCTGGGCAAGCTTTCCTACAAATAAAAGCTCTAATACAATGGCAACAGGCCACATGATCAGCATCTCTTTAAAGGCTGCAAGAAAAACGAAATTCTGCATTCCGCCAACGTTTAGTGAAATGTTATAGCAGATCATGGCGTAGACCATTACAAAGGCCATAACGAATGTAAAAATAACTTCTTGAAATTTGTTCTGTGGTAACATGTTCTCTTCTCCTTTCATGATACCGTGGGGAAGATCATAAGCGTGTTGTTCGTTATCACCAGGTGGTGTGCGTTTCCAATGTTACCAGCTTTTGTTCTCCTATAAAATTTGCAACAAGTAGGGATTATAGCAGAAAAAGGAATTTGATGTAATAGTAATTTTTTAAAATCTGTGAGAATAAGGTATAATATAGCAGTGCATGCAAAGTGATGCGCACTATTTAATATATAGAAATGAGGAAGTTTATGTCAAAATGGATGGTGGCTAATAAAAAAGCCGATTTCGATAGATTATCCAAAGAGTTTGGTATTAGAGACATTACAGCTAGGCTTATTGCTAACAGGCTTATTAGAAGTAGAGAGACAGAGACAATTGACTGCAATGACGAGGCGGTCAGAGCATATCTTGAGGGCGGACTTGAGATGCTTCATGATCCCAGGAAAATGGCAGACATGGAGAAAGGCGCACAGGTTATGCTTGATAGAATCAATGCTGGCGCCAAGATTCGTGTTATTGGAGACTATGATGTAGATGGGATATGTTCTTCCTTCATTCTTACATCTGGACTCAGACTTCTTAAGGGAGATGTGGATTGTGTTCTTCCTGACAGGGTCAAAGATGGATATGGACTTAGCATCAAACTTGTGGACGAAGCCTTTGAAGCAGGTGTTGATACCATAATTACCTGTGACAATGGTATTGCTGCTGCGCAGCAGATTGCACATGCCAAAGAGAAAGGTATGACGGTGGTTGTTACTGATCATCATGAAGTGCCTTTTGAAACAGAAGGTGATGAGGGAGATTTAGAGACAAGGATAGAGATTCTTCCACCTGCAGATGCAGTTATAGATCCTAAACGCCAGGAGGGAGAATATCCTTTTAAAGAAATCTGTGGAGCAGTTGTGGCTTACAAATTCATACAGGTTCTTGCTGAGCTTGCTACGGGTTATAATGCAGCTCAGGATTTGTATGGAACTAGAGCTTGCAAGAAGGATAAGGCAGGACAGAATCTGGCAAATTACTTTAAAGAGATGCTGATCTTTGCAGGAATTGCTACTGTCTGCGACGTTATGGAACTTAAGGATGAGAACAGGGTTATAGTCAAGAAATCTCTTGAACTTATTGGCGAAACCAGAAACCTTGGCTTAAAAGCCCTCATCCACCAGAATAGCCTTGATGAGAGCAAGATTTCCTGTTATCACTACGGCTTTGTGATAGGACCTTGCCTTAATGCTACAGGAAGGCTTGACCTGGCAACCAGAGCTTTG
This sequence comes from Butyrivibrio sp. XBB1001, assembly GCF_000424505.1. NCBI lineage: Bacteria > Bacillati > Bacillota > Clostridia > Lachnospirales > Lachnospiraceae > Butyrivibrio > Butyrivibrio sp. XBB1001. The sequence goes on along the minus strand of NZ_AUKA01000013.1, from coordinate 45,028 downwards.
GAACTATTCTTTTCTGATGATGAAGGTAAGGCTGCCATCACTGCAGCTATTTTAAAGCAGCTCAATGATAATCGTAAGGACATGACTAAACTAGGTGTAGATAGCGCCTGTGAATATGTCCAAAAGGAAATTGATGAAAGTGGTGAACTACCAAAGGTTCTTGTTATCTACCTTCCTGAAGTACATGAGTCTATCGCTGGAATAATTGCGGGCAAGGTAAAAGAGAAATATTACAGGCCCACGATTGTTCTGACTAAGGCGGCTGACAGCGGAGTTAAGGGGTCTGGCAGATCTATAGAAAAGTTCGATATGTACGAGGAACTTTCTAAGTGCAAAGAACTTTTCACAAAATTTGGCGGACACAAAATGGCGGCAGGTCTTTCTCTTCCTGAGGAAAATATTCAGGAACTAAGGAGAAGACTTAATGAGAACTGCAGGCTTGCCCAGGGAGATTTTGTACCTGTTCTTCATGTGGATATGGTAATGCCTCTTAAATACGCATCCTTGGATCTTGTCAGGGAATTTGAGAAGCTCGAACCCTTCGGAAATGGCAATGCTAAACCTATTTTTGCTCAGAGAGATGTGGCTTTATTATCTGGCAGAATTCTAGGTAAGAACAAGAATTGTGGGAAATACCGCGTAACAGACGAGGGTGGCCTTATATATGATATGATGTATTTTGGGGACATGGATAAATGGCATGATTATCTTAGAGAAAAATATGGGCAGAAAGCTGTAGATGATCTATATCTTGGAAATACAGATGGTAGTATGAAGGTTAGCATTGCTTATTATCCGGATATTAATAGTTATCAGGGAAGAGATAGTCTACAGATTGTTATGAATGACTACCTATAAATGAGCAAAAAAATAACCCCTAAAGCCACAAAAACACACGCATAAGCGTGTGTCTGCGGTTTCTTATGAGGGGGAGATAGTGAGTTGTTACACTCACTTCATGTAAATTATATTAACAAAAAATTGTGAATAAAATGTGAAAAAATTATAAAAATTAGAATTAATCTAAATTAGTTAAAAATTAGCTTAAATTAATTGCATTTAACTAGCTTAAAAATTAGTTTTTTTATCATGGAGGTACTGGTATGAAACTGTCAAAATTATTAGAAAGGCTCAATTATACTATTACAGAAGGCAACACAGACAAGAGATTAAGTGCAGAAGATATTGAGATTAAGGATGTTGTTAATGATAACAGAAAGATATCTGAGGGATCTCTTTTTATCTGTATCAAGGGAGCAAACTTTGATGGACACTCCTGTGCAGCAGAGGCTTTTGAGAAAAAGGCTGGCGCTATAGTAGTAGAGGGAGAGGTTACTCTTCCAGAAGGATGCGATCTTCCAGTCATAAGAGTTGAGAATACAAGGTATGCAATGGCATTTATTTCAGCAGCATATTTTGGGAATCCAGCAAGCAAGCTCAAGACAATCGGTATCACAGGCACAAAGGGCAAGACCACAACAACATATCTTATCAGAAATATGCTTGAGAATGCAGGTCACAAGTGCGGCCTTATCGGAACTATCGAGGTTATAATCGGTGATGAGCATATCCATGCTGAGAATACAACACCTGAGTCATATACACTTCAGGAATACATGGCAAAAATGGTTGAAGCTGGCTGTGACTGCGTAGTTATGGAGGTTTCATCCCAGGGACTTATGCTTCATAGATCCCAGGGCTTTATCTTTGACATCGGAATCTTTACAAATATTGAACCAGATCATATTGGACCTAATGAGCATACTGACTTTGAAGATTACATGCGCTGCAAAGGTCTTTTGTTCAAACAGTGCAGGATCGGTATCTGTAATGGAGATGATATCCACACAGAGGATATTCTGGAGGGACACACCTGCAAGGCTTATACTTACGGATTTGGTGAAGGCCTTGACCTTAGGGCAATCAATCTTGCATATATCAGAAAGCCAGGAGAACTGGGAGTTTTCTTTGACACAGAGGGACTTATCAACATGCATGCAGAGATCAAGACTCCTGGAAAGTTCAGTGTTTATAATGCTCTTTGCGCAATTGCAGTTGCAAACCAGCTTGGCTGCACACCTGAGGAAATCGCTCCAGCTCTCAAGGAAGCCAAGGTTAAGGGCAGAATTGAGATGGTCAAGGTTTCTGATGAGTTCACTCTTATGATCGACTATGCACATAATGCAATGGCCCTTAAGAGTCTTCTTACAACTCTTAGAGACTACCATCCAAACAGACTGATAAGTTTATTCGGATGTGGCGGTAACAGAAGTAAACTCCGCAGATTTGAGATGGGTGAAGTTTCAGGCAAGTATTCTGATTTCACTATTATCACTTCTGATAACCCAAGATATGAAGAACCAGAAGCAATCATGGATGATATTGAGACAGGCATGAAGAAAACTGATGGCAAGTACATCAAGATCACAGACAGAAAAGAGGCCATAAGATATGCCATAGATCATGGCGAGCAGGGTGACATCATTGTTCTTGCCGGCAAGGGCCACGAAGACTACCAGGAGATCAAGGGCGTTAAATACCCTATGGATGAGCGTGTCATCATCCAGGAAATCCTCGCAGAGCGCAATGAAAAATAATTTAGTCCGTTTCATTAATATGGTAAGATTTTTCAGTGGGTTAATTAAGAGTTTGAGGAGTGTGATGATACCAGAAATATGACTTCATGCGAGTATGCAAACATAATAATAGACATATCCCATGAAAAGGTCGACAGACTGTTTCAGTACAGGATTCCGGAGAGGCTACGAGATAGAATTGAAGTAGGCTCTCCTGTTGACGTGCCATTCGGAAGAGGAAACACTTTGAGAAAGGGCTATGTTCTGGAACTTACTGATGAAGCAAACTGGGATCCGGCCAAGATAAAGGAAATAGTAAGTATTCCTAAAGATAACCTTTCAGCAGAGGATATTTCAATAAAGCTCGCAGCCTGGATGAAGAGATACTATGGATCTACCATGATCGCAGCCCTCAAGACTGTTATTCCTGCCACCAAGAAGATGGATAAAAAGGTGAGAAAGTTCGTTTCCCTTCGGATGAATCTAAGGGAAGCAACTGAGTATTATCACGAATGCGTAGCTAAAAAGCAGAAGGCCAGAGAGAGGATCATGGCTGAAATCCTTGCTACGCCTGAGGATAAGATTCCCTATGAGCTTATAACCAATAAGCTCCATGTTACGGCAGCTACTTTAAAGAGTCTTGCCGATAAGGGAATCCTTAAGATTGAGGAAGAGGAATACTATAGAAAGCCTGTCGCAGGTGATTCCTCCAGATATGGAGAAAAGGTCCTAAGTACTGAGCAGCAGGGCATTGTTGACTGCGTAATCTCAGATATGGATCAGGGTAAAAGAGATACCTATCTTATCCACGGTATCACTGGAAGCGGCAAGACTGAGGTTTATATCGCACTTATAGATGAAGTTGTAAAAAGAGGTAAGCAGGCTATAGTTCTTATCCCTGAAATAGCGCTGACTTACCAGACTCTTATGAGATTTTACAGACACTTTGGAGACAGAGTATCTGTTATGAATTCAAGCCTCTCCCCAGGTGAAAAATTTGATCAGATGGAGAGAGCAAGAACTGGCGACATAGACATTATTATTGGGCCCAGATCAGCTCTTTTTACCCCATTTCCAAACACCGGGATCATCATCATAGATGAGGAGCATGAATCCAGCTACAAGAGCGAGTCCATGCCTAAATATCATGCAAGAGAGGCAGCTATTGAGCTTGCCAAACTTGTGCCAGAGGGTGCAAGTGTTGTTCTGGGCTCAGCTACACCATCTCTTGAGTCCTACTATAGAGCCAAGAACGGGCAGTATCATTTATTTGAGTTAAAGAGAAGACTTACCGGTGGAACTCTTCCTGAAGTTGAAATTGCGGACCTTAGGGAAGAATTAAGAACCGGAAACAGATCTATTTTTTCCAGAAGACTTCAGGAACTTATGGAGGACAGGCTCTCAAAGGGCGAGCAGGCAATGCTGTTCATAAATAGAAGGGGCCTTGCTGGCTTTGTATCCTGTAGATCCTGCGGACACGTGTTTAAATGTCCTCACTGCGATGTCTCTTTGTCGGAGCACAGAGGTGGCAGGCTGGTGTGTCACTATTGTGGCTACGAGGAGCCTATGAGGAAGATCTGTCCCAAGTGCGGATCTAAATATGTTTCATCCTTTAGAGCTGGTACCCAGCAGATAGAGGATGAGGTAAAGAAATTCTGGCCCCAGGCCAGAGTCCTTAGGATGGATGCTGATACCACAAGGACAAAGGGAAGCTATGACAAGATTCTTTCTGCCTTTGCATCTAAAGAGGCAGATGTACTTGTGGGAACCCAGATGATAGTAAAAGGTCACGATTTCCCGGATGTTACTCTTGTGGGAATTCTTGCTGCAGACATGTCTTTATATGCAAGCGACTACAGAGCCAGCGAGCGAACCTTCCAGCTTATAACTCAGGCTGCTGGAAGAGCAGGACGCGGGGAAAAGGAAGGAAACGTGGTAATCCAGACTTATGACCCGGAGCATTATGCGATTGTTGCTGCTTCCAAACAAGACTACGAGGGCTTTTATGAAGAAGAGATAGCTTATAGAGATTTGCTGCGCTATCCCCCAATAGCTCACATGATGTCAGTGCAGATAATGAGCAGCGACGAGGACAGAGGCATGCAGTTTGCCACCAGACTTCGCGCCATCATGGAGCAACAAGGGCAAAAAGGCGTAGTCTTTATCGGGCCTGCCGCGGCAGCCATTAGCAAGATAAATGATGTCTACCGAATGGCAGTTTATGTTAAAATGGATGACTACCAGGGCCTTATTGCCTATAAAGATATGTTGGAAAAATATATCCGGGGGCTTGAGGACATTGGCCAGATGAAGGGTATATCCGTCCAGTTTGACTTTGACCCCGTTAATGGTTTTTGATTAAAATTTCTTTTGATACCTACATCATGGTATACTATGTAATAAATAAGTGTGTGTTCAGAATAAAACCAAAAAAGAAACAATAACAATAGCAATAAATAATGAGGAGAAAGAAATAAATGGCACTTAGAACAATTAGAGAATATGGTGATGATGTCCTTGCCAAGAACTGCAAGGAAGTTAAAGAGATAACACCTAGAATAAGAGAACTTGTGGCAGACATGTTTGAGACAATGTATGAGGCAAACGGCGTAGGCCTTGCAGCACCACAGGTTGGAATCTTAAAGAGAATATTTGTAATTGACTGCACTGGCGAAGATCCAATGGTATTCATCAATCCTGAGATACTTGAAACAAGCGGCGAACAGACTGGCTATGAGGGATGTCTTTCAGTTCCAGGCAAGTCAGGAATTGTAACAAGACCTAATTATGTAAAGGCTAAGGCGATGGATCTTGATGGAAATGAGTTTGTCGTTGAAGGCGAGGAACTTATGGCGAGAGCAATCCTTCATGAGAATGACCACCTCAATGGCCACATGTATGTTGAGAAGGTTGAAGGCGACCTTGTGGACAACGAGGAGCTTATGGCTGACGCAGAAGAGGAAGAATAATAATCTGAAAGGCAATATATAAATGAAGATAGTTTTTATGGGTACCCCGGATTTTGCCAGGGCTGCTCTTGAAAAGATAATAGAAGCTGGACATGAGGTGCTCCTTGTGGTGACTCAGCCAGATAAGCCCAAGGGCAGAAGCGGAGAACTTCAGATTTCTGATGTTAAGGCCTGCGCTCTTGAGCACAACATACCTGTTTTTCAGCCTGTCAGGATAAAGCTTCCTGAGAATGTGGCTGAACTTAAAAAGTACGATGCAGACATTTACGTGGTAGCTGCATTTGGACAGATTCTTTCACAGGAAATCCTTGATATACCAAGGCTTGGATGTGTCAATATTCATGCTTCCCTTCTTCCTGAGTACAGAGGGGCTGCTCCTATTCAGCAGTCCATCATAGATGGCAAGAAGGAAACCGGAGTTACAATCATGCAGATGGCTGCTGGAATGGACACTGGAGATATCCTGATTCAGAGAACAATTCCGATATCAGAGGATGAGACCGGCGGCGGTTTATTTGATAAATTGGCAGTTCTGGGTGGAGAGCTTATTGTTGATGCTCTTCCTAAGATTGAGAAAGGCGAGCTTACACCTGTTCCTCAGGATGAAGAGAAGGCTACAAAATGTGGAAAACTCAGCAAAGATATGGGCAAAATTGACTTTTCCAAGGATGCTGAAACTATCCGCAATCTTGTAAGAGGCCTTGATCCATGGCCTTCTGCTTTTACAAAGCTTGGCGGCAAGACCTTTAAGATCTGGAAAGCGAAGGCTCTTTTGAAACTTAAGTTTGATGAGCTGGTAAAAGAACTATCTGATTCCAAAGATGATGTTAGAACAGCACTCATAGAGAAAAATGAAGTTGGCTCTGTTGTGGCAGTTCTCAAGAACTCATTTATTGTTCTTACTGGAGATGGTTTCCTTCAGATATCAGAGGTACAGCTTGAGGGTAAGAAGAGAATGGCAGTAAAAGACTTCCTTCTTGGATACAAGCTTGAAGTTGGACAGAAGTTGGGATAATAATTTCTTTCGGGGGGAAGAAGGATTTAAATGGTTAATGTAAGAGAGATAATTCTTAATATACTTATAGAATATGACAGGGATGGCAATAGAAAGCCATCCCTTTTAAAGGACACTCTGGAAAAGTATGACTACCTTGAGACCAGAGATAAGTCTTTTATCAAAAGAGTTACAGAAGGTTGCCTTGAGAGAAACATACAGATAGACTACATACTTGATTCTTTTTCCAAGACACCAACAAGCAAGATGCAGCCACTTATAAGGAGTCTTATGAGAATGAGCTGTTATCAGATCATGTTCATGGATTCAGTGCCAGACAGCGCTGCCTGTAATGAAGCAGTGAAGATTGCTGGCAAGCACAAATTTACTGGACTTAAGGGTTTTGTAAACGGAGTCCTTCGAAACATTTCCAGAAATAAGGACAAGATCCAGTATCCGGATAAGGCAGAGGAAGGCGGAATCAGATATCTTTCTGTGATGTATTCAATGCCAGAGTGGCTCTGCGAGATGTGGGTTGCACGATACGGCTTTGATAAGACAGAAGGAATGCTCAAGTTCTTTTTGGACCCAAGACCCACCACAGTCCGCGTTACCAAGGGGCTTCCTCAGAGTAAGAACGTAGAGGAAGTGGTAAAAGAGTTGACTAATGCAGGAATTAGTGTTAAAGTCAATTCTCTTTTGCCTTATGCTCTTGAACTTGAAAAAACTGATAATATCCGCTATGCGCCTGGCTTTAAAGAGGGAGAATACATCATACAGGATGTAAGCTCAATGCTAGTAATGGAGATTGCAGCGCCATTAAACAGGCAGATTGTTGTGGATGTGTGCGCAGCTCCCGGCGGAAAGAGCATGCATGCCGCTGAACTTGTATTTCCGGATGGCAAGGTGTTTTCAAGGGACGTATCGGAACGTAAGATTGAACTTATCGAGGAAAATGCCGAGAGACTGGGCCTTAGCAATATTAACACAAAGGTTCACGATGCAAGACTTCATGATGAAGAGCTTAAGAACGTGGCTGATGTTCTTCTTTTGGACCTGCCATGTTCTGGACTCGGAATTCTGGGGCGCAAGAACGACATTAAGCACAATATAAAGAGGCAGAGCCTTGAGGAGCTGTCAAAGCTTCAGTGGGAAATCATCAAATCATCCTGGGATTACGTGAAGGTTGGCGGAACGCTTATTTATTCAACTTGCACTGTTAACAGCCAGGAGAATGAAGAAATGGTTAAGAAAATCTGCGATGAGCTGCCTTTCCAGATGGTTGATATCACAGATAATCTGCCAGAACCTCTTAAGAAAAGTGCTAAAAATGGTTACATCCAGCTGATTCCTGGTGAATTCGGTACAGACGGATTCTTTATCGCAAAGATGAAACGTATATAGGGATTCAAAGTCATATGTTGATGTGCTTGCACATGGGAATCGGGCTAGATACACGCGGATTTGTAACCTAAAGTGAATGGCATGTACAATGCTTGATGGGAATTGAACCAGGATACACGCGGATTTGTGATCTAAAGTGAATGGCATGTACTATGCTTGATGTGAATTGAACCATGATACACGCGGATTTGTAACCTAAAGTGAATGGCATGTACTATGCTTGAGGGGAATTGAATCAGGATACACGCGGATTTGTAATCTAAAGTGAATAGCATGTACGATGCAAAATTAGAATGAACCAGGATACACGCGGATTTGTAATCTAAAGTGAATGGCATGTACAATGCAAAATTAGAATGAACCATGATACATGCGGATTCGTGCCCCAAAGAGAATGGCATGTACTACGGCATGTACCAAGCAAAAACTGGAATTGCATACCATGCAAAACCAGGAATTGCGTACTATGCCAAAAACTGGAATTGAACCAGGATACACATAAAATAGAAGGAAGCATTTAATGGAATTAATTCAGGGAATATCAGGGAAAACAGATATTAAATCCCTTACTCTTTCTGAGCTGACACAGGCTATGAAGGAGATGGGAGAGCCAGCCTTTAGGGCCAAGCAGCTCTATGAGTGGATGCATGTCAAAAAGGCCAGGGATTATGATGAGATGACCAACATTTCCAAGGCTCTCAAGGAAAAATGCAGGGAGAACTTTGATTTTGTTTCTCTACGAGCTGAAATGGTACAGGAGTCCAAGCTTGACGATACCAAGAAATTTCTGTTTGTGCTCTCTGATGGAAATATGATCGAGAGCGTTTTCATGAAATACAAGTTTGGTGTCAGCGTATGCATATCGTCTCAGGTAGGATGCAGAATGGGATGCAAATTCTGTGCTTCAACAATTGACGGTGTTGTGAGAAATCTTTTACCATCTGAGATGCTTGATCAGATATATGCAATATCAAGAATAACTGGAGAAAAGGTCGGAAGAGTTGTAGTGATGGGTAGTGGTGAGCCGCTTGATAATTACGACAATCTTCTTAGATTTATTGAGCTTTTATCCAATGAAGACGGAATGAACCTTGGACAGAGAAATCTTACAGTTTCTACTTGCGGAATCGTTCCAAATATATTAAGACTTGCAGAGGAGAAGCTTGCTATCAATCTGGCACTTTCTCTTCATGCTTCCAATCAGGACAAGAGAATGGCACTTATGCCAATAGCCAACAAATATAATATAAAAGAAGTGCTTAACGCCTGCAGAACCTATTTTGACAAGACAGGAAGACAGCTTACCTTCGAGTATTCTCTTGTGGCTGGAGTTAATGATACTGACGAGGATGCAAGGGAATTATCAGAATTATTATCAGGTTTTAACTGTGTTGTAAATCTAATTCCTGTCAATCCAATCAAAGAGAGAGACTTTAGGCCTACAGACCGCACCACTGCGGTGGCGTTCAAAAATAAACTTGAAAAAAGTCGAATAAATGTTACTATTAGAAGAGAAATGGGCAGGGATATTGACGGGGCCTGTGGACAGCTTCGAAGGCGCCGTTTAGAGGAAAGTTAGTATTTCTGCTTATTTTGTGTTGATGAAAAAAGTTGTGTGATGCACACAAGGTTGGAGGGAACCTCTTGTTAAAAACTTTTTCCGTTACGGATATTGGAAAAAAGCGAAAATTGAATCAGGATTACGTTTTTTCTTCAGATAGAAAGATAGGTAATCTTTCAAATGTATTTATTGTTGCTGATGGAATGGGCGGACACAACGCCGGTGATTATGCTTCAAGATTTACTGTTGATACTATGGTAGAGGAGATAGAAAGGTCTTTTGAACAGAGCCCTGTCAAGATCCTTGAGAAGGCTATCAAGACAGCTAATTCCAAACTCCGCACCAAGGCTGCCGAGGATCCCAAGCTTTTCGGAATGGGAACTACAGTGGTAGCATGCACAGTTTTAGGAAGATATCTTCAGGTTGCCAATGTTGGGGACTCCAGATGTTACGTTATAGCAGGCGACAAGATCACTCAGATCACAAGAGATCATTCCCTGGTTGAGGAAATGGTGAGAATGGGCGGAATTGATAGAGAAACCGCCAGAAATTCTCTTGACAAGAATATTATTACAAGGGCCATAGGTGCAGATGAAACCGTGGACGTTGACTTTTTTAATGTGGAACTTAGTAAAGGGGATATAGTCCTCATGTGCTCTGACGGACTTACCAATATGTTAGAGGACGAAGAGATTCGCATGATAGTAAGTGGCCAGAGAGACATTATCGAGAAAGCTCAGAAGCTTGTTATCGCGGCCAATAACAATGGGGGGAAGGATAATATAGCTGTTATCCTTATAGAGCCGTTTGCTGAGGAAACGGCCCATGACGGAGGACTAAATGATTAAGATAGGAATGGTGATCGGCGATCGCTATGAGGTGCTTGAGAAGATTGGCACTGGCGGTATGTCTGATGTATATAAAGCAAAAGATCATAAGCTTAACCGCCTTGTGGCTGTTAAGGTCTTGAAACAGGAATTCTCAGAAAATGAGAACTTCGTGTCCAAGTTTCGTGTAGAGGCCCAGTCCACAGCTGGACTTATGCATCCTAACATCGTTAATGTTTATGACGTTGGTGATGAGGATGGCGTCAACTACATAGTTATGGAGCTTGTTGATGGCATCACTCTGAAAAAATATATTGAGAAGAAATCAAGGCTCTCTGTTAAAGAGGCTGTTAGTATAGCAATACAGGTTGCTATGGGACTTGAGGCTGCCCATAACAACAATATTATTCATAGAGATATCAAGCCTCAGAATATCATGATCTCCAAGGAAGGCAAGGTTAAGGTCACAGACTTTGGTATAGCCAAGGCTGCCACCAGTAACACAATAACTTCCAACGTAATGGGATCAGTTCACTACACATCACCTGAGCAGGCAAGAGGCGGATACAGCGATGCCAAGAGCGATATTTATTCACTTGGTATTACCCTGTTTGAGATGCTTACAGGCCGCGTGCCATTTAATGGTGATACTACAGTAGCTATTGCTATCAAGCATATTCAGGAGGAGCTTCCAAGCCCTGCTGATTATAATGATGATATTCCTATAAGCGTTGAGAAGATCGTACTTAAGTGTTGCCAGAAGAGCCCCGACAGAAGATATCAGAATGCCGCAGAGCTTATTGCAGACCTTAAAAGATCTCTTATCACACCTGACAAGGATTTTGTAGCTCTGGTAGATCCTGATGAAGAGGGCGCTACAAGAGTAGCTACCCAGGATGAGACAAACTCTGTCAAGTCTGGTAACGGAAGACTTTCTGATACTGAGCAGATGAGACTCAAGGAAGATGCAGAAAGAGATTACGACAGGGATTATAGAGATAAATCCGATGAAGACTACGATAGAGACAGAAGACGCAGAAAACGTGACTATGAGGATGAGGAAGATGACTTCCTTGAGTATGACCGTAACAGATACAGAAATAAAGATCCTCAGGGACCAGGCAGAATAGAGAAGCTTACAATTGTCATGGCAATCGTACTTGCTGTGCTTATCGGATTTATGGGACTATTACTGGTTGCCAGAAAGCTGGGCTTTGGCAATTCCGATGCTGGTGCAGAGGGATCAAGTGCAGCTTCCGTGGCATCATCAGTTGCAAGCGGCGATGCTACTGAAAATGCAGACGGAATCATTATTCCTGATGTTAGTAACAAGACCTACGCAGAGGCTGTTTCCGAACTCAATGCCAAGGGCTTCAAGGTAGAAAAGGGCGATGATGCTAATAGCACTCTTGCTAAGGGCGTTGTTTCTTACACTAATCCTGCTGCTGGAAACAGAGCTAAGAGCGGAGCAACAGTAAGCGTTTTTGTCAGCACAGGTGCTAATGCTTCTAGTACAGCTACAGCGGCTGCAACAGAGGTTTCTGTAGCCAAGGCAGATGGACAGGTTACAGTTCCAAACGTAATTGGAATGAGCTCTGAGGATGCAGTGATCACTCTTGTAGAGGCAGGACTTACAGCTGGAACCGTCGTAGAGACCAGTAATGAAGATCCTAACCTTACTGGCAAGATTTGTGCCCAGAGTATTGCCTATGGCACATCTGTTTCTGAGGGAACTACCATCAATATGGAACTTTCAACAGGACCAGCTAGTGTTACCTACAGCTATACAGCAGATATTTCTGCTCCTACAGAGGGAGAGAATTACCAGAGTGGCGTTTCAGTACACGTAACACTAGTTACATCAGATGGAACAACACTTCTTAATACAACAACATCAGATTTCCCAATTCAGATGAATTCCAAGGGAATCACATCACCTACTGGAACACTTACATTTGTGTACACAGCTACAGCCCCAACATCCACCAATCCTGAAACTGGTGAGACAACTGGTGGCGAAACCAAGGAAGTTACAGTAACAAGAGCAGTTACTTTCACACAGGAGAATTAAGGACCTTTGAAAGGACGAATACTTAAGGGAATCGCCGGCTTTTACTATGTAGAGACCTTCGAGAAAAAGGTATACGAATGTAAGGCAAAGGGCGTTTTCAGAAATCAAAAACTAAAACCGCTGGTGGGCGATGATGTGGAAATTGACATTATCGACGAAGAAAAGAAACTGGGAAATATCGCAGATATACTTCCCAGAAAGAATCAGCTACTTAGACCGCCTGTTGCCAATGTGGATCAGGCGGTTATTTTGTTTGCCATCGTTAAGCCAAATCCCAGCTACAATTTGCTGGACAGATTCCTTATCATGATGCGTCAGCAGAATCTTCCTGTAATAATCTGTTTTAACAAGCAGGATATAGCGACCAAAGAGGAGCAGCAGGAACTCTATGATGCCTACGAAAAGTGCGGCTACAAGGTTCTTTTTATCAGTGTCAGAGAGGAAAAGGGGCTTGACGAACTAAAGAAACTTCTAAAGGGCAAGACTACAACTCTGGCAGGCCCATCTGGTGTAGGCAAGTCATCACTTCTTAATAAGCTTGTTCCTGATGCCCAGATGCAGACTGGAGAACTTAGTAAAAAGATTGAGAGAGGCAAGAACACCACAAGGCACTCGGAACTGTTCTTTGTGGATGACAGTGAGATTGCACTTGCAAGTGAAGATGATGCTGCAAATGCAGAAACTATAGCCTCAGAAATTGGAACCCCGGAAAGCGGAACTTATGTTATCGACACTCCTGGCTTTACATCTCTTGAAATGAGGGATGTCACTCCTGAAACGCTGATGACCTACTATCCTGAGTTTGAAGCCTACGAGCCAGAATGCAGATTTGGCGGCTGTGCACATATGGCTGAGCCTGACTGCGGCGTAAAGAGAGCTGTGGAGGCGGGGAAGATTGCCAGAGTACGGTACGACAATTACAAGCTTCTTTATCAGGAGCTCAAGAATATGAGGCCGGACTATAGCAAGAAGGCCAGAAGGTAGCAAGATGAAAATATACCTCACAAGGCACGGGCAGACTGATCTAAATGCTAAAAAGCTCATGCAGGGGAGAAGTGATATCCCCCTTAATGAGATGGGAAGATCTCAGGCCAGGGCTGCTCATGATAAAATTGCAGATGTGAAATTTGATGCTGTTTATTCAAGTCCTCTTGATAGGGCAATTGAAACAGCTGAGATCATAAGCGGAGTTAGCCGCTCTCAGATAATAATCGATGAGCGTATCATAGAAACTGACTTTGGCAAATATGAGCAAAGGCCCTATGCCACAATGGGGCTTCCAATGAACCTTTATTGGATGCTTCCGGAAGTATTCAAAGCTCCAGAAACTGTTGAGTCAACAAAAGAGATGATAGAGAGAGTTAGATCTTTTTTTGAAGATCTTGAGAAAAAGAACTACGGCACAGTTCTGATTGCCTGCCATGGCGGGATCATCCGCGTTATAAGAGGTTATCTTGAGGGCGCAAAAAGAGGCTACATATGGAGACCACGTCCCAAGAACTGTGAGATCAGGATATATGAATCCTGTGGCGAAGGATATAAGCTTATTCAGGATATCATTTGAGCGATAAAAAGAAGTAGTGCTACAAACAAATTAATGTATCTGTACCATAAAAATGATAGTGCGGTATTACATATGCAGATGTTATAATAAACTGAACAAGGATTTTTCAGGAGGCTTGCATATGAAGAGAATACTAATTGTTGATGACTCGAGAGTTTCCCGTAAAATGCTCAGAAATCTGCTGGAACTAAGTGGATACGAAGTTGTGGCAGAAGCAGTAAATGGAAAAGAGGGACTTGAACTCTTTGAAAAAATGAATCCCGACATTGTCCTTATGGATATAACTATGCCTGAAATTAATGGGATAGAGAGCCTTAGAGCAATCAAGAAACAGAGGGAGAGCACTAAGGTTATCATAATCTCAGGCACTGGACATAACCAAAGGAAAATCGAGGCCATTAATGCCGGCGCAGAGATTTATATCACCAAGCCCTATGATGACAACGAAATCCTGGAAGCGTTACAAAAATGCTAGCATCGATAATTGATGGCAACGCAGTAGAATTAAATTAATAAAAAACAGCAAAATGAAATAAGTCATTTTGCTGTTTCTTTTTATCATTATCTTTTATTCCATTTCCTCAAGCATCTTCTTGGCAGCTGTTAGTCTTACGCAAACTGTGAAGATATCCATTGCTGTGCGAAGATCTGAAAGAGAAGGATATGTTGGAGCAATACGGATATTGCTGTCGTGTGGGTCTTTCTTGTAGGGATAAGTAGCGCCAGCGTTGGTCATTGTAACGCCAGCCTTCTTGGCCCTGTCTACGATAGCCTTGGCGCAGCCATCTGGAGCATCAAAGCTTATGAAGTAGCCGCCGTTTGGCTTGGTCCAGTCCCCAATTCCGCAAGGAGTAAGGTCTCTGTCCAGAATCTCTAGTACTGCCTCGAATTTAGGTCTTATAATGTCTGCATGTTTTCTCATGTGGGCTACCATTCCATCGATGTTACCAAAGAATCTTACATGACGAAGCTGGTTAACCTTGTCGTGGCCAATTGTCTGGTTAGTGAGCTGAGCCTTGATATCATCAAGGTTATTAAGGGAAGTAGCAAGGGCTGCGATACCACTTCCAGGGAATGTAATCTTGGAAGTAGAAGCAAACTTGTAAACCATATCTGGATTACCAGCCTTCTTGCACTCTTCGAGGATCTCAATCAGGTAATCCTGGTTGTTATCATACAGGTGGTGGATTCCATAGGCATTATCCCAGAAGATTCTGAAATCCTTGGCAGCAGGCTTAAGTCTTGCAAAACGTCTTACTGTATCATCTGAATAGGAGTAGCCCTGAGGATTAGAATATTTGGGAACACACCAGATACCCTTTATTGACTCATCTGAGGAAACCAGTTCCTCAACGCGGTCCATGTCAGGACCAGTAGGAGTCATATCCACATTTATCATCTCAATTCCAAAGTACTCAGTGATTGCAAAGTGCCTGTCATAGCCTGGAACAGGGCAGAGAAATTTAACCTTATCAAGCTTACACCAGGGAGTGTTACCCATGATACCGTGAGTATACGCTCTTGAAACTGTATCATACATTACGTTAAGAGAGGAGTTGCCATAGATGATGATATTTTCAGGCTTGTTTTCCATCATGGCACCAATGAGCTCTTTTGCTTCATCAATACCGGTAAGAACACCGTAGTTACGGCAATCTGTGCCATCTTCACAAGAAAGGTCAGCCTCGGAATTAAGGGCATCCATAAGACCCATGGAAAGATCTAACTGTTCTCTGCAAGGCTTACCCCTTGCCATATTGAGATTAAGGTTCATCTCCTGAAACTTCTTGTACTGAGCCTTGAGTTTAACTACCTCTTCCTCAAGCTCTTGTTTGTTCATTTCTGCGTACTTCTTCATAACGGATCTCCTCACTTACATATGAATTTCTTTCGTAAAAACACTACGACAATATTACAACGTCACCCCAGGAAAATGCAAGATAATTTATCACGTTAAAACAATAAAATTGCCCGGACTGAAAATATTGAGAAGTTTTTATAAAATATATTAAATCTTATTGTGAACTATTTATTTGTTACTCAACTAATGTATCATGGAATTATATAGAAAAAGAAAATGGAATTGCGATAATTAGATGGGCTACACTAAAAAACAATGAAACCCGCCCACTCTTTTGAAAGGTTATTTTATGTGGAATTTCAGTTATGTTATTCCAACTATATTAGTTTTGACAGTGTTTTTGCTATATTATTTTACACTGCCTAGAATACCTATCAGAATGAACAGGACTTTCGTTACACTTCTTATGACCGAAACTCTTGTTATGCTTTCTGATATTGTTTCTACCTGGGCTGATATGAACCATGAGATTTTCCCTATTTGGATTCTCTATGTTCTTAACAGCGTTTATTTTTTGTCCTTTTTTGCAAGAGGCTTTTACTTTTTTGTGTTTACTGTAAGTGCTCTGAGAATAGATGCAATAAATGACAGAAGTTTCTATGCTCTTTTAAATTTGCCAATAGCCGCAGTTTCACTTATTGTAATTTTTACCCCATTTAACAAATGGTTCTACTACATGGATCAAAGTGGTTACCACAGCGGTAAGTTATACAATCTTCTTTACGCCCTGTTCTGGTTTTATCTTCTCCTTAGCTTTTTTTTCATATTTACTCATACGGATAATCTTCGAGGAAAAAGAGAACTAACAAGCGTATTTTGGTATAATGTTATCCTCTTTTTGGGCAGCATAATAAGGCTCATGTTCCCAAAATATCTTTTGATGGATGTGTTCTGTCTCATTGCTATTATCATGATCTACCTATCCTTCATGAATCCTGAATTCTATTTAGAGGGCCATACCTGGATATTCAACAGAAGATCACTCCTTGCCTATATTGAAGAGATAAGTGGAAAAAAAGCCTTCTCTATCTTTGTATTTACAATACATAATTACAGGGATGTGCGCGAAATATATGGTGTAAACCAAATGGACCGAGGAATTCGTCTTATAGCGGATTATCTCAGAAAGGAATTTTCCAGCCAAAAGGTCTTTTACCATAGGAGCGGTAGATTTGCAATCTTGTGTGAAAACGGCGAAGACTGCAGTGAAATTAATAGAAAACTCCAGGAGAGATTTAGAAAGCCCTGGAGAGCTGATGATGCAGAGCTATTTTTGGAAATTGGCAGTGCACTTTTGGATACAGGAAATAATAAGTACGATCATAGTACAATGATCCAGCTTTTGGCTACAGCCTTTGTCGAAGCGGAGAAAGCTGACAAGAATGAGGCCGTGATAATAGACAGCAGCTATGGTGATAAAGCCTGTCAGGAAACTGAGATAAAAAAATCTATTGAATACGCTATAGATCACGACTGCGTAGAAGTCTTTTTACAACCTATCGTGGATGCAAATACAGGGAAAATGGTGGGGGCAGAAGCTCTATCAAGAATAAGGGATTCCAGTGGGCAGCTGATTCCTCCGGGGTTATTTATTCCGATTGCAGAGCACAACGGAAGAATAGACAGGCTCGGAGAGCAGGTATTTATAAAGACCTGCAAGTTTTTCAGAGATTATGACGTTCAAAGCATGGGACTAACCTTTATAAATGTAAATCTGTCCCCAATTCAGTTTATGAGACAGGATGTTGGCGACAGAATGATAACAGAGGCAAAAAGATATGGTGTTCCTCCAGAATTTATCCACCTTGAGATAACTGAGGAAGCCCTTATAGATGAGCATCTCTTGGTGGAACAGACAAATTACATCCGGGGACGTGGCTTTAACTTCGTTCTTGATGACTATGGAAAAGGCTACTCAAATATGACAAGGCTAAAGAGTATTCCTTTTATCAATGTCAAACTCGACATGAGCACTGTCTGGGATTACTGCAGCAATCCTGATGACGTCCTTCCAAACATGGTAAAGACCTTTAGAGGTGTGGGCTTTAGCATAACCGCAGAGGGCATAGAGGATGAGGTGATGGCTGAGAAGATGAGAAATATTGGCGTTACATATCTTCAGGGCTACCACTTCTCGAAGCCTCTTTCTATAAGTGATTTCGTAAAAAAATACTCAACGTGACAGATACTCTGATCCTGCTGCGCGGCCAAGCTCATAGACCCTTGTTATCTCATTTGGATCCTTTTCTACGGCACTTATATTAAGTGGCTCCTTGGGCCTTATTACACGAACCATGCCAAGCTCTTCCTGATGCCTTATGTACTTCTTTTCCTGGTTGTACATGAGGTATCTTTCTTGCATGCACTTAATCATATTGGGATATTTGCGGAGGCTAAAGCGCACAAGTGGCATGTATTTCTGAGGCTCTTTCACGTAGTCTATGGGCTGGGTTTCAATTACAAGAATATCATCATAGCCCTGATCTTCCATGAATTTAAGGGGAATAGAGTCAGAGATTCCGCCATCAAGATATACGCCGCCATCAATATGCACAGGCCTTGAAACAAGTGGCATTGAGGCAGATGCCTGGATCCAGACGATGTCTTCTTTTTTGCCGGTTTCGCACTTGTGATACACAGGCTTGCCAGTTTCTATATCAGTTGCAACGCAGTAAAATTCCATGGGGCTTTTTTCGAAGGCTTCTATATCCCATTTATCAAGCTTGTAGGGGAGTTCATCATAGCAGAAGGGAACATTGTAGATATCTCCAGTTGTTATAAGGGAGCGGATGCTGTGATACCTTGGGTCAGAGCAGTACTTTTTATTATATCTGTAGGCACGGCCTATCTGACCAGACTTTAAATTGCAGCCAAAGGTTGCCCCTGCAGACACCCCAATAGCTCCGTCAAAGGTCACCCCATTTTCCATAAGCACATCCAAAACGCCACAGGTAAACAAGCCCCTCATAGCGCCGCCTTCCATCACAATACCCTTCTTCATAAAAACTTCCTCCTACAAACATTATTAAATTGCACCAAATATAACCGTAGTTCATATTTTACACTCCCCACCTCAAATTACAACCACTTCACACAAATGTCATTTACACCTTTCACCATCCCTCCCAGCCAGAAGCAAGCAGATTTGTTCGCTCGTCCTAAAAGTTTTTTTCGTCGGCTCCAGTTCGGGTATTCAAGGCCTCCTGGAGAGGGCATAAGAATTCTACGGTTCAAAACTCGCACCAGGGCAGCGCTTGCGAGTCGTCCAGTTTCCTATGCGAGTCTCTTCTGGCAAATGCGATTTTCTAATGTTTCCACAGCAGTTTTTCCCGCGCATGCGAAGCGTTGTCTGAAGCAGGACGGGCTAGTTATCTAAAAAAAAGAAAATGCCATTTGGCGCACCGCGCCATAAAGAAAAGCTACATCAATCTCTCAAGTAAACTTGAAGATGTTGATGTAGCTTTTCTTGTTACGCCCGCATCGCGGGCTATGGCATTTTCTATTGTAATACTACTCACCGTCCTGCAAGTTTCAGCTGCAGCATGCGCATTAAAAGAAAAACTGCGGAAACATCTGAGAAAATCTGCATTTGTCAGTGACGAGCACTACGGAAACTGGCGTGAGTAAAAAGCTGACCTCTGGTGCTCAGACATGTTGAACCGAAGCAGAATTCTTATGCCCCTCCAGGAGGCTCATGAATACTCCCTCCTTGCACAGACGAAAAAATACTTTCATGGACATCGCTGTAGCTGCTTGCTCTGGCGGGGAGGGGCGTGGAAACTGTAAATGACTTGGCTTTCGCATCTAGCTTTATTGGGAAATGTAGATTAAAATTGTTATATTGGTGCGTGATGTTGTTCACGAGAAGGAATAATTTAATATGGAGCATAGACAAGATATGGACAAAAAACTAGAACCTCTTTTTACTCCTTGGAAAATTGCCACATGTCAGATCAAGAACAGGATTGTTCTTACATCCATGGGAGGAACAGATCTCTTTGGATGGATGGAGAGAAATCACTTTGACAAGGCAGGCGCTGACTTTATTTTAGAGGTTGCTAAAAATAATGCAGGACTGGTACTTCCTGGATGTCAGCCAATTTATAATCCAATGTTTGGACAATGGCTTTATTCCAACAAGAAAATGTATCAGGATCTGGCTAAGTGGATGCCTGAATTTCACAAGACAGGAGCCAAGCTATTCGTGCAGCTGACTGCAGGATTTGGCCGCTCCTTTACTATTTCTCCAATGATGGAGAAGCTTTATACCAATAAATTCTTAAGAGTCCTTTCCAAGCCGGTTATGGACCTCGACAAGATAACAGCTTCTGCAAGTGAAGCACCTAACAGATGGTCAGATAAAGTTCCATCAAGAGCTCTTACTGTAGAAGAAATAAGAGAGTACATTACAGCCTTTGGTAAGACTGCTAAACTTCTCAAAGAGGCTGGAGTTGACGGCGTTGAGATCCACGCTGTCCACGAAGGATACCTTCTTGATCAGTTCACTCTTAAATACGTAAACAAAAGAACTGACGAATACGGCGGATCTTTTGCTGGAAGATATCGATTTGCTGTAGAGATCGTACAGGAGATAAAAAGGCAGTGCGGCCTGGATTTCCCTGTTTCTCTAAGATACAGCGTAATATCAAAGACAAGAGGCTTTAGACAGGGAGCACTTCCTGGCGAAGATTATGATGAAGTAGGACGTGATTTTGAGGAGTCCAAGAAGGCTGCCAAGTACCTGCAGGAAGCTGGCTACGACATGCTAAACTGCGACAATGGAACCTATGATGCCTGGTATTGGGCTCACCCACCAATCTACATGCCTGAAAACTGCAATTTAAGTGATGTTGCGGCCCTTAGGAAATATGTAGACATTCCAGTTGTATGTGCAGGCAGAATGGATCCAAGAGTTGCTGCTGAGGCAATAGAAAAGGGAGACATTGACGGAGCAGGCTTTGCAAGGCAGTTTTTGGCTGACCCAAGGTGGGTTACCAAGATGATGCACGGCCAGGAGGCTGATATAAGGCCATGTATCCTGTGTCACAACGGCTGCTTTAACATGTGCCATTACAAAGGTGTTCCTAATGATCAGGAGCTTTCTGATTCACTACATCTTGCCCGCTGCGCTGTAAACGCAGAGACCATGCAGAAGGACAAGCACTATATAAAGCCCACCAAGCACCCCAAGAAGATCATTATAATCGGTGGCGGTATAGGTGGCATGGAGGCTGCACGAGTGCTTAAAAAGCGCGGACATGAGCCTGTTATCTATGAAAAGAGTGGAGAACTGGGCGGAACCTTTATTGCTGCCAGTGCTGAGTCCTATAAGGGCAAACTTAGAGATCTTCTTGCCTGGTATCGCAGACAGATGAAGCTTCTTGAGATTGAGGTTCATTTGAACACTGAGATAACTGATGTAAGGCAATTTGGCAAATCAGATATTATAATAGCTACAGGCGCTGTTCCTAGGAGACTTATGATGATCCCAGGAAATGAGCTTATGATAGAAGCCTGCGACTTCTTAAGAGGAGCTGAGGTTGGCGAAAAAGTTGCAGTAGTAGGCGGTGGCCTTACAGGATGTGAGATAGCCTATGAGCTGGCACTTAAAGGCAAGAAGCCTGTAATTGTAGAGATGAAGGATGATCTTATTTCTCAAAAGGGTGTATGCCTGGCTAATAGCTCATACTTAAGAGAATGGTTCGAACTCTACAGGGTGCCTGTATATCTTGAAACCACTCTCAAGGAAGTCTGGGAAGACTGTATTGTCTGCACAGACAAGGAGGGCAAGGAGTTCACCATAGAGTGCGACAGCGTTATATCAAGCGCAGGCTACATTCCCAATCCTCTGGTAAAAGAGAATGACAGGGAGAGCAATATGGACTATGTAGGTGACTGCAAGGCTGTAGGAAATCTTAGAAGCGTTATCTGGAGAGCCTACGAAGTTGCTATGAGACTATAAGGCAAAGTTAACATACACAGCCATTTGACTTATGACTCAAATGACAAAAATTTAATGCAAATTTAAGAATCTTTATTCTTTATATAGAGCATTGTTTGACGATAAAATGTTACAATTTATTTGTGACATTTTATCGTCCTTTTTGTTGCACAAGACAGGCAAGCGAATGGATGCTTGCATACTAATTCATTTGCCGGTCGTAAGAACATGGAGCACTAAGTTAGGAATTGTCAACCAGAGCATAAGTTAGGAGAATGATATGAAAATCTTTTATGGTAAAAGTACTTCTGGAAATATCGCCGAGGCCACAAGAGGACTAGGCAATCCAAAACTCATTATCATGGTAAGTAATGCAGATGGGTTTGAAGCCAATGTTGCGGCCATCGAGAAACAGTTTCCCGGAGTGCCTAGTATTGGCTGCGTAGGAATGGGATATGATACTACAGTTGTAGAAAATGGCGTTTCTATCACTGGTTTCGTTGACGGAGTTACAGTACAGACAGGGGTTCTTGAAAAGGTTTCCGTATCTCCTGCAAGGCATATTGCAAGACTGGAAAAGAACATTCAGGCTGTAAAGCCGGGAAAAGAAAATACTGCGATCATCGACTTCTGCGCTGGCAACGACGCAGCTGTTTTGACGACACTTAGTACCCTTGTTTCCAAGTATAATCTTCAGGTTATGGGTGCCACAGGCGATGCCGGTAAGGTTTCTGTAAACGGCCAGGTTTATGAAGATGGAATGGCTTATGCTGTTGTTAAAAATGATGGCGGCAGGGTTAAGACCTATAAAGAGAATATCTACGAGCCTATAGATAAAAAGCAGCTTATTGCCTCTAAGACAGATAAGAGTAAATACTATCTTGGAGAACTAAACGGCAAACCTGCCAAGCAGTTCTACATGGATCTTACAGGCTGCAGCGAGAGTGGTATTGTGGATCAGACCTTCAAAAATCCATTTGGAAAGATGATGGGTGATGACGTATGCATCGCTTCTATCAAGGCTGTTTCTGGCAGCGGACTTATTCTTTACAGACAGATCAATGACTCGGATATCCTGACACTACTTGAAATGCGTGATCCAATGGAGATAGCTCAGCATACTGTTGACAGAATCCGAAGCGACTTTAATCATGTTTCAGCTATTTTCTCCGTTAACTGTATCTTCAGATACCTGGTATTAAAGCAGAGAAATGAGCTTAATGCTTATCTTGATAAAATTGGAACTTTAGGTTCCAGCTGCGGACTGGTTGGCTATGGAGAACACTACAATACCCAGTTTGTTAACCAGACCATGACCTGTGTTGTATTTGAATAATAAGGAGAAGAATATGTTTGAAAATATCTTTGCCAAGAAAAATGATCAGCAGATCACAAACACAGTAGCTACAGGGACAGCTGTACCTGACTTTGAGGAAAGAAGCCGTTCCCTTGTTTACATTGCTGATTCCATCAAGTCTTATCAGAAAAAACTTGTTGAAAACGAGGTGAACTCTCTGACAGAGATCCATGACATGAATGAGGCCGTAGGAAATGTAATTGAGAGTAACGCAAGACTTCGTGAAGACATGGATAACTTCAATGAGATGTTTGATGCAGTCAACAGAAGCGCTTCCAAGTTCGAAGATGTTAAGGTAAATATCTTAAATAGCGTTAAGAACGCCCAGGATAAGGTTGACGTACTAAGGGAAAGCTCCAATGAAGTAAGGTCAAGCTTTGATGATATGGCTAAAGGCTTTGATACCTTCAAGGAGTCTGTTGACCAGATTTCTGATTACATGAAGAAAATCATCAATATCGCATCCCAGACAAACCTTCTTGCTCTTAATGCCAGCATAGAAGCAGCAAGAGCAGGGGCAGCAGGTAAGGGCTTTGCAGTTGTTGCTACAGAGGTAAGAGAGCTTGCTGACGAGATCAAGAACATGATCGATCAGGTAAATGCTTCTATTGCCAACGCCGGCAATGAGAGTGAGAATCTGACAGCACTTATGGAGAAGTCAATTGGGGCTATGGACAAGAGCCTTCAGGAGGTTGACGAGACCAAGGCTACTTTTGATGAGATCATAGAAAGCGCAAACGGAGCAAACGCTGTTCAGCAGGAAATCGCTGATACTGCAGATTCAGCTGCAGGAGAACTTAAAAAGATAGGCAGCAGGTTTGATGATATCAATAGAGAACATGACGATCTTGTTAATCAGCTTGATAAGGTTAATTCCCTTGGAACTACCAAGAGTAGCGTTTTCGAGCACATTGACAATCTGGTTTCCCAGATTGAACCTATTGTCAAGGAATGATAACTGCTTTTAAGGCAGAAACGATTCGGAATCTGAGGTAACAAAACTGAAATATTGGTACTAACATTAAGGAACTATAGGTGGTAAAATACCTATAGTTTCTTTTTTTTGAGCAGAGCACTTGCTGAGGTATTGCCGAAGCTAGTGCGAGCCATGGGTGAATACTTGGCGAGGTTTTGTCGAGCCTAGTAAGAATCCCAGATTGGAGGGATATGAAAATTATATGCAATGAAAATTCGCTCATCTGTCGCAGGCAGGGTGAGACACTGAGAATTGAGGCGTGGGGAGAAGATTCACTTAGAGTCCGCGCAACTATGAACAGAGATTTTACTGGAAGAAACTGGGCTCTTACAGAGAAGATAAAAGAGACAAAGGCTTTAGTTAAGACCTATATAGTACCAGAGAAGACCGGCGAAGGGACTATTGCAGAAAATGAGTGGGCCAGCATCACAAATGGCCGCATCAGAGCAGAAGTAAACTATGCTGGAGTTCTTTCTTTTTACAGAGATGACAAGCTCTTTTTACGTGAGTATTTCAGATCTTACGGCGGTACTATTTCCAAGGAGAGCCGCTGCCTTAAGCTGGTAAACAGAGAGTGGAAGGGCTTGTACGGCGGTGATAACTACTCACTTAAGGTTCGCTTTGAGAGCAATGACGGCGAGAAAATCTTTGGTATGGGCCAGTATCAGCAGCAGAACATGGACCTTAAGGGATGTACCTTAGAGCTTGCCCAGAGAAACTCTCAGGCTTCAGTTCCATTTGCTGTATCAAATCTTGGCTATGGACTTTTGTGGAATAATCCAGGCGTTGGCCAGGTTACATTTGGTAATAACATGACCTTGTGGGATATGAGATCCACCAAGGAAATGGACTACTATATCACAGTTGCAGATACTCCTAAGGATATCGTTGCAAATTATACACTTGCATCAGGCCATGCAGATAAGTTCCCTGAGGAGCTTATGGGCTTGTGGCAGTGCAAGCTTCGTTACCGTACACAGGAAGAAGTTCTTTCTATTGCCAGAAAGTACAAGGAACTTGGAATCCACATCGACCAGATCATCATCGATTTCTTTCACTGGACTTATCAGGGCGACTGGAAATTCGACAAGAAGTACTGGCCAGATCCCAAGGCAATGGTTGATGAGCTCCATGAAATGGGCATAAAGGTCATTGTGTCAGTATGGCCTTCAGTTGATAGAAAGAGTGAGAACTTCTATCCAATGCTTGAGAAAGGTCTTTTGATAAAGACTGAGAGAGGTGCTCTTCAGACCTATGACTATCAGGGAGACTGCGTAGAGATTGACGCCTTCAATCCTGAGACCAGGGATTATGTATGGGAAATCTGCAAAAAGAACTACTATGAGTTCGGAATTGACGGCTTCTGGCTTGATAATTCAGAGCCTGATTACGGCGTATATGACTTTGAAAACTTCCGCTACAGTGAAGGAACAGCTCTGGAAGTTACAAATATGTACCCTCAGATGTATTCAAGAGCTTACTATGATAAGATGAAGGACCTTAGAGATGGCAAGGTTGTTAACCTTCTTAGATGCGCATGGGCAGGAAGCCAGAAGTATGGCAACGTAGTATGGTCAGGAGATATCCCTAGTACCTTTGAGGCTCTGCAGGATCAGATCCAGTGCGGACTTAACATGGGTCTTGCAGGTATTCCATGGTGGAACACAGACATCGGCGGCTTCATGACTGATGATGTTGAGGATCCTGACTTTAGACAGCTCCTTATCAGATGGTATCAGTTTGCTACATTTACTGCAGTTATGAGACTTCACGGAGATCGTGGTCCTTACAATATTCCAGCTCTTGATGACAGAGACTGGGGCGGCGGATATCTTCACACAGGCCAGGACAACGAGATGTGGAGCTATGGCGATGATAACTTCAAGATCATGAAGAAGTATTACGACATCAGAATTGGCATGAAGGATTATCTTAAGAAGCTCTTTGACGAAGCTCATGAGAACGGCTCACCTCTTATGCGTGCTATGTTCTATGAGTTCCCTGAGGATGAGAAGTGCTGGGATATCAAGGATCAGTACATGTTCGGTGACAAGTACCTTGTAGCTCCTATTCTTCACCTCAATGAGTTTGAGAGGGAAGTATACCTTCCAAAGGGAGAGTGGACTCTTACAAGTGATGGTACCAAGTATACTGGCGAGCAGACTGTAAAGGTAAGCGCACCAATAGACTATATGCCATTATTTGAGAGGGCTTAAGAAAAACATATAATGTGTATCTGGCGGGGATTCCGGGGGAGTAACTATTAACTTTTAAGGCAATGGAGGATTTATGACACAGAAAAAGATAAGGGAACTCCTTTCACAGATGACGCTGGATGAGAAAATTCAGATGATACACGGAACAGGCTTTTTCCACACAGGTGAGGTAAAAAGGCTTGGGATTCCGCAGCTTATGACTTCTGATGGCCCAATGGGTGTCAGAGGCGAATTCTATGATAATAAGTGGGTATTTTTAGGTCATAACGATGATTATGTGACATATCTTCCCTGCAACAGTGCTCTTGCCTGTACCTTCAACAGGAAACTTGCCGAGGTGGCAGGTTTTGTCCTTGGAGAAGAGGCAAGGGGACGTGGCAAGGATGTGATACTGGCTCCTGGCATCAACTTAAAGAGAAGCCCTCTATGCGGCAGAAACTTTGAGTATTTCAGTGAGGATGGATACCTTACAGCGGAGCTGGCTATTCCCTTTGTGAGGGGAATACAGAAAAACGACGTAGCTGCCTGCGTCAAACACTTTGCCGTCAACAATCAGGAAACACAAAGGCTTGAAGTGGACACTGAGGTTGACGAAGAAGTTTTAAGAGATACTTATCTTGAACATTTTAAAAAGGTACTTGTGGACGGCGGCGCCTACACAGTAATGAGTGCCTACAATAAGCTTTATGGTGAATACTGCAGTGAGAGTGAATTTCTTTTGACAAAAGTCCTTAGAGATGAATGGAACTATAAGGGCCTTGTTATTTCTGACTGGGGTGCTATAAAGGATGGCAAAAAAGCTGCTCTTGCAGGCTGTGATATTGATATGTCAGTTACTGATGATTTCGATAATTACAAATTCGCAGAGCCGCTTAAAAAGGCTGTACTTGCGGGCGAAGTTCCGGAAGCTGTCATTGATACAAAGGTCATGAGAATATTAAATCTCATGAACAGGCTCCACATGCTAGATGGCAGGAGAAAAGCCGGAAGCTACAACTCAACTGCTCACCAGAAGGCAGCTTATAGTGTAGCTGCAGAGTCAGTAGTTCTTTTGAAAAACAATGAAAAGATCCTTCCTCTTGATAAGAGTAAGCTAAAGAGAGTACTGGTTGTGGGCGATAATGCCATAAGAGCTCATTCTCTTGGAGGAGGAAGTGCTGAGATAAGGGCTCTTTATGAAGTGGTACCTCTTCTTGGACTCAAGGAAAGACTTGGCGGAAATACCAAAGTTGATTACCTTCAGGGCTACTGCACTGAGATTGCCAAGGATGCTACAGAATACAACTGGCAGGAAAAGAGCCTTGAGTCTCAGGGAATAATTTCAGATAAGAGACTTGAGGAAAAGAGAATACTTCTTGAGAAAACAAAAGAAGAAATAGAGAAGGTCAAGAAGGCCCTTGAAGAAAATGATTATGACAGCGTTATTTTTGTGGGTGGTCTGACTCATAATCAGGATGTTGAGGGATGCGACAGACAGGGGCTTGAGCTTCCTTATGGCCAGGATGAAACTATAAAGGAAATCCTGAAGATCAGAAAGGATGCTGTGATCATTCTTATCGGCGGCAGCAGTGTCACCATGAATGAATGGATAGATCAGGCGGATACGCTCATCTGGTCCTATTACAACGGCTGCGAAGGCGGAAGAGCTATTGCTGACGTCCTTCTTGGCAATGTAAATCCTTCTGGCAAGCTTCCTGAAACCTTTTACAAGGACATAAGGGACTGTTCAGCTCATAGCGTTGGAACCTTTGGAGATACTAAGGTTTCTAGCTACAAGGAGGGACATTTTGTGGGCTACAAGTACACCGATGCCAAAAACATCCCTGTACAGTTCCCGTTTGGTTATGGCCTTTCCTATACCACCTTTGCCCTTGAAGGAGAGACGGTGGATATGGAGAAGAGAGAACTGGCAGTTAACCTTCACAACAAGGGCCGCAGAGAAGGAAAAGAAGTTGTCTTTGTATATGGAGACAGTATAAAGAAAGGCGTTCGTGAGCTTATAGGATTTGAAAAGATAAACCTCGGCAGAGGCAAGAAGACAAAAGTCAGGATTTCTTTTGCCGACGGTTATGAAAACGTTAGTACAAGCAGGGTATAAAACTATGTGGAGGGGGATAAATGGCAATTGTAGGTGCATTTATGGTTCCACATCCGCCGCTTATTGTTCCTGAAGTTGGAAGAGGCGGAGAAGAGCAGATAAAAGAAACAACTATGGCGTATGAAAGGGTGGCTGAGAGGATAGCAGAGCTTGAGCCTGAAACTATCGTTATCACGAGCCCACATACTGTCATGTATTCTGATTATTTTCATATTTCTCCAGGGAATGCTGCCATGGGCTCTTTTGCCCAGTTTGGTGCAGGGGGCGTAAGATTTCTTGAGGCCTATGACATGGACCTGGTAAAAGAAATCTGCAAACAGGCAGACAAGCAGGACTTCCCGGCAGGAACTCTTGGAGAGAGGGACAAGGACCTTGACCATGGGTGCATGGTTCCTCTCTGGTTTATAAGAAAGAAGTATAAGGGAGGCAAGATTGTCAGGATAGGCCTGTCGTCCCTTCCTCTTACTGACCACTACAAGCTGGGGCAGATGATCCAGAAGGCAGTTGATAAGCTCGGCAGGAAGGTTGTGTTTGTGGCAAGCGGGGACTTGTCACACAAGCTTCAGAGCTACGGGCCTTATGGCTACGCTCCGGAGGGGCCTGTCTATGACCAGAAGATCATGGATGTGTGTTCCAGAGCGGCTTTCAAGGAACTCTTTTACTTCGATGAAGATTTTTGCGAGAAGGCAGCAGAGTGCGGGCATAGGTCTTTTGTCATAATGGCAGGGGCTCTTGATGGCTACAGAGTAAGCGCTGTAAAGCTCTCACACCAGGACGTGACTGGGGTAGGCTATGGAATATGCACGTTCGAGCCTCTTGAGAAGGATAGTAAGAGGTGCATGCTAAAGGCATATTATAAGGACCTTGAAAAAGAAATGGAAAGAGAACTTGAGAAGGTCTGTGACAAACCAGACCCTTATGTGAAACTGGCCTATCAGAGCGTTGTGAGTTACATCTTAAAGGGCAAAAAGCTCGCTCTTCCTGGAAACCTTCCTTCTGAAATGCTTAATATCAGGGCAGGAGCCTTTGTGTCCATACACAAAAACGGGGCATTGCGGGGATGCATTGGTACTATAGGGCCAACACAGAATAACGTGGCACTTGAGATAATAGAAAACGGTATCAGTGCTTCAACAAGGGATCCAAGGTTTTCGCCTATAAGGCCGGATGAACTCAAAGACCTTGAGATAAACGTGGACGTTCTGGGAAGACCTCAGGATATATCAGGACTGGATGAACTTGATGTAAAGCGCTATGGAGTTATAGTAACTAGCGGACACAAGAGAGGCCTTCTTCTTCCTGATCTTGAGGGAGTTGATACTGTAGAAGAGCAGGTTGCGATAGCTATGCAAAAGGGCGGTATCACAGAGGATGACGAGATCAAATTGCAGCGCTTTGAAGTTATAAGACATACATAAAGCCATATATGCAGGGAGCTACTTTGTGGTGGCTCTCTGTTTTCTTGCGATAATATCTTTGCCCGTTTAAAGCGTAAAACTTTTAAGTGACAGAATATGTGTGGCATGCTATCATAAAACCTTATGGATAAACGATCTTTTTAGGAGGAGAAATGAAAGAAAGAGAAACACTTGGCAGCAGAATGGGCTTTATTTTGCTGTCTGCAGGATGCGCTATAGGAATTGGAAATGTGTGGCGCTTTCCATATATGGTTGGAGCAAATGGAGGAGGACTGTTTGTACTGGTTTATGTTCTTTTTTTGCTTGCTCTTGGCGTTCCGATAATGACTATGGAGTATGCCATAGGAAGAGCCAGCAGAAAGAGTATTCTTCCAGCTTACAAAAAGCTTGAGCCCAAGGGTAGCAAGTGGCATGTATTTGGATATTTTGCAATCTTTGGCAACTACCTTCTTTTGATGTTCTATTCTGTGGTTTCAGGTTGGATACTTAGATATTTCATTCTGGCTGTGAATGGGGCTTTTCAGGGACAGGATCCTGAGACTATATCAGGACTTTATTCTGAGATGATGAGTAGTCCATGGATATTACTGGGATTTATGGCTATTACAATGGTTATAACTATTGGTGTTACCAGCCTTGGCCTTGAAAAGGGTGTTGAGAGGGTGACCAAGGTCATGATGGTTGCTCTTATCATAATAATGGTGTGCCTTGGAATTAAATCACTTACCCTTCCGGGGGCCGGAGAGGGCGTTAAGTTCTACCTTATGCCAAATGCTGAGAATGTGCGCAAGGTAGGCCTTGGAAATGTGTTATATGGGGCTTTGAATCAGAGCTTTTTTACTCTTAGCCTTGGTATCGGCAGCATGGAGATATTTGGAAGCTATATCAAGAAGGAAAAGAGCCTTGTGGGCGAAGCCCTTATTGTTGCTGGCCTTGATACTTTTGTTGCTATAGTTGCAGGACTTATCACTATTCCTGCCTGCTTTGCCTATGGAGTTGCTCCAGATAAGGGGCCTAGCCTTATTTTCCTTACGCTTCCAAATGTATTTGCATCTATGAGAGGCGGAAGACTGATCGGTAGCTTTTTCTTTCTGTTCATGTATTTTGCAGCTCTTTCAACTATGATCGGTGTATTTGAAAACGATGTTAGCTTTTCTATAGATCTTTTTGGATATGAGAGAAAAAAGGCATCTCTTATAGCAGGAATTGTCATAACTGTAGGTTCTATTCCCTGTGCTCTTGGATTCAACGTTTGGAGCGCATTTCAGCCACTTAAGGCAGGCAATACAGTGATGGATCTTGAGGACTTTATAGTTAGTAACCTCCTTCTTCCTATTGGCGCTTTTGTGTGCTGCCTTTTCTGTACAACAAGGTATGGCTGGGGCTTTGATAAGTATATGGAGGAAGTCAACGCAGGAAGCGGAATCAAGCTTAGTCCCTTCTTTAAGTGGTATTTCAGGATAGTATTACCTCTTATATTGATATTTTTAGCTGTTTTCGGGCTTTGGAGCTATTTTAAGTGAAATATTTGATTTATAATATGTTGTAGACTGTGATTATAACAATGGTCTGGTGTGATACGTATATCATTAGGCATCAGAAGGCAGGTGAGATTTTTTCTATGACATATTTAGCAGTTGTGCTCATGGCAGGAGCAGTGTTTACGGCAGTTATACTGTATCTTGCCCTTAACCAGGACGATAGGGAAAAGTGGATAGGTTTTACATTTGCAGTTGCTTCTGCTGGAGGAATCTGCCTTTATGGAACAGCCAATGCCCATGAGACCACAAGTATATTGGCGGCTGTATTTGAAACTGTAGTTGATGTGGGCAGAATGTTTGCCGGGATCAACGATGTGGCTGTTTTTGAAAAGATGGTTGGCATCAATTCAAAGTGGATGATCCTGTTTTGGTTTGTACATTTTCTTGCCTATTATTCTCTTGCAAGTGCCATTATCATGGCGGTTGCCAAGGGTATGCTAAAGAGGATCAGAACCTGGTTTTTGCGTATCAACGATGTTGAGCTTATATACGGGATCACAGATAATTCCCTTGCTTTTGGAAGGAACATTGCTGGAAACAAGAGAACTTCCATAGTGTTTGTGGGTACAAGCGCAGGGGGAAGAGAAGCCCAGATAAACCAGATGGGAGGGCTTTTATTTACTGATAGCCAGGCTCTTTCACCAGATAGTGCCTTTTTAAGGAGGCTTGCAGTTAAGAGGGGCAAGGGTAAGTTCAGGCTCTGTGCCCTGTCCAAGAATATTGATGAAAACCTTGCCTACGCAGTCAAGATGCTGGCAGCTCTAAAGAGCATAGGTGTAAGGCCGGAGCAGACGGAGGTTGTGCTTTTGGGCCACGAAGAGCATAATGGCGAGATGCTGCAGGCAATAGGTGGTAACTACGGCTATGGCACTGTGAGAGTTTTTGATAAGGCTGAACTTTTGTCCAGACTTCTTATGCAGAAGTATCCTATCTGCGATGCCATAGACTTTGATGAAAACGGAAGAGCTACCTGCGATACCAACGTCCTTTTGATCGGATTTGGAAGAAAGGGACAGGAACTGGTTGAAAAGATAATCATAAACGGCCAGTTTGAGGGCAGCAGGTTTGGAATAAAGATTTTTGACCCAAGCGGACGCAGTACTGACGGCTTTTTCAGAACAAGATTTGCCAGTCTTATTGAGAACTTCGATATCTCTTTTGAAAACCATGACGGAAGAAGCCGGGAGCTGGCACAGTATCTGGATGAGAACATAGACAAATTAAGATATATAGCCATTGCGGTGGGAGATGATAAGACAGGACGCGAGATTGCCATGAATATTCTGGAGTTTATGAGAGGCAGGGGGATAAAGCTTCCTGTTTATCAGTGCCTTTCTAATTCCGTTGCCAGGTATGAGCTTGGCAAGCTGGTGGAGAGCCACAGCCTTGATGATGCGGACATTCTCTACGGCGGAGAAATGGATGACCTTGCTAAGAGGCTCAATCACCACTACATGGGCAATAGGGCTTCTGCCAAGAAAAACTGGGCAGATTGCCACTATTTTGACAGAATGAGTTCAAGAGCTTCTGCGGATTATCTGGCAGCTCTTTTGACAAAGCTTGGATTTGACAAGGGAAGGGAACTTACGGATGAAGCCCTTGAAAATCTGGCCAGGTCTGAGCACCGCAGGTGGTGCGCTTTCTACTACGCATCTGGCTATACCAAAATGAGTCTTGATGATTTTAAGGCAAGAGGGGAGAGGCTCTCAGAGGATGGCTCCATCAGAATGGCCAAGGATGCTGATTTAAAGCAACATGCATGCCTTGTTCCATGGGAGGAACTTGATGAGATTTCAAGGATTGAGAGTTTCTATACCGGCAAAGAGGTTGATTATAAGCAAAAGGACAGAGATAATGTCCTGGTGATCAAAAAGCTTTTGGAGGATTGATTTTTCGGCTTAAAAAAGTAGGGGGAATAAATGCTATGGAAAATAAGTCACTTGATAAGTATACTGCTGAGGATATTAACAATTTCCTGAATGAAAATGTAGATGCCATTGTGGTGGTTGACAGAAAGACTGAGAAGTACAGATCTATTACCAGAAAGGGCATTTTTACGCAGGTTCTGGATGAGGAGGGGGATTATGTAGACCTTATTCAGAAGCTATGGTTTCACAGAATTGATTCAACAGAGGAAATCAGTGATGATTACAAGGCGTTTATTGATTACTATGGCGAGTTTAAGGGCAAATACAGCCGCAGGATAAAGGTTTTCCCTGAAGGGAAGACTACGCCTAGCGTTGTACAGATGAATGTTTATCCTCTGCCTGAAATTGACAAGTATGTATTTATCGTAAATATGCTGGATGACGAGGAATATGTTGATGAATACCTGACTGCTAAAAAGGTCAAGACTATCCAGAATACATATCTCTTTTCTATGTTCGTAAATCTTGTGACCGATACTACCAGCAGCATCAGTGTTACTGAGATATCTGATGAGCCTGTAAAGACGAGCCTTGACTACTCCAAGTGGAGGCTTATGACTGTAAATATGATCTATCCCGACAGCCAGAAGCAGTTTCTGGAATTTACTGATCCTGAGAATTTAAAGAATAATCTCTCTCCCGGAAACACTATTTCTTTTGACTGCCTGATGAAAAATCTTGAGGGTGTATTTATCTGGGTTAAGCTCATATTCAGTAGAGCCAAGCCTATTTCTGAAAATGACTACAGATATGTCTTTATGGTCGAGAACATCCATGAGGACGTGATCGAGCGTATGAACACCATCAAGAAGTATGAGAGACTTGCGCACTTGGATCCTTTGACTGGCCTTTTAAACCACGGCGGCATTCAGTCAGAGATTCAGAAGACAATAGATTCTTATGACAATGCTAAAGAGCCTGTGGCCCTTATGATGATGGATCTTGATGATTTCAAGAATATAAATGACACCTATGGCCACTCTGTGGGCGATGCTACTTTAAAGAGCATGGCGGAACTTTTGAAGGATTCTGTAGATGATAAAAAAGCCTGTGTAGGGCGCTGGGGTGGCGAGGAGTTCGTCATAATCCTAAAGGGAGCATCCTCAGAGTCTGAGCTATCACTGGCTGAGCACATCAGAAAGACTGTGGCTGAGAATGTCTTTGGACAGGCAGGACATCTTACCTGCTCAATTGGCGTCAGCAGGCTAAATGACAAGGATTCCATGGAGGATATCTTTGATCGAATCGACAAGGCTATGTACACTTCCAAGAAGATTGGAAAGAATAAGGTGACTATTCTGTGAGATGGACCGGTGACTCGGTGGTGGACCGGAGATGGACCGGTGACTCCGTCTCAAGGGATCATTTTGGCTCATAATACAATTTTATGATACAATATTATTGGAATACCGTTTTATGGAGGTGCAAGCGTGAAAAAATCGCTTATCATAGCTATCGACCTGGCTATCATGCTGTCGATACTCTTCTTCATAATTCAATATGCCAATGCCAAAATGCAGGAGAGCAACGAGAGTGTTATCGCGGCTTTCGAGAAGATGACGGTCACTGCTGAGCAGATCATCACCAATTACCTTGAGGATGAGCAGCATCTGTGCGATATTTGGGCAAATTATATCAATCGTTCTGCAGAGGCTGGAAATCCCATGACTGCAGAGGAAGCTATTTCTTTTATCAGAAAGGCAAAGATTTCGTCCAGCATATATGGACATTTGATACCACTTGAGGAGCCTGTAGGAAAAGGCATTTCTACCAATGCGGGTTCTAAAAATCCAGATGATTATTCCGTTTCTTATCGCAATATCAATCTGTTTGACAATCTTGATACCATCGGCAGAGAAGATGGCGTTGTCAATCTTACAAGAGCATACACTAATCCTCAGAATGGGGTACAGTCTATCGCATTCATGAATTACGTTACGATCCTTGATGAGGAAAGCGGCGAGCTCAAAGAAGCGCTTATAATGCGCGTTGTGCCCGTTAGCGTCCTTGAGGATAAGCTTGTCTTTTTAAAGGGCGAATATGAAAACGTGGAGATCTCCCTTATCAACAAGGAGGGAGAGTATCTTGTCCACGGTAAATCTCTGAAAAATTCCAACTTTTTTGAATTTTATAAGTCCTATAACACTGTAGATATCGCAGATTACAGGGAAATGATGGACAAGGTCACGTCGCAAACCGGCACCATGACTATTTATAACTCCAAGGATGAGGAGTGCGTAATATCTTTTACCCCTTTAAAGTCCATGAATACGTGGTTTCTTTTGGCCTATATACCGGCAGCTGAGCTGGAAACAGCCAATACAGTAGTGGATTGGCTGCTGCTTGGCATGGTGACCTTTGGTCTTTTGATGCTGCTAACTTTTAACTATTTGATATTGATGTTATATAACAAAAAGCTGGCTGAGGCGGCGGAGGCTGCCAATCAGGCCAATGAGGCCAAGTCACACTTTTTATCCACTATGTCTCATGACATTCGTACTCCTATGAATGCTATCCTGGGACTTAATGAAATGGTCTTAAGGGATAGCCATGAGGACGAGATCGTGACATATTCAGAGAGCATCAGGACTGCGGGCAGAACTCTTTTGGGGCTTATCAATGACATTCTTGATTTCTCCAAGATAGAAGCCGGCAAGATGGACATTATCAATGTGGACTATAGCTTTGCCTCGCTCCTTAATGACCTGGTGAATATGGTTCAGGTCAAGGCTCAGGACAAGGGGCTTTCCTTTAATCTTGATGTAGACAGGAATATTCCTGTGATACTAAACGGAGATGAGATCCGTATAAAGCAGGTCATCACAAATATTCTCTCAAATGCAGTCAAGTATACAAAAGAGGGTTCTATCACCTTCAAGGCTTCTTTTGAAAAACTGGAAGAAAAGCCTGAAGCTATAAGGCTTATCATAAGCGTTACAGATACGGGCGTTGGAATAAAGCAAGAGGATATGAAGCGCCTTTTTAAGGCCTTTGAGCGAATCGAGGAAAATAAGAATAGAAATATCGAGGGAACAGGCCTTGGAATGAGCATTGCCCAGAGCTTTCTTAATATGATGGGAAGCCATATCGAGGTTGAGAGCGAATACGGAAAGGGGTCAACCTTTTCTTTTAAGCTGGTGCAGGGTGTAAAAGACTGGAAGCCTATAGGTAATTACGAGGAGACCTTCAAAAGATCTGTTGCTGAGAGGGTTAAGTACCGTGAGAAGTTTACTGCGCCTCACGCAAGGCTTTTGGTGGTTGATGATACGCCGGTAAATCTGACTGTTTTCCAGAATCTGTTAAAGCGAACCAGAGTGCAGATAGATGCTGCAACCAGCGGTGATGAAGGTATATCTCTTTTCAGGCACAGGCATTATGATGTGATATTCCTTGATCATATGATGCCAGATAAGGACGGCATCGAGACCCTGCAGGAGATGAAAGGCATAAAAGATACCTCAAATACCAATACTCCTATTATATGTCTGACTGCCAATGCTATTTCCGGTATGCGGGAAATATACATAAATGCAGGCTTTAACGACTATATTACCAAGCCTATCGATCCAGACAGGCTTGAGGCTCTTCTTCTTCAGTTCCTGCCAGAGGATAAGATTGCTCCCGCCAGTGATGAGAATGAGGAGGACGAAGGTTTTATCCCGGAATTTGTCTGGGATATTGATGAGCTTGATGTTCATTCTGGCCTTGCCCATTGCGGAAGTCGCGAAGCCTATATGGCTACACTTAAGATGTATTATGATGCCGCCAGCAAGAATGCGGATGAAATAGAGAAGTACTGGGGCGAAAGGGATGTGAATAACACCACGATAAAGGTCCATGCCCTAAAGAGCACCTCCAATGTTATCGGAGCCCATAAGCTTGGCGAATTTGCCGCTAGACTTGAAAAGGCCGGAGAAGCAGGCGATATTAAGACACTTGAGAGTCAGATGGGAGCTCTTTTAACAGAATATAAGAAATTGGTAAAAGAACTTGAGCCTTTAGCCGATAATAAAGATGAGGGTTCTTATGACCAGCGTCCGCAAATTTCAGAGCAGGATATGAAGAAGGCTTATGAAGAGCTAAAAGCCTTCTGCCAGGCCTTTAATTATGACGGAGTTGGAAATGTAGTTAAGGAGCTTGAAGGCTACAGATTCCC
This sequence comes from Butyrivibrio sp. XBB1001, assembly GCF_000424505.1. NCBI lineage: Bacteria > Bacillati > Bacillota > Clostridia > Lachnospirales > Lachnospiraceae > Butyrivibrio > Butyrivibrio sp. XBB1001. Next base: position 7,570 of record NZ_AUKA01000013.1, on the reverse strand, counting down.
TGAGAGTGAGGCAGAGAGGTTTAAGGCTATCAAGAAGGCGGTAGATAACTTCGATTACGATCAGATACCGGGGATATTGGCGTCTTAAGTAAATGGCGCCACGCTTGTGCCGTAAGATTGCATGAAATATTTACAGTAATGAAAGGAGACAACATGATAATTAAGAAGATGGGATTAGCAAGAAAAATGCTGATATCAGCTTTGAGTATTATGATGGTGACTGGAATGACTTCCTGCGGGTCCAAAAGCAGCAATGACGCTGAATTTAAGCCAGGGCTATCTACTGATAGTACTTGCTCTATTACTGTTGCAGGCAATTATTCAAATTTTGAATCTCTTGAGAGCGAATTTGAGCGCTTTTATGAATACTACCCCAATGTAAGTCTTAATTACGTTTGTCTTGATGATTATAACAACACCATCACCAGTGCCCTTGCCAGTGAAGAGGCTCCGGACATTTACGTTACAGCTTCATGGATGCTGGAAGATGAAAAGATGACGCCTGTCTTTGAAAATGCGGAGATCTTGTCTGACCCGGCTTTAAAGATCAATCTGGACTGCATCAGAAAAGGAGCAAGGCTGACTTTGGAAAATGGCGATGATATCATGGTTCCTATTTTTACAAGATCCTATGGAATGCTGGTAAACATGGACATTTTTGAAAAGAATAGCCTTCAGGTTCCCAAAAATTACAATGAACTGGTTGAAGTTTGCGATAAATTAAAGGCTGCAGGCTATGAAACGCCTATTATGGGAGCAAACGGCACTACAGTTGCCGGATTGTATTATCCTTTTGCATTCCCACTTTTTTGTAATGATGTTATGGACAATAAGGAATTGGTGGAGAAACTTAATTCATTGGATCAGTCGGCAGGAGAGTCGATGCGTCCAGCACTTGAAAAGATAAAGGAATTTGTGGACCTTGGATATATTGATCCTGTCCGCTGTACAGAGGAAATTGAGGATGATTATAACGCCGTTATCATGCGCTTTTTTGAGGGCGATGTCCCGATAATGCTGGGCAGCGGCGATATGGTTTCTGGTACACAAAAAAGAGAGAGTAAGTCGGAAGCTTTTTTGGCTGAGCCTTTCAGGTATAAATTCTATGTGGTTCCTATTGGGGAGGATGGTGGATATTTCCTTGATTCTGTGAACCTGTGCTTTAGCGTGAACAAAAATAGCAGCAATCTTGACATGACCAATGAATTTATGAGATTTCTCATAAGGGAAAAGGAACTTGGAAATATGGCTGCGATCAAGAGACTTATCACTCCTACAAACGATTTTTCTTTAGACGAGGTTTATTCATCACTGGATGGTTTCCCTGAGGATAAGGCCTTTAGTTATCAGGAAACTGGACTTAATGATGCCGCTAACAAGGAGTTCAGGGCAGCAGCATATAAGGTGGCAAACGGCGAGATGACAATAGATGAGGCAGTAAGTGCCTATGGCAGTTTGTGGGAGTAAGACGGTTTGGCGATTGTGTAAATTGCTGATGGAGTAGTAAGGCAAATATTGCAGATAGTTGATGAGGTAGCTGGCAAATGAGTGGAAGTACAGCAAAAATTGCTGATTGAGTAGCAAGGTGGATTGAGGGGAAAACTGACGAGAGGTATAAAGATGCAAGAGCATGTAGTTGTTGTGGATGACGATGTGATCATTTTAAAGAATGCAAATGCAGTCCTTGTGGAAGCGGGCTTTAAGGTTACCTGCCTTAAGAGCGGCAGGCTTTTACTTGACTATGTGACCCAGAACACAATAGATATGCTTCTTTTGGACATCAAGATGCCAGAACTTGATGGCTTTGAGACTTTGCGGCAGCTTAGAGAGTGGGAGCGGGAAAATTCAAGGAAAGAGATACCGGTTATTTTCTTTACCGCCAATAATGACTGCGCATCGGAAACAAGAGGTCTTTCCCTTGGAGCTATGGACTTTATAAGAAAGCCCTTTGTTGCAGAGGTTCTGACGCTTCGTGTCCGCCACCTTTTAGATCTTATAAGGCTCCAGCGTGACCTTCATGCAGAGGTGGAGCGCAAGACTAAGGAAATAGAGGGCTTGTCACTTCACGTTGTACACACTCTTGCAGATGCAATTGATGCCAAGGATGCTTATACCAAGGGCCATTCCGGACGTGTCGCAGAGTATTCCAGAGAAATAGCCAAGAGATTTGGTTACTCTGAAGAAAAGCAGGATGAAATCTACATGATGGGACTACTCCACGATGTAGGCAAGATTGGCGTCCCAGACGCCGTAATAAATAAACCAGGGAGACTTACAGATGAAGAGTTTGAGAAGATAAAGACTCACCCCGGAAGAGGCGCCAAGATACTTCAGAATATCGAGGAAATGCCTCAGCTCGCCATTGGTGCCCACTGGCATCACGAACGCTACGATGGAAGAGGCTATCCTGACGGCCTTTCCGGCGAGGAAATACCTGAGGAAGCCAGGATCATCGCCGTAGCGGATGCCTACGACGCCATGACCAGCAACAGAAGCTACCGCGGCCTCATCCCCCAGGACGTTGTTAAGAGCGAATTTGAAAAGGGCTCCGGAACCCAGTTTGACCCACGCTTTGCCGCAATCATGCTTGAAATCATAGCAGAGGACGTGGACTACAAACTCCACGAGCAGTAGTGAGCTCTTGATGGGCCCTGGGGGCGGAGTCAACAGACCATTTTGAATATATTTAGATGCGCTTGTGCCGGCCGCAGTGAGCTATCTCTCACTGCAGCCGGCAGTTTTGTGGGGGCGTTTTTCTCTGGTTTACACGAAAGTGGTGGGAAGGCGAGATTGCATATAAACAAGTTTAAAAGTTTGAGAAGCTGGAACACTTATCTCTTACACGAAAACGGTGGGCAGGCGGAAATGCATATAAACAAGTATTTGGCGTAGATTATACGAAAACGGGAGATTTGCGGAATGCATGTAAAGCAAGTATATATGGTGGCTTATACGAAAGTGGCACGAAGCCACAATTTCATATAAACAAGTTTAAAAGTTTGAGAAGCCGCAACACTTGTTTCTTACACGAAAACGGTGGGCAGGCGGAAATGCATATAAACAAGTTTTTTGTGTGGATTATACGAAAACGGAAGATTTGCGGAATGCATGTAAACAGGTTTTTGATGTGGCTTATACGAAAGTGGTACGAAGCCGTAATTTCATATAAACAAGATTAATTATCTCGCCCCATTTTTCTTTCGCGTTTATTTTCGTACATTAACATGTCGGCACGCTGCATTATCTTTTGAACAATATTGTCTTTTTCTGGATCATAGATGGCAAAGCCCTTGGATACGTATACCTTTTCCCAAGGCTCATCGGCTGAGGCATTTATGTCCTCAACGACCTTGTCAAAGCGCTCCAGCAAAAAGTCAATATTGTGGAAATCTTCATGCTTTAAGATGATAATGAATTCATCGCCGCCAACTCTGTAAACGGCGCTTCGCTTGAAAACATCACTTATGGTATTGCAGGCTTTCTGGATGTAGAGATCTCCTTTGTCGTGGCCGTATTGATCGTTGATGCGCTTTAGGCCGTCGCAGTCAAAGGCGCCCATGGCGAAATTGGGATCAATGGATCCGTTGTTGATCTGCTCCTGCAGCTCCTCAACTGCCAGTGAGAAGGCACCTTTATTTTTTACGTGAGTGAGAGAATCAATAAATGCCTGCTCGTTCAGTGCGTTGATATGGGCTTTCATGTTGCCTGACAATTTCTTAAATGACTTGGTAAGTCTTCCAATTTCATCGTCGTTATCATAGTTTAGATAGACGTCAAAATTTCCATTATCAATTTGCTCAGCAGCTTCCGTGAGCTGTTCAAGAGGCTTGGTTATGAACCCCAGGAAAGTGATCAGTAATACACCTGATATGATCAGGACTACCACTGCACCTATTGTGATGCTCCAAAAGAGCCCGCGCCACTCGCCCTGGGTTTCGCTTATAGGAACTGTGATGTTCAGATACATGCCATTACTAAGAGGAAGCCAGACAGCTTCCTTGGCAACTCCGTCGTATACATACTTTATCGATGAAGTTTCAGCCTTGTTACTGTAGGGCATTTGCCTGGTCATGCCTTCTGGCATATTTGCCACATCTATATATGGATGGTAAAAGAGTGTTCCGTCGGCATCACTTAAAAAGGCATAGCCGTTATCGTAGAATTTAATGCTATCAACCTCTTTTGCCATAGCTGAATAATCAATTTCTATTCCCACAACACCAATAAACTTGTCTTTAAAATAAATAGGTGCATCGTAGGAGATGACCTTAACATCAAGATTGTCTGTGACATAGGGAGGAAGCCAGATGGACTTTCCTTCAAATTTGGGAACAGTGAACCATACTAGCTTGGAGGTGTCGTTTACATCATAAAGCGTGATATCAGTTACTTCATGGGGAACAAAGCCATTGCCGTCAAGATTTGTGTACCAGAAGCCTTTTTCTGTAGATGAGATGGAAGGGTCAATGCGATAGTAATATGTCAGAACACCATTTGTTTTCGAGATGATAAAATCAAAATATTCCTGGGCGTTTTTCATATGTTCTTTTAACTGAGTATCGCTAAGCCCCTGCAAGTCGCCTTCAATAAAGGAAGTGATATGGTCTACGGAATATTGAACACTATCAAAATAATAGTTAAGGCTATACTGTCCATTTTCGCACAGCATCAAAAGAAGCTGGTCAGACTTGCGGCTTGCAGTCCTTCGTATGAAGACTACGCTGAGCAAGGTGATGACCATGATAACTGTAAATATCATAACAAGCATTGTAATTGCAAGTTTAGTCTTTAATGATCGCATGCTAATCTCCTCTATATCATTTATATCGGATGAAAACTTGAGATGTTTAATGGTCCTGGGGGGACGGGGTTATGGGACCATGAAACCTAGGGACGGAGTCAATGGACCATGAAAATGTGGCGAATATGCCCTAATGATAGAAAAAAGTTGCCTGGAGGCATATAATTGGATGAGGCTAGTTGGAATCTTAGTCCGAAATATGCCCCAAACAAGTTAAGAGGAGTCAGGTGGGGCATATACAGAAAAATTTAGTGTGAAGAAAATAATCGAAACAAGCAAACACATGGGGATCAGGCTATGAGGGGAATCAAGAGTCATAAGATGCAGTTAAAAGATCGGATTTTGGCAAAGACAGGCGGAGTATGTGCCGCATGTGGGAAACAACTTGAAAGGCAGAAAGTGACAATAGATCATTTTGTTCCAAAGTACCATGGAGGCACAGATGATGAGAGAAATCTTTTCCCATTATGCAGGAATTGTAACAAGCATAAGGGCTCAAGGCTAGTCAATGCCGAAGAGTACTACCACTATCTGGAAGATAAGTACTGCGTTATGGCTAGCGAATATAAAAAGGAAACATCTAGTGGAAGCTGTCAAAGTGTTTATCGATAGAAAAGCAGCATGACTCCGTCCCCAAAAGACCATTTGTATCCCCCTTGAATTTCAAGGGGGTACTTGTTACACTTTAAGTGAACGTGTTCATAAAAATAAAGAGGACTTATAAATGCCCAAAATTATAGAGAATATCAAGGAACAGATAATAGAAGAGGCCAAGAGGCAGCTTTTTGAAAATGGCTATGCCAAGACAACGATCCGCTCAGTTGCTAAGGCGTGCGGGATAGGAGTGGGGACAATCTACAATTATTTCCCGTCAAAAGAGATGCTGATTTCAGCATTTATGCTGGATGACTGGAAAGGCTGCATTGCGCGGATGAAGAAGCTTAAGACTTCCGACATACTTAAATTTCTGGAAGGAATTCATGACTGCCTCAAAGATTATGCAGACAAGTACAGCTTTCTGTTTAAGGATAAGGATGCTACATCTGCCTATTTGACGGTCTTTTCTGAAAGGCACACGCAGCTTGTTGGGGTACTTGCTGATATAATAATGCCAGTTTGCGTAGACGGAAACTATGATGATCCAAGATTTGTGGCGGAACATATTGCGGAATCAGTGCTCTACTGGGCGCTTGAGGATGTTCCGTTTGAGAAGCAGGCTGGAATTTTGAGAATTCTTTTGGCTAAAAAATAAATAACAACCAGAAAAGAAATGATAAATGTGGATTAAATAGGCGAAATCAGTATATCAACAGGTGTCAAAATGAACTTTTGATATATAAATCATTACATAAGCGGAGGGTATGAAATGAGTAGTTTTGAAAATCTACGAATCGTAGACAACTTTTATCAGACATCGCTGTTTTTTCCGATGCCGACAGTGCTGATCAGCACACTGTGCGAGGATGGCACAACTAACCTGGGACCATATTCCCTGATCCAGCCATACTACGTTGCGGGCAAGGACTATTACGCTATGCTCCTTAATTGCCGCAATTCTTCTAACACAGCCCAGAACATTCTGCGCACGGGCAAGTGTGCCATCAATTTTATCGACGACAATCCCAAAAACTTCCACGAGGCAGTCAAGCTCTCATGGCCTGGAGACAAGCCATCTGAGAAGATGCCAAAGTGCAATTTCAAATTGGAAAAGAGCCTTCTTGAGGAAGAAAACCCTGAAGACAAGCGCCCTATGGTCATGACGGATGCCATCGAAGTAATAGAGTGCACCTGGATGAGAGACCTGGACGGGGCCACAAACGATGCGCCAGGCCAGCTTGAGGGCTACGAGGGCCCATACCACGACTTCAACGGAATCACCAGCAAATTCGGCGCCCACTTCATCCTTAGGATCGACAAGATCCTCATGAAAAAGAAATACCGTGATGCCATCATAAACGGCGTGACTGCAAGGGATTTCCCACCTCTTCCTGTTGACTACGGCTACAGAGACTCCAAGAACTTCTGGTTCCATAGGAAAAGACGTATGAGAGCGGAGCTTTTGCAGGTTCGCGAGGCCTCCCTGGCTTCAGTTCGCTATGCAGCAGAAAGAGCAGATGACAAGATCAAGTTCACTGATGATGCTCTGAAATGTCTTCTGGGAGTGCCAAGAGTATTCCTGCCTGCGGCACTTAAAGGGTGCGTAGAGTGGGCAAGGGAAAATAATGTTGAGCTTGTCACAGAAGAGCACATGAAGATCATTAACGACAAGCGCGCTCAAGAGAAGAAGAAAAAGTAAAAGAAAAAACAAGAAAATAAATAACAAGAAAATAGGAGGTAAAACAATGAAGGTTGTACTTGCAGGCGCTTACGGCAATCTGGGCGCAGCGCCTTGAAAAGCGCCAGATGGCCCGCTATGGAAATGACAAGGCCTACAACGACTACGCAGATGAACTACCCTCACCGACTCCACGTCGGAAAGGGTTTCTGTTATGCCGCATGGCGGCATGAACCTGCAGGATGCTCTACGCACCCTGCAGAACAGGGCATGTCCACTATGCCCCTATCCCATTGGCTTACCTTTGGGAATACTTTCCTTAAGATGTTTGCAGCTCCATTTATGTCTGCATTTGTTATTGTACCATCGTAGTGTCTGTAAAGTCCTCTCTGTATCCTCTTGCCTGAGAAAAAGTAGTTTTCTGAACTGTTCTTTTCATACACAGGGATATAGTCTTTTGCAAGAAAGTCTGCCTTTGATGTGTAGCTTTCTTC
>NZ_AUKA01000012.1:0-109689 GCF_000424505.1 Butyrivibrio sp. XBB1001 | reverse complement strand
GGGATCCGTATCGTGCCCTTGCTTACGTCATAATCGGAGAGTTCCTCCGTAAATACAGCTGTAGCCTCATCACCAGGATAAATGCCCAGATGTTTCTTTGATGCTGCGAAATGAATGATATTACGACCTTTCCAATAAGTGGGCATCGACCAGGAGATCCGTTCCTCCGCGTCCGGCAGTGCATCACGAAGGATCTCCCGGATCTCCATTAATCTGGGCTTATATTTCTCATCCTGAGCAGCAATGTATTCATCAATATTCTGCGGTTTCACACAGTAATGGTCCTGGTTTTGTCTGCTGAACTTTCTGCCGCATTTCGGACATTTCCATGCCATGGCTTCACCTCTTCAAATCTCGATTTGTCTTAGTCTATTATCCTGAAATATATTCCGAGTTATTGTTTATTCGTTTCCTTCTTAAATATCAAATGATAAAAAAAGCAATCTTTTTAAATTCTTCCATAGTACTTGTTTTGATTTCCAATGCAAGCATTGATTGATACCATTCATTTGTATGCTTGATCTCATTATTCGAAGACAGTCCGAAGAATGTCCTTATTCCATAGCTATCGGAAAGTTTCATATCATGAGACAGTGTTTCAATAAGTAGCTCGTTACTATAAACACTTCTATTTCCAAACATGCTATCCTCGGAAATATTGTTCAGCAGTTCCAATGCTACGTTGGGATCATCAGCAAGCACAGCACTTCCCATAACTCTACCAAGAAGATTATGTTTGACTATAGAAAGAATTCCTTCCGGCTTTACTACTCTCCCCAATTGATCTAAAACTGCTTCTCTGTTTTCTACGTATTCCAAAACATTATGACAAAGAACAACATCGAAATAATTATCAGGAACGGCCTTAAGATAATCCACCCCTTGAGTAATCAGAGTATACTCATTATCTTCCGCTCGCAGATTGTACATTTCCTCATTCGGCTCAACAGCAACAACTTCGTGATTCTTTGCATAATAATTTGCTGTTATACAAAATCCAGCTCCAAAATCCAGGATTCTTACTCTTTTTTCTTCTGAAATATTCAGTTGTTCATAAATCAATTCGTAGAACATCTTTCCCCAGGGTTGTTCCACCATGTTTCTATAGTCCCTAATTGTTCCCATTTTTCCTACTTTCTTAGCACGTTTTACTGAAATTATTTCTTCTTTGTCGTCGGCAAGTCCTCATACATCGCCTCTACGAGTTCTCTCAGAAACTCTCTGTTGTCAACACCATCAACAAGGATCATCTCTTTTGCTCCTTCATACGGAAGTTCCATATCCGCATCAGGCATCATAGCTTTGGCGGACTTTGTAGGCTTCACCAGAAAGCGGTCATCATAGATACCGCCAAACACCTTGCCTCTATAATACAAGATATATTCTCCCATCATGGAACGATGCGTTATATCATCAAGCCCTGACAGCTGCTCTAATATGAATTCCAAATAGTCTTTACTTGATGCCACCTGCTAACCTCTTTATCATTTATTTTCTGAAAAATATATTACAGTTATTGTTCTAATTAATTTGCATCCACCCAAAGATGATATTTATTGCAATGAATGCATTTAAACAGATATCCCGACATATCCCCATCCTTATACAAACATTCCTCAACATCTTCAAGTGAGTATGCATCTTCACGCATAGCATACTCTTGTAGAAGTTCGTCTTTTATCCCAAGATCATTTAATTCATCAATTCCGACTCTCCCAAGATACTGACAATAGTCATCACAACATGCGAGCCAATTTTCATCTTGCCACCCAAGATATCCCGGCGTTCTATGAAATAGTTCATCTCGTTTTTCAGGATCACTAATAGCCTCTGCCCAAGAAACAAATACAGCATCAAACTTTTGGGCTGCAGTCCCATCACTTACACATTGTAAGCAGATGCAATCTACATCCTCCGCTGAATAAACATGTTCTATATACTCATTTATTTGTTTGCCACAACACTGACATATACCACTCTTATGAACAAGAATGTCATCCTCATAAATATTGGGATGATATTTAAAGTGAATTTTTTTCATATCCATCTTCTCCTTTTAGACAGATAAACTGAAAGATTAATTAGCTACTATATCATCTGAAAAACTTTCAACGCATCCATAATTGCATCCTCGACAAAGGCTATTGTCGTGAACTCCTTATCATTATAGTACACAGGTATGGCAAAGGATATGCTCTTTAGAAATCTTCCGTTTTCTTTTGGCTGTTCATATATCTGCACATTCTCTACAAATGACTGCATGAACCTCTTTTTTCTCAATATCCGTAAAGCTTATCAAGCTGGATGAGTACCTTTAATATTTTTACCGGAATGTCCTTCATCGGAGTATTCGCCGACAGTCTCCATTTCCTCGTAGGCAGCATATCTCTTGAGTTTTTCTTTCTGGGCATCAAGACTGTATCCATCTACCTGCATGGCCGTTGATACGCGGGTGTAGCTGTAACATTTCACTTTCTTCTTTGTCATAAGATAAGAATCCTCCAAATTTTAGTTGACAGTATCCTGATACCCCTTTAGGATAATAGTCAAGAAACGAGTTTTTTACTGAGTAAAGCCATCTGGCCGGAAAAGGTTACTTGTTTCTTTTTTTGTTTCTATAGCCTTTATTCATGGAAGGACAAGCGCTGCATTCTTAAGAAGATTCTTTATGATCGGATCATACTTTTGTATGCCGTAGTCCTCTACAATACTTGTTATCCTTGCACCCGCATCCTTAGAAGAAGCTCCACAAAGGAAAATCCTTTCATCCCTTGTTCCATAATCCAGCACTATAAATCTGTCATGGAATACTCCACCAGTGCGCAGCATCGTGATATTTATCCCAGGATATTCTTTACAAAAATCCTTAAACTCCACATTATGAAGCTTTGCATTACCAACGTTATCGCTAAACACTTTTATATCCACACCAACCGGAGCATTCTTTAACATTACCAAGGTCCTGAGTCCTATATAATTATCAACCAGATAGACAGACTTCTTGGCCTGACTGTATATAGAAGAGTAAGCTACATCAGCGCTGCAATACTTGGTGTTATACATAAGCCAACCGTTGTCTTCATCATTGACAAAGCTGTTCATCATATCTGCCAGATCGGATTTGGTAACAACATCACTAAGCTGATCCATAACATCAGACATCTGCTTCTCCACAGAACCGAGATCCATGCGAAGTTTACTGATTTCGATTTTGTTTTCAGCACTCTGCATACATAACTGCATCATTTCTCGCTGTCCTACAAGATTCTGATTGCTAATGATGTAATCCTTCATCTTTTTAAATGTACGAACTAAAGCTTTGCTCTGTCGTGTTGCCAACTCGCCCTTCAATACAGTCATTAGCATATATAATCCTTGTTCCGTAAATGCATGCGGATTATATCTACTTTTGCTGTCTATATTTGCGGTGCAAAAATTGCACCGCAAATATTCCACTTCCTCATCCGATAATTCAAACATAAAATCATCATCAAATTTTTCGATATTATTCTTCACCTGTCGATTAAGGCCTTTCGTTTCATATCCATAGATAGCTGCAAGATCAGCGTCTAGCATTACCCTTCTTCCTCTGATCTCATAAAGCCTATCTCTTAGATATTCTTCCGTAACTTCTATAATATCTATTTCTGCTTTTTTAGTTTCTGCCTTTTTATTTGCCATTAGGATTTTTATACTCCCTTCTTCTATTTTTGCGGTGCAAAAATTGTACCGCAAAACTTGAGATCAAATATTTTGACCTCAAGTTTGCGATTCACTTTCCCCAGTCTTTTCCTTCATCTTCTTCAGTTCTTCATAGTACGCCTTGTATCTGTAAGCAGTTCGGCGGCTGATTGCACCCTTGGCAACAATCTCCATGATTGTCATTCCACCTTCATATTGAGTCACAAAGTCGTTATATGATTTCATCCAATGCTCATCATGCTTCTGTCTGCCGGCAAACTTTTTGCTCTTATAATACTCAAGTTCTTCTCTGAGCTTGGCATTCTCTTCTTCAAGCTCAGCGATTCTTTTTAAAGCATCTTCAAATGTAGTTATCATAGCTCATTCCCTCCTGTGCCAATTTTCTCATGGCACAATTATATTATCGCCATGCAATAGTGTCAATTTTATTTTGTCACTCAGGCAACTTTATCATGACGCTGATCAACTTGTCTATCACTGTCATACAGGCGCTTTATATATTTTGCAGATGCCTTCATTATTTTTTGACATCAGGTCGCGGAGTCACTTCAATTAGACTTGCAATGGTCTCATTCACCAAGAAGTAGTTGCATCTGAATCTATCAATCATTTCAAGAACAGAAGTCCTTATAAAATTTGTAAAGTTCATTCACAATCTGTTAAATTGATTTCATCGTTTCCAGATATTTTTAATCTCGAAGCCATCGCAAAGTCCAATTTGAAAAATTCAAAAATAAAAAAGCAGTTCAATTCCAAAGCATCTATGCCCGGATATGAACTGCAAAACTATTTTATTGTTATTAAAAAAATCACCTGCGCCACATCATGTTCACTCTCAAAAGCAAAAATGTAAAGTGGCAAGTGGAGTTTCGGTATATACTTTCCCGAAAACTCACTTGTTGGGGCACATCCCCAATCCCCTGGTATCAGATCAAAAATCTGACTACGCTCTCTTCGAGAGCTATAAGGAAATTATTAATCAACACGATTTTCAATCATACTGTTTCTTATATTCTTTACTTAGTTCATTCTGAAGCATAGTAAAAAATTCAGAATATCTCAAAGCTGTCCCTCCTTCATAACGTACAGCCTTAACATACAGTGAAAAGCACACTTGCATATGCAGTAATAAATCCAAATAAATAGAACTCAGAATTTAAAAAGCATCACGCCCCGATATGTAGTTACATAAGTAATTTTATAGCCTATCTCCGAGCACTGCAAGTATGTAAACTCTAATATCTACAACACTAATCTGGATAGCTCAAAATAAAGAAAACAGCCACCATGAATTAGTCCCACAGTAGCTGTTTACTCATTTCATAAAGCCTTACTCAATGTGATGTCTCCATCTATATCCACCTGAAGTTGCACCTTTCCTTATTGCATTGGCTATTGCGCCTCGAGAAAGGTCCAACTCTTCAGAGGCTTCCTTAGCACTCTTGAAGGTTTTAATAAAAGTACCGTCCAAAGATAATTGATCTACCGGTCTACACGATTTCTCAGCAATTCTAATTTTTCCGCATATTGGGCATCCGGTGCCATTTACTCTATGAGAAGGCGTAGCCAAGTAACTATCATGACCTTTAGGGCACATCCACCAAAACTTACGTCCTGAAGAATAAGACACCTGGCTAGGCGTAATCTCTTCATTCTTTTGGTAATCCCATTCGTTTGCCAACTCCGGTTTAATAGTTGCAAGATCATTCTTTCCTGCTACGACTACGTTCCCTGCACAAGCCGGACAACCAGCGCCTTTAGATCTCGTACGAATAGCAGCGCTCCATGAATATCCGCATTTTGAGCACTTCCAGAATACTTTTTCTTTACTACCAGTAGTGTATTCTTGCGGAGTCCTGTCATTTTTTTGATAATCCCACTCATTTATTAGCTTTTCATCGGTTATGGCTTTTCCTTTAGTAATCAACCTCTTTCTTTTTAAATCTGGGTTGGCTTTATCCGCACATTTTCTGCAACCAGCACCATTATTCCTTCGAGCTATTGGCGCTTTCCACTTATATCCGCATATAGAGCAAATCCAATAAGCCGATCTGGTACTACCAGGTGTCAAATCTTCTGGAAAAAGACCAATCGCTCTATTTCTGTCATAATCCCATTCTTTCAAAAGAAGCTGATTCGTTATGCAGCCCTGTGTTTCTAATAAGTTCTTATGCTTTAATTCTTTGCCTGCTTTATAACCACATTTTATACACCCGTTACCTTGAACAGTTCGTTTATTCAATGAAACTGTCCATCTGTGTCCACATATATGGCATTTCCAATGAACCTTCTTGCCACTATTGAACATTATCTCGCTCGGATAAACGTCATGTCTTGCATTCTCTTCATAATCCCAATCAACAAGAAGCTCCGGCATTTTTGTTTCTAAATCATTAAACCCCTTTTCAAAAATAAAGCCTGCACATTTGGGACATCCTGTATGATTCTTGGCACGATGATAAACTTCCGCTTCCCATCGATATCCACAAGTAGAGCAGCTCCAGTTTACATACTGTGAAGAACCTGCAGAAATCATGTCCGGCTTCAATTCACCATTTCTCTCATAATCCCACTCTTCAGCTAATTCCGGAGCAATTTCCTGAACAGAGTTTTTTACTGGTCCTTTCAAATATGACAATATCTCAAAGCGATCCCTAGATACGTCAATATCAGGTACCGAAGGTATTGAACCATTTTTTGTTTGATCTAGTATCCAGGTAATAACATTTTTTATACTAATACTTAATGCGACTTCATCTGTCTCAGTCTCAGGTGAAAACACACACCAATCTGCGGCTGGAACTTCATCCACATACTTTCTCTTTTCTCTGACTCGTATCAGTGCTATTCCATTTTTTTTGCAAATATCATACTTTCGCTGTTCTCTTTCATATGTAGCCGCTTTCTTGTGATGCCAATATACGCCATCATATTCTATTCCTATCTTCAGATTCGGAATATAAACATCCAATTCCATGCTCCTAGTGAATAGTTCTTTGTATCCGCTTATAGCTGTAGGATACACTTTTTTAACATAATAATATAAAGCCTGCTCCGCAAAAGAAGTTTGACGACCGGAATTGCAGACAGGGCATTTTGTTCCAGCTCCGTTTGTTCTATGTAAAACTGTTGCCGAGTATACATGCCCTCTAGGGCAAATCCAGCTAAACTTCTTTCCGCATCCATGCGTAACATCCTGCGGAGTAACATCTCCGTTTAGCGGCTGGTACCACTCTTTAGCTATCTCCGGATGTGTAGTAGCGAGATCATTTACTCCTTTAACTACGACTTTATTGGCACAGCAAGGACAACCTCTCCCTAAAACAGTTCTGTTGCTGATCGTAGAATCCCATACATAATTGCATTTCGGACACTGCCAGTAAACTCTTTTACCACTTCCAGGCAAAACATCGCATGGAAGCAAGCCTGCATTTAGCGTTGGATGCCATTCTTGGGCAAGCTCAGGATATGTAGTTTCTAAATCATCAATTCCTTTTGTGGCAGTTTTCTTCACTCAACTAATCCTCAAAACTTACGTCTCTTTTGACCTACTTTTTATTATATTAAAAATATAACTTAGCCAGGTATTCTTCCTTATAATCTTCAAAACACTTCGTATCCAATACGGTTATTTTGCATTCATGTTTCATATTCCCTTCACCTCACAAATCATCTTTTGGCGTTCTAAAGGAGTTGGGAAAGAAGAACCACAGTCTCGACATGTTTTCTAATGTACAAACCAAAGTAACAAAGAAAAGGAACGAGCAACCCGCACACTGTAACATGATCCGCGGTAAAAAACCCGTTCCCAAAGAATTCTTTCTTATGCAGCAGTATCAATCAGGATCTTGACATCATCCGCTTTGAAAACATAAAAACATTTGGATGGGCGGCGTATCCATCATATCAGATTCCACTTAGGGAGCGCAGGGTGCCTTTCCTGCTCGTCAAATGTTCTTATATCCGGAGTGTAACATCAGATATTTCGCGTAGTCAAGTGGTTTTAACGAGCCTTCCTGACCTTATGTAAGAATTTTGTTTATATCAGACATATTCAAGTAGTGCACTACTGTCACGACGTAGGCTCTATTTTTGCACCTACTGTCACGAGTTCGACAGCTACAACTACCCGAATATACTTTTTCATGTGCTTTCCACGCTCAGAATAATCAGTCTTATCAAACGTGAAATGCTCGAAAAAGTGCGTAAATTCAAGGATTTCTATTAGTTCACTCTTGTGAGCAACACTACAGTCTCCACATGCACGGTGTGACTAAACATATCGCAGGGACGTACGGCCTTTAGTTCGTAGCCGCCATCCACAAGTATACGCAAGTCTCTTGCCAGGGTTGCGCTGTCGCAGCTGACGTAGACGATGCGGTCAGGGGCCATCTTGAGCATTGTATCAAGGCAGGCCTGATCGCAGCCCTTACGTGGAGGATCTACTACGATCACATCAGGGTGAAGCGCTGACTCAGAAATATTGTATTCAGAATGTAATACATTCTTATCTTTCTCTTCCAACCGTCCATTAGCATAGAAATCAGGAAGTACTTCCTCAGCTTTTCCACAGTAAAAGTCTGCATTTGAAAGACCGTTTCTAGCGGCGTTCTTCTTGGCATCCTCGATGGCATCAGGAATTATCTCAACTCCGTAGACATGTCCTGCAGTCTTGGCCATAGAAAGGGTTATAGTTCCAATGCCGCAATACAAGTCCCAAACCGTCTCATTTCCTGTAAGAGCGGCATATTTAATAGCCTGTCCGTAGAGCTTTTCGCACTGAACTGGATTAACCTGATAAAAAGAGAGTGGTGAAATCTCAAATTCAAGGCCACAAAGGGTGTCAGAAATAGTGTCTTTTCCCCATATTGTGTGTATTTCTGTGCCCATGATGACATTGGTCTTATCAGTATTGATGCTGACGGATATGCTTGTCATGCCTTTTATCTGTGAGAGCCTTGTAACAAGCTCTTTCTGGCCTAATATATATTCTAAAGAAGTGTATTCTCCACCTGCAATTTTCTTATTACCACGCCCTTTGTAATTAAGGACAAGACAAACCATGATCTGGCCTGAAGTAAAGCCCTTTCTGATAAGAACATGCCTCACAAGGCCTTTGCCAGAAGCCTCATCATAAGGCTCAATCTTATTCTTCTCCATGTGGCGGATGATGACATCCAGAATGTCTTTATTTTCTGCAGTACCGATAAGGCAATCTGTGACAGGAATAATGCTATGTGTCCTGCCTGCATAAAATCCAGCTATAATACTGCCATTTTTATCTTTTCCAATTGGGAACTGGGCCTTGTTCCTATATCTCCAAGGCTCCTCCATGCCAATAATTGGCTCCATGATGCTATCCACAAAAGACTCATCAAAACCGCCAAGTCTTACGATGTTATTTCTTACCTTGTTCTGCTTGAATGCAAGCTCCCTCTCGTAAGACATATTCTGAGTCTGGCAGCCTCCGCACTGCCTAGCAACTGGGCAACGCGCCTCTACTCGGTCACTTGATGGCTCTATTACTTTTTCAAGATGTGCATAGGCATAATTCTTTTTAGCCTTCATTATCTTGCAGCTGACCTTGTCACCAATTACCGCATCCTTAATAAAGAGGGTATAGCCGTCTACCTTGCCTATGCCCTCTCCATCGTTGCCAATATCTGTGATCTCCACTGTAAGGAGATCGCCCTTTTCATATTTTGATTCTTCTATTTTTTTACTCATCTGATAATCCTACTAAATAACTAATGCTACAAATTTACTTCTCATCCTTCCAGTGAAGCCTGTGAAGTTCTCCCTTGCGCTCAAGCCCTTCAAAGTTGTTCTGCCTAAGAGCTTCGTACAACACTATTGCAACAGAATTAGATAAATTCAAGGATCTAATGTCTTCTCCCATGGGAATTCTGATGCAGTTTTCCTCGTTATCCACAAGTATCTCTTCTGGAATTCCAGCACTCTCTTTGCCGAACATAATGAAATCATCCATGCCAAAAGAGACATCGGTATAGCTGCGCTTTGCCTTAGTAGTAGCCATCCAGATCTTAGCATCCGGGTGCTGAGCCTTAAAATCCTGGTAGTCGATATATCTTGTGACATCGAGCTTATCCCAATAGTCCATTCCAGCTCTCTTTAGCTCTTTTTCTCCAAGCCTGAAGCCCAAGGGCTCGATAAGATGCAGGCTCGTATTTGTTGCGACGCAGGTTCTTCCAATATTTCCTGTGTTCTGCGGTATTTCTGGTTGATGCAACACTATATGCATAATTAGTTCTCTCTATCCTTTTTTTCTACTCATTTTAGCAATGTGATTTATATCTACAAGCATTTCGTACACAGGCAAATCCCAGCATGAATATATATCTGAAGGAGTTTAGTTCTATGGAGACAAGACAATTCCCTTGAATTGGCTTGTCGGATTGTCCAGAACTACCGACTGAAGATGTACATTCATGCTGGAATTTGCCGTCCTATAGCCAGCAATAAATCATTTCACTCATCCACTTCATCCATGGCTTTTGCCTTGGCAAGTGAGAAAATAAACTCTGTACCAACGCCTTCCGTACTGATAACGTTGATATTTTCTTCGTGGGCTTTCACTATTTCTTTTACTATAGCAAGGCCAAGTCCGGTGCCTTTCTTGTCCTTGCCTCGTGACAGGTCGGATTTATAGAACCTGTCAAAGATAAGCTTCTGGTCCTCCTTAGGAATTCCGATTCCGGTATCCTTTACAGAGACGAAGACTTTACTGTGTTTCTCCGTAGTCTCGATCTTGACGCTGCCTCCCTTGTGGCTGAATTTTATAGCGTTATCCACAAGGTTGTATAAAACCTGCTGTATCTTGCTGATGTCGGCGTTTACCAGCATCTTCTCATCTGTAAGCACTAGCTCTATACCGATATTCTTGTCCAGGCAGGTTCCGCCAAAGGATTCTGCCACGTTCCTGATAACCTGATTGATGTCAAAGTCAGTCCTGTCAAGGAGCATTCCTCTGGTATTAAGGTTGTTAAGTGTCAAAAGCTCATTGGTGAGCTTAGTGAGCCTGTCAGTTTCGTTGATAACAATTCCAAGGTACTTGCCATGCATCTCTTCAGGGATGGTGCCATCCTGCATAGCCACAAGATAACCTCTTATAGAGGTAAGTGGTGATCTGAAGTCGTGGGAAACGTTAGCAATAAATTTCTTCTGATCATCTTCCTGCCTTGCAATCTCACCTGCCATATAGGACAAGGATGCTGCAAGATAGCCCATTTCATCCTCTGACTCAACAGAAAACTCATACCCCATATTTCCTGCCGCATACTGCTCAGTTGCTGTTGTGATCTTCCTAAGCGGTACATACACAAGCTCAGTAAAGAAGATCAGAATAATAAGGGATAGCAGGAAAAGAACTATCAGCATCAGGTAGGAAATATTCAAAAATTCATTGGCTGTATTCTGAATATCAGCTATAGGATAATGAATTATAACGTAGGCCTGAACCTTAAAGTTCGCTGTGATTGGCGCAAATACGCTTAACATATCCCACTTAAACCACCCCCAGAAGCTTCCCGTGGTGTAGTAGGTGCTTCCAGTTACTGTTGGATCAAAGCCCTGGATCATTATTTCTTCACCTGGTTCAATATATCTTGATGAATCAAGAACCAGACGTCCTGAAGGGTTTACAATCCACACAGATGCTCCGTCCATATATTTGGACAGAGCTACAACCTGCGAGTGAACGGCCTCTAGCGAAGTCTCACTGTTATAAAGATCTGCGGCGTAGGTATTGGCAATCTGAGTTGCAACCTGATAGAGTGTTTCTGCCTTATCCCGACGGAATCTCTCATAGGTCATTGTATAAACAAAGGTTGCAACAACAACAAATCCAAAGATACCAAACAAAAGGTAGGCCAACAAAAATTTTAAATAAAGAGTTCTCTTCATTTACTGTAGTACCTCAAACTTGTATCCAATTCCCCAAATTGTGGCAAGACGCCAGCTGTCATGGTCACTTAGCTTCTCACGAAGTCTCTTGATATGTACATCTACCGTTCTGGTATCTCCAATGTATTCATATCCCCAAATCTGATCAAGAAGCTGTTCTCTTGTGAAAACATGATTTGGAGAAGCTGCAAGGAAATACAAAAGCTCCAGTTCCTTTGGGGGCATATCCACACGCTCTCCCATATAAGTAACTGAATAATTTGTCATATTGATCTCAAGGTCAGGATATCTTACAACCTTATCGTCAGAAGGTGCTGCTTCCTGAGTTTGAGGTTTATAGCGTCTTAATACTGCCTTAACCCTTGCCACTAACTCTTTTGAATCAAAGGGCTTTTCCATGTAGTCATCTGCGCCCATTTCAAGGCCCAGAACCTTGTCAAAAACTTCTCCCTTGGCAGAGAGCATGATGATTGGAACCTGTGATTTAGTTCTTATCTCTCTACAGACCTGGTAGCCATCAATTCCCGGAAGCATCAGATCCAGCAGAACCAGATTCGGCTCAAAGGTATCAAAGGTATTGATTGCTGATTCTCCGTCGTTACATATCTTGGTCTCAAAGCACTCTTTTATCAGATAAAGAGAAATCAGCTCCGCAATGTTGTTGTCATCATCCACAATTAAAATTTTCTGTTTAGTAACCATTATCCCCTCACTTTAACTTATTTTATAAATGTAACTATAGTAACTCCGGCATCTCCCTCACCGAACTCACCAAGCTTAAATGATTTTACATAAGGCACGCCTTTTAAATAGTTATGCACAGCCTGTCTCAGGATTCCAGCGCCTTTGCCGTGTACGACTCTCACATTATTAAGGTGAGACATATACGCATCATCCAGATACTTATCAAGTGCAGAAATAGCATCGTCACTATTTTTACCAATGAGATTAATCTCTGTTCTGATACTTGCAGCACGTGAAAGATCCATCTTGCCTGAAGAAGAGCTTGTATTTCTTCCATAGAACTTCTTCATGGCTGCCTTGCCATCCTCATCCTGAACAAGAACAAGGTCTCTTATATTAGCCTTAGTTCTCATGATTCCGCACTGAACGTAGAGATTTCCGTCCTTGTCTGGCTTGGAAGAAATTGTTCCCTTAAGTCCCATAGATACAATCTTGACTGACTCTCCAAGCTTAAGCTGGGATTCCTTCAAAATAGGATGAGTCGGATTAGCAGTTTCTTTCTTGGTGCTGATTGCCTTATTCTTGGCAGAAATCTTCTGCCCAACATTGGTCCTTGCTCTCTCAAGATCCTGGATAGTTGCATTAGGACCAGCCTTTCTAAAGGTCCTGATGGTCTCATCCGCAAGATCCTTGGCTTCCTGAAGAATATTTCTAGCTTCTTCATTGGCCTGTCTTAAGATATCTTCCTTTTGCCTGTCTAGCTTATCAGTCTTGTCCTCAAGTTTAGCCTTAAGTTCCTCTACCTCTTTCTTGTACTGCGCTATTTCATCTCTCTCAGCCTCTATTGTCTTGCGGCTCTTCTCAAGATCTGCCAAAAGATCTTCAAACTTCTTGTCCTCTGTGCCAATCTGTTCCTTGGCAGCCTCTATGATCTCATCAGAAAGACCCAGCTTTTTAGAAATTGCAAAGGCATTACTCTTACCTGGAATTCCAATAAGAAGTCTGTAAGTTGGGCGCAGGGACTCCACGTCAAATTCGCAGCTGGCATTCTGAATACCCGGAGTATTAAGAGCGTACACCTTAAGCTCGCTATAGTGGGTTGTTGCCAGGGTTCTTACGCCTCTGTCATGGAGGTTATTCAGAATTGATATGGCAAGTGCAGCTCCCTCTGTAGGATCTGTCCCAGCTCCCAATTCATCAAAAAGGCAAAGTGAGTTCTCATCTGCATTTTCGAGAATAGAAACTGTGTTAGTCATATGTGATGAGAAGGTTGAAAGAGATTGCTCAATACTCTGCTCATCTCCAATATCCGCATAAACCTCATTAAATACTGACAGTTCAGACCTGTCGCCTGCAGGAATTGCAAGGCCAGCCTGTCCCATAAGCGTTAAAAGACCTACTGTCTTGAGCGTTACTGTCTTACCACCTGTGTTAGGTCCTGTGATTATCAGCATGTCGAAATCTCGGCCTGCGTAGACATCTATCGGAACCACCTTATCTTTTGCAATAAGAGGATGTCTTCCCTTCTTGATGTCAAAAGAGTGGTTGTCATTAAATACAGGTGTTATGGCATTGATCTCAAGAGCATAGGAGGCCTTGGCAAACACAAAGTCAAGATCCGTCATGATATCTGAGTTGTATTTAATGGCCTCTACATATTCGCCAACCTGAAGGCTCAGTTCTAAAAGAATCTTCTCAATCTCAGCATTTTCCTGGAGGATCAGCTCTTTTATCTTGTTATTTAGTTCTACTACCGCAGCTGGCTCAATAAAGAGAGTTGATCCAGAAGATGACTGGTCGTGAACAATACCATTTATCTGTGACTTATACTCACTTCTGACAGGCACGCAGTATCTGTCATCACGCATTGTAACCACCGCGTCCTGTAGATAGGTTCTCATGGAACCATTTATAAGTTTATTCAACTGCTCATGGATTCTGTCGTTAGTAAGACCAATTCCACGTCTGATGTGCCTTAGAGCAGGACTAGCATCTGAACTCATCTCCTCCTCAGAGACAATACACCTTCTGATCTCTGTAGATATAGGTGTAAGTGGCTCTAGCATGCTAAAAGACTCTGTGAGAGAATCTGGTGCTTCGTCGTCTCTCTGAGTTCTGCCGTAGTTCTTTACCCTTGCTACATTCTCAAGAAATGCTGCAAGCCTTAATAATCCAGGCATATCCAGAGCACTTCCAATCTTAAGTGCCTTTAAAGATCCTGTGAAATCCCTGTTGTCGCCAAAAGAAATAGAACCTTTCTTGAAAATCCTGGCAATAGCATCAGCTGTCTTTTCCTGATTCTTGCGAATTTCCTTAAGATCTGATGAAGGTTTAAGCTCCATGCAGAGTTTTCTACCAGGGTCTGATGTAGCATGAGCTGTGAGCTTGTCAATTATCTTATCGTACTCTAGTACGTGTAAAGCTTTCGAATTCATTACTTTATATCCTCTTTTTCATATAACTTCCCAAAGTACAGTTTAACATCTATATCTTTGCATGGCTAGGGACTATTATTTTGAAATCTCATAAGAAAGCGGCTATAATTATAAAGATATTGAACACAACTAATATTTGGGGGAATCTGTATGGCGCTTAATCAGGATGAAAACAAAAAGGACAATCTGGCCAACACTGCCTTTATCAGTGAGAAGATAAAGCAGCGCCCCATAAACAGGAAAAAGCTCCTTAGAAGAACGGTGATAACCATTTCTCTTGCTGTTGTTTTTGGCGGAGTTGCCTGTTTTACCTTCCTTTTACTTCAGCCTATTTTCACTGATACTCTATATCCTGAAAAGGAGCCTGAAGTTGTTTCTTTTCCGGCCGAATCAGCTAGTGATGAGCTGACTCCTGAAGAAATGTATGCTGTGGAAAAAGAGATAGCTGCTAGCGAAGCTATGAGTCTTGAAGCTACTCAGAAAGATCAGATCGATCAGGCTCTTGCCTCCTACACCTTTGGGTCTTCTGATTATGAAAAAATGATATCTTCTCTCAAGGGAGTAGCATCAGAAGCCAGCAGGAGCATAGTTAAGGTCACTGCTATTTCCAACGACAACAACTGGTTCAGTTCATCTTTTGAAAGCAGCGGCGTAGCTTCCGGGCTTATTATTGCTGATACTGGCAGTAATATCCTTGTCCTTGCCTTTTATGATAACCTTGCAGATGCTGAGACCATAGGCATTACATTTTGCGACAATGCCATGGCAGAAGCTTCTATAAATCTTGTGGATAAGATCACCGGTCTCTGCGTTTTGACTATAAAGAAGTCAGCTCTCTCAAGTGACACCAGAGAAAAGATTCGTGTGGCTTCCCTTGGAAGTTCCAACTCAAACAGTATTGCCGGGCTCCCTGTTATAGCAATAGGAAGCCCTGTAGGAGTTCAGGGATCAATTGCTTACGGCATAGTAACCAGTGAAAAGACATCAATCGATCTTCCCGACAGCTCCTATAAGCTGCTTACTACAGATATCTACGGTAGCAAGCAGGGAAGCGGTGTTCTAATTAATTTAAGTGGACAGGTTCTTGGCATTATCGATATGAAACAGGAGCCAAGCGATCTTTCAAATAACATCTGCGCCATAGGAATCACTGAGCTTAAGGCTCTTATGGAGGATCTTTCTAACACCAAGAAAAGAGCTTATCTCGGAGTCCACGGAGTCACTGTTCCGCAGGAATTCCAGGCTTTCCAGAATGTTCCTGCAGGAGCCTACATCACAATGACAGAACTAAGTTCTCCTGCCATGAGAGCTGGAATCCAGAGCGGTGATATCATAACTGCAATTGGTGACACGGAGATCACAAGCTACGAACAGCTTATAAATAAACTTGCTCAGCTAAGCCCCGATGATGTAATATCAATTACGGTAATGCGCCAGGCGCCTACCGATTATATTGAAATAGTTATGGATGCAACTTTATCAGAAGCCACCCATAACTGAAGCTAGTTTAGATTAGAAATGAGGATTTTTTAATGAAATTTATCAAGGACTTAAAACCCGGAGACAGAGTTGCCGACATCTACATGTGCAAGCACAAATTAAGTGCCACTACCAAGAACGGCAAGGAGTACTATTCAGTTACTCTCCAGGACAAGACTGGCACTGTAGATGCCAAGGTTTGGGAACCATATAGCGATGGAATTGATGAATTCGATGATACTGATTGCATCGATGTATTTGGAGAGGTAACAAGCTTTAACGGAGCTCTCCAGGTTAACATCAAAAGAGCCAGAAAATGCCACGAGGGTGAATATGACCCTGCTCTTTACCTTCCTGTATCCTCCAAGAATATCGATGAAATGTATAAAGAGCTTCTTGGAATAATTGGAAGCATCCAGAATCCTTACCTTAAAAAGCTTCTGGAAGAATTCTTTGTCCAGGATGAAAAGTTTATTGAGCTTTTCCGCAAATCCAGTGCAGCCAAGACAGTACACCATGGCTTTATCGGAGGACTTCTTGAGCACACATTAAGCGTTACCAAGCTCTGTGACTACTTCAGCAAGACTTATCCAAGACTTAACAGAGATCTTCTCCTTACGGCAGCTATGTGCCACGACATAGGAAAGACCAGAGAGCTTAGTCTTTTCCCAATAAATGACTACACTGATGAAGGACAGTTTTTAGGTCACATCGTAATGGGATGTGAAATGGTCAGCGATAAGGCCAGAAATATTCCGGGATTCCCTGAGCTTCTCAAGCAGGAGCTTCAGCACTGTATTCTCGCTCACCACGGCGAATTTGAGTATGGCTCTCCTAAAAAGCCTGCTATTATGGAGGCTGTTGCCTTGAATCTTGCAGATAACACTGATGCCAAGATGGAAACCTTTACTGAACTTTTAGCTAACGTTACAACACCTGGCTGGCAGGGCTATAACAAGTTCTTCGAATCAAATGTATTCGAGACAAGGGTTGATTGATACAGCCACTCTATATATATTACCCGCTTCAGTTGAGGACAAAAATACTTGTTTTCGTCTGCGCGGCGATTTATTTAAATTCAAAAAAGAAGAAAAGTCTCCTTTCACTTTGTTCATAAAAGTCGACTTTTCTTCTTTTTTTCATTTTATAAATCGTCCTGCTCGTCCGAGAACTGCGCATTTTTGCCCTCAATCTGAAGCAGGAAAATATACAGTACTACACCTGAGCTGTCTGTATAAATCAACATTTGATCTCGAAACATAGATTCTCAGCAGGTTTAAGTGGAAATCTTGTAATTTGTTTTATGTGACAGGAAATAATTACATAACGTCATGCTAATTTGCTGATGAAGCGTTCGAAGCGTTCCATAGCGGCTTTGAGGTTGTCGAGGGAGTATGCGTAAGATATTCTGATAAAGCCTTCTCCGCAATCTCCAAAAGCTGTTCCTGGAACGACAGCAAGCTTTTCTTCTGTTAAGAGTCTTGTGCAGAACTCATCACTTGTCATGCCAAATTTCTTGATATTTGGGAACACATAGAAGGCTCCATAGGGTTCAAAGCAAGGTATATCAAGCTTTTTAAACTCATTAAGCAGATATCTTCTCCTGTGATTGTATTCCTCTCTCATACGCTTAACATCTTCGTCACCATTTCTGAGGGCCTCTACAGCCGCATACTGGCTGGTTGTTGGGGCGCACATGATAGCAAACTGATGTATCTTGACCATCTGCTTCATGATAACTTCTGGTCCGCAGGCATAGCCAAGACGCCATCCTGTCATGGCATAGGCCTTGGAGAAGCCATTAATAAGGATTGTTCTCTCTTTCATTCCTGGAAGTGAAACGATAGATACATGCTCGCCCTTATAAGTAAGTTCGCTATAAATCTCATCTGAAATAACATAGAGATCATTTTCTATAACAACCTTGGCGATAGCCTCCAGGTCCTCTTTTTCCATAACAGCACCTGTAGGGTTATTAGGGAATGGAAGAACAAGGATCTTGGTCTTATCTGTTATTTTTTCTATTACTTCCTGGGCTGTTAGTCTGAAATCATTTTCCTCTTTAAGTTCAATGATAACAGGCTTGGCATCTGCAAGGATTGCGCAAGGCTCGTAGGAAACATAACTTGGCTGTGGAATAAGAACCTCATCACCCGCATCTATCATTGCCCTGAATGCTAGGTCGATAGCCTCAGATCCACCTACAGTTACGAATACTTCCTTGATTGGGTCGTACTCTACGCCCTGTGTTCTCTTAATGTAATTTGAAATTTCAACTCTGAGCTCTTTTAATCCAGAGTTAGAAGTATAAAAGGTTCTGCCCTTTTCAAGGGAATAGATACCCTCATCTCTTATGTGCCATGGTGTATCAAAATCAGGCTCACCAACGCCAAGTGAAATAGCGCCTTCTGTCTCCTGTACAATATCAAAGAATTTCCTGATACCTGAGGGTTTGATATCAACCACTTTGCTTCCTAATGGATTTCTCATGGTGTAATGATCTCCCTTGTATCTTCATATTTCTTTGTAAGGATTGTTCCGTGATCTTTATATTTTTTAAGGATAAAATGAGTTGCTGTGCTAAGAACAGTATCAAGAGTAGCCAGCTTGTTGTTAACAAAACCTGCAACCTCCTGCAGTGACTTGCCCTCGAGAATTACCATAAGATCAAAGCCGCCGCTCATAAGATAAACACTTGTTACCTCAGGATACTTGTAGATTCTCTCTGCGATGTTATCAAAGCCCTGGCCTCTTGTAGGAGTAACCTTAACTTCGATAAGTGCATTAACCTTTTCAAGGCTGGTCTTGGACCAGTCAACCATTGTATGATAACCGCAGATAACGCCCTCTTCCTCAAGTGCCTTCAGTTCATTGGCAACAAGAAGCTCATCTGCCCCCAGTAAAACGCTGAGTTCATGGACATCTATTCTGCTATTCTTTTCGATTATATTTAATATTTCTTCCCTGGTTCCCATCTCATTCTCCTCATTTTTTATATACGTCTTATAATCTGTACGCATTTTACAAGATACAAATATTGTGCCCTACATTTGCGCCCTTGTAAACCTTGCAAATTTATCCACATTGCAATTATCTCTCCTAGACACAAACTGCCTGTATATACGAACAAAGCAATAACTTATGACAAAACATTTAGTATCTGATCTGCCTGTGGAGACTCAAGGAATCTACTTTCGTCCCCGTTTATGATTATCTTATCGTTCCCTTCCACAAGCTCTCCAACAATAGCTGCGGGAATTCCCTTTTCTTCCAGGTCCGCTACAAGTCTCTCCGGCGTATCTGTCGTCATAAGTAGCGCTCCGCCAGACATAAGTTCATATGGATTAAGGGTAAAAAACTCACAGATTTCCACAGTTTCCTGTCTAAGAGGAATTGCCTTTAGATCCACCTTAAAACCACATCCCGCTCGAGCAGCCAGATCCCAGAGACCTGCAAAGACTCCGCCACTTGACAGATCATGGCAGGAGCTAATTCCTGACTTAAGGGCGATAGCCATTTCTTCTCCTGTAAAAAGAAAATCCTTAAAACCTTTGGCATCATCTATAAAAGGTGCTGGATATCTGGACGTAAGCTCCTCGTATTTCTCGGAAGCAAGCATGGCTGTGCCTTCCAAAGCTACCCTCTTGGTTATTACAAGTGCCTGCCCGGGAACTCCTTTTCCTCTAAACAGTTTTAATTCCTTTAGAGTACCAGAGTTATCCACATGTCCCACAGCAGATACTGTAACAAGTGGCCTGTTTACTGCACTTGTTACCTCACTATGCCCGCCAGCATATACAACTCCGCATGCCTTTGCCCCGCTTATGGCATCCGCCACGATTCTTTTTAGGGTTGGTTCCTGGGCATCTGCAGGAAGCAGCACTGACACCGCTACATGATCCGGGGTTATCCCCTGTGACACAAGACCATTAACCGCCTTCACAACACCATAATAGCCAGCATCCTTAATATTTACAGTTACTGGTACGATTGTGGAAAACACATTCTCACTTTTAGTAGAAAAAGCGCAGTCTGTCCCTACAGCTGCGCTTGTCTCTTTTTTAAATTCTGTTCTAAGCTGCTTTAAAACGGATCTCTTTAAAGCATTTTCTGTAATCTTGCCTAATCTCATCAATTCTCCATTTTATCAACCACTTGTTGAAACAGACTCCATGTCCTCGGCCTGTGCCTGCTGCTGGATCTGGGCATTAGCTGCATTAACAGCCTCTGCTGCAGCCTGAGCTGCTGCCTCAGCATTCTCTGTTCCTGCGGCATTTCTGGCTGCTGCCAAAGCTCCTGCTACTGCCTTGACTGTTCCTACATCGCCTGTAGCAATGGCAGTCTGAAGCTGTGCTACTGCTGTTTCATCAGCTCCTGCAGTACCAACAGTGATGATCTTGGGAACCATCTTATAGTTACTGCTATTGATCACTTCATTGCTGATCTCCTGGCCATGTTCTGTAACAATCTTGCGAAGCTGAGCCTTATAGCCTATGTGTGCTGACTGAGTGCCCACATAGCCAAGTGCCTGTGATGGATCTGTTACATACTGATCAGCAGAAGCTGGTGTAGTCTCTAGAACTTCACTCTTAAAGCTAACCTGTCTGCTGGCATCCCTGGTCTCTACTCCGTAAATTGTAAAGGTAATATGCTTGTCAGAAGATGTATATCCCTCAATATAAATAGGGTACTCTGTATTATTTACAAATTTAAAGTTCTTGCCGCCTGATTCTGCAATAGCAGCATCAGCTGATGGAGAAACATATGAAACGATCATAGAATGATTATGTCTCTCTGTAACTTCAAGCTCTGCCAAAAGAACTGCATTGTAAAGTGTAGTTGAAACCTGGCAGATTCCGCCTCCTATACTCTCTACAACAATTCCGTTCAGATATGAACCAGCAGGATAATAACCATTTGCCTCTGTAAATGGTGTTATAGTATCAAGAACTGAAAACTCCTCACCCGGATAAACTGTTGTCCCGTTTATAAGTGAGCAGCCATTAGCCACATTGGCACTTCTAGAAGATCCTGAAGTCTTATAGCTTGTTGTATAGGTTCCAAGTACATCTCTTACCTTGGATAATTCTTCTTCACTTCCTAAAGGCTTATCCTCTTTTACTGAAAGAGAAACTGTGGCATTCTCGCCATCCCAGCCTCCTGAAACAAAGCTCTTAATTGCGGAAATAGATTCATTAACATCTACAAGGTATCCTACCTGACCCTGACTTACAGAAAAGCCATCAGCAGTCTTGGTAAGTCCATAATTGATCTTTTCCTGATTAAAAGATTTGCATCTGTTCTCAACTATATCCTGAAGCTGCTCATCGTTAAAGCCAAATTCTATTTCAAATCTATGGCCATTTTTCTCAAGATCCTTGAGTGCCTTGTATCTTTTGATGATATTACCTGTATGTCCCAGGTCATATGCCTCTTCGATAATTTGTGGATTCTTCCATGAAATACCAAGCTCATCGCCTGTTATTGTAAGACTCTTGCCCTCTCCGGCAGACAGGGTAATCTCAGCACCTGCCATCTTGTCAAAATATGCATGAAGGGCATTGCCTGCATCTGATACTGTCATATTAGACACATCGATGTCACCAATGTATATTCCCTTTGCAATTGTTCTTCCATCTGCTGCTTTTGTCGGAATACCAGGCAGAAGTAACAGCACAGATAAAGCGAGGATCACTCCTCCGACGAATTTTTTCATAATGCTCCCTCTGAGCTATTGTGCTATTATAATTGTAGACTATAGTTCGTTTATTTTGCTCTTATTAACTGAAAGGATATTATAGATGAAATTCCCCTTTTTAGCAAGTTTCATACTATTCTGTATATTCTTCAACTGGCGCGCTGGCAGGGTCAAGAAAAAGTTCGATGAAAAGGAAGAAAACTTCTGGGATCGCGAGCGAAGATCCAACAGCGTCCGTAAAAAGAGTCTTGAAAACCTAGATTATATACACATTCCCGTTGACCTTCTTCCCTTTGATACCTACGGCGACAATACTGTACTAAAAGGTGCTGAAGAAGAAGTTTTGGCACTAAAAGATGAAAAAATTGTAAACTTTACCGGAATATCCAATACAGATCTTAAGCTAGAATATGGAACAGCTAACATCACAGCTCTTACTCAATATGATATGAACTATACTTCCCTCGTAGTATCCCTTCAGAAATGGGGACAGGAATTATACAACCAGTGCCGATATGAGGATGCGGCCGATGTTTTAGAATTTGCAGTAAAGACAAGAACAGATATTTCCTCAACCTACAGGCTTCTTGTTGACATGTACAAGACCAAGCTTGAAATGACAAGTTCTGAAATAACTCACAAGCTTGAGGCACTTCTTCCAATTGCTAATGAGCTTAATTCACTTAGCAGAAATCAAATAGTAAAAATGATTGAAGAAGCTCTTCCTCAGGAAACATCCGCATGATCATGTTTGATAAAAATATGGCTTTATAGAAAAAGGTTTGCACCATTATTTATTTGGTGCAAACCTTTTTATTTTATGTCTTATTATTTATCACAAAGTTGCCACAAATCTGTCGAAAGCAGCCTGTCCCTCAGGTGTTCTCTTGTAAACACCAGCGTCCTCTAAAACATGCATGAATACTTCGCCGATTTCTTTCTGAATAATATCATCAATATTATCTTCTGTAATAGCGTCATATTTTTTGCTAAAGGCATCTACCCAGTCAGCGTGCTTCTCAAGTACTTCATCTTTCCTAAGGTCAGCGCCGCTTAAAATAGCATCTTTTAGCTGTGCCATCTCTGACTTAAGTCTTGCAGGAAGAACAGCAAGTCCCATAACTTCTATGAGGCCGATGTTCTCTTTTTTGATATGATGAAGCTCAGCATGTGGATGATATACACCAAGTGGATGCTCATCTGTTGTGATATTGTTTCTAAGAACAAGATCAAGCTCGTAGTTGTCTCCGCGCTTTCTGGCTATTGGTGTTATTGTGTTATGAGGTGTTCCGTCTGTCTCAGCAAATATGAAAGCCTCCTCATCAGTATAGCCTCTCCACTTATTAAGGATCACATCTGCCAATTCAATGATCCTGTCAGTATCAGGGCCAGAAAGTCTTATTACTGACATAGGCCACTTAACAATTCCACTATTTACATCCTCAAAGCCCTTAACTGTAAATGTCCTCTCTACAGGTGCCTTGGCCATTGCAAAGGTGTAGTGTCCGCCCTGGAAGTGGTCGTGGCTAAGGATAGATCCTCCTACTATCGGAAGATCTGCATTGGATCCTACAAAGTAATGTGGAAAAGTCTTAACAAAGTCAAACAATTTGCAGAAAGTATTGTGTTCTATCTTCATAGGAATGTGCTGTGAGTTAAACACAATACAGTGCTCATTGTAGTAAACATATGGTGAATACTGGAATCCCCACTTGGAATTCTGTATTGTAACCGGAATGATCCTATGATTCTCTCTTGCAGGGTGATCCACTCTTCCTGAATAGCCCTCGTTTTCCCAGCAGAGCTGGCACTTTGGATATCCACTCTGTTTAGCATTTCTAGCCGCTGCAATTGCCTTTGGATCTTTTTCAGGCTTGGAAAGGTTGATAGTAATATCAAGATCTCCATATTCAGTAGGCGCTATCCACTTCATATCCTTGGCAATACGATATCTGCGGATATAATCGCTATTCTTGGACAGATTATAGTAGTAATCTGTGGCCTCCTGAGGGCTCTTTTCGTATTTCTCATTGAACTTTTTGATGATGGCACTTGGTCTTTCCACCATAAGTCCCATCAGCTTTGTATCAAAAAGGTCTCTGTATACTACGCTGTCATTTTCAATAAGTCCATTTGCCGCTGCGTAGTCATCTATTTCCTTAAGAGTATCCTCAAGGTACTGAGAAAGAGCTGCTTCTTCTGAAGGTACCTCTTTTGCCATTTTCTCAATATCAGCTATCTCATAATCCGCGCTATCAAGTGAGAGCTCGATCAAAAGAGAATTCACAGTGTATATGATGTCCTCTTTTTCAATAAGTCCTGTTGAAATAGCATACGCTACCAATTTGTTTACTGCATTCTGAATCATCTTCATTCCCTCATTCTATAAACCTAAGATCAAACTTCCTGTGGGCCACCGCCAATTTCTACTGTGTAGAAGGTTGCATCATAGCCAATCTTCTTGCGGTAGTTTTCTCCAACTGTCTTCTTGAAGTTTTCCACAGCCTCGTCCTTGACGATTGATACTGTGCAGCCGCCGAATCCGCCGCCTGTCATTCGAGAACCGATAACTCCAGGGATCTTCCATGCTTCTTCTGCAAGTGTATCAAGCTCAATGCCTGTTACATCATAGTCATCGCGAAGTGACTCGTGGGACTGTCTCATAAGTTCGCCGAAATGATTGATATCGCCAGCCTTAAGTGCCTTAACAGCCTCGATTGTACGCTGGTTCTCATATACAGCGTGCTTGGCCTTTCTCTGCATATCAGGATCTGTAAGGACATCCTTGTGAGCCTCGAACTCTTCTATAGAAAGATCACCGAGTCCCTTGATATCTACAGTCTTCTGAAGGATTGAAAGTGCTTCCTCGCACATGCTGCGTCTTGCATTGTACTGAGAATCTGTAAGCTTGTGCTTCTTGTTGGTATTAGCAATAACAATCTTGGCGCCGTCAAGCTTGATTGGAGCATATTCAAAAGAAAGATCTGCAGTATCAAGGAAGATTGCGTTGTTCTCCTTACCCATTGCAGAAGCAAACTGATCCATGATTCCGCAGTTACAACCGTTGTAGTTATTCTCTGAATACTGGCCAATAAGAGCTATATCCTGGTTAGTAACATCAAATTTGTATAGATCTCTTAAGATAAATCCTGTAAGAACCTCAAGAGAAGCTGATGATGAAAGGCCTGATCCATTAGGAATATTACCGTTGATAACCATGTCAAAGCCCTTATCAAGCTTCATTCCACGCTTTGCAAAGGCCCAGATAACGCCGATTGGGTAGTTTGTCCAGCCAGCCTGATCACTTATAGTGTCTATGTCATCAAGATTTACTCCATATACGCCAAATCTGTCCTGATTTACAGAATAGAACTGAACCATGCGATCATCTCTTTTTGCTACAGCTGCGTAAGTACCAATTGTAAGAGCGCATGGGAACACATGGCCTCCATTGTAGTCTGTATGCTCGCCAATAAGATTAACTCTTCCTGGTGCGAAGTATGTCTTGATGTCTTCTCTTTTTCCAAAAACCTTCTCGAAGTTCTCAAGAACTGACTGCTTCATGTTCTGATCGATCATAAAACCCTCCTGAATTTTAACTTTATGTATATTTCTATTAAAACTTTTGACCGCTTACTTGCTCATAAAGAGCAGTTATTCTGCTTATACTATATATTTATGCTGCAAATAATTAAATACCTCTTTGTTCATATTACCTGTCAAAATGTTAACTGTTGACTATGACCATATAAAAAATTTTTGAAAAAACCCGGGTATACATAAGCCATATACCCGGGTCATATTATTCATTTTAAATTATACATCTGTACAAACAGCGTAATTACTGCTTGGCAGCCTGAAGGAGCTTATCCTTGAGCTGAGATTCGATCTGAGCAAGTTCAGCCTCTGCCTCACGGCGCTTGCTCTTACCTTCTGTCTGGATCTTAAGAACCTCATCAAGAGTTGTGATAAGAGATTCATTAGTGTGCTTAAGAGTCTCGATATCAACGATTCCTCTCTCAGCCTCTTTAGCGCTCTCGATTGTAGCAACCTTGAGGGCATCAGCATTAGCCTTAAGAAGCTTATTGGTCATGTCATTAACCTCACGCTCTGCCTGAGCAGCCTGTGTTGAATGCTCGATACCAATAGCAATAACCATCTGGTTCTTCCAAAGTGGAATTGTGTTAACAATGGTTGACTGGATCTTCTCAGCCATTACTGTGTCTGAGCTCTGTACCATACGGATCTGAGGGCCAGTCTGCATAGCTATTGTTCTTGTAAGCTCAAGGTCATAGATCTTTTTCTCAAATCTGTCGCACTTATTAGCAAAGTCCTTGGCCTTCTCAGCATCCTCAGGAAGCCCTGATGCCTCAGCCTTTTTCTGGAGTTCTACAAGAGTTGTATTTCTCTCCTCTTCAAGTCTCTTCTTACCAGCAAGGATGTACATTGTAAGCTCCTTGTAGTAGTTGAGGTTAAGGTCATACATTCTATCAAGGAGCTCAACGTCCTTCATAAGTGTAACCTGGTGTCTCTCAAGCTCATTAGCAATAGTCTCAACGTTTGTCTCAACCTTGCTGTACTTAGCCTTCATTCCTTCTATTCTATTGGCACTCTTTTTGAAAAGAGCCTTAAGTCCCTTCTCATCCTCAGCAACTTCAAAGTTCTTGAGCTGAGTAACAAGGTCTGTGATCATATCACCAACCTGGCCCATATCCTTGGTGCGGACATTGTCGATTGCCTTCTCAGAGAAGTCTGCAAGCTTCTTCTGTGTTCCAACACCATAGTTCATGATACCTGTTGTGTTGCTGATATCAATCTGCTTACTAAAGTCCTCAACCTGCTTGAGTTCTTCTGCTGAAAGCTGCGCCTCCATAGCAACGTTGCCCTTATCCTTGACCTTTTCAGGTTCTACTGCAGGCGCTGGTGCTTCTGCTGCTGCCTCAGCCCCAAAAGAAAGTGTAGGTGCAGCTGGTGCTGCATCAAAATTAAGTTCGTCACCCATTATAAAAATCCTCCTAAATACTTTTTCTCTTTATTATTTCTGGTCAAATTCCAGCATTACCCCTTGTTGTGCCTGTGCCATAGCTCCTCCGGCTGTCTGAGCCGCCTGAGCTGTAGCCACACCTGATACCCCAGACATAAGGGCATCTTCTGTAAGTCCGTCCTGAGCCATCATAGTCTTCATAACTGATATATCAGATGAAATATCCCAGGCCAGATCTTGGAATAGACTATCAAGAAGATTAGCAAATGCCTCGTTGATAGTATCCATAACAGTTTCTATCTCTCGCTTAGTCTGCTTGACGTTTTCACCGTTTCCTGCCTGCTGCCTGTCAAGATCAACATAGGCTGTAAGGAGCTTTTTAGTTGTTGGCAGATAATAATTCATAAGCTTATGAAGATCATCTGCTGTCTCAGGCTCTTTTTTAACCTGTTCAAAAATCTTATTCATGATGCTCTCAAGCTTATAGAGCTTGTTAGACATCTCTTCACTGTCAGGGACAATATCATTGATATGTCTTACAAATGCTATATACTCGCTTCCCTCATCCAGAATGCTCTGAACCTTGGGATCAAGGCCGTTTTCAGCAGCTCTCTTCTTGGTATCTTTGGCCTTCTGTTCAACATTTACCTGTTCTCTTGCAAGTCTGTCCTGTTCAGCGCCAAGATACAGCTGATATGCCGCATCTGTAATCATAAATGTGCTCTGAGTAGAATCAAATCTTCCTCTTGGAAGGTAGCCAAGATCCATCATTCCCTTTAAGTTCTTGCGGACATCCTCATCAGTCTCAAGAGCTGCCTGGGCAAGATCGCTTACATTAAAGAACTCGGCATCCTTTAAAATATTGCCATATTTGTGGTATTCCTTGGAAAGCTTGAGCTTTTTAAAGCCTCTAAATCCTATAAGACCTGAGCCAATCGTTAAAGCAAGCCAGGTAATTATAAGTGCTGGGATATGAGTAAACAGACATCCAAAAAATGCCCAGAAAAAGCAAAATCCCAGGGAACTACCAAGTATTCCCTCTAATATTCCATTATATTTGCTGACTCCCTTGGCCAAAAAAGGATATTTCCTTGCTCTTGGAGCAGATACCCTGTGCACAACTCTAAGATCCTGCTCTGGTACCCTTCCGCTTGCGTAAGTAGTTCTTCGTTCAATGCTGACTGATTTCACGGTACTTGCTATCTCTGAAGCCAATTTGCTGTAGTCATTGGTGTCTATAGCCTTGGTCACACTCTTTAATATATCACTTCCCGCATCCAATAAATCCTGCGTATTCTTCTCCACAACCTGCCTCCACGTATATCTTTAATAAAGCCAAAAATTTAACACACGATGCAAGTCCATTTTACAGTAACTCTACCCAAAATACAATTTGTTGAGCCTATTTGTTTCATTTTTAACTTGTTTTAATCCGCATAACTTGATTTAAACTATCCATAATTGATAAGATTGGTTTATAGATAGTTTTTTGAGGAAAAGACATGGAGAAAGCATATAAACTACTTTTTAATACAGAAGAATCTGACGACCTGTACGTATATTGCTGCGGCTTGTCCCAGACAGAGCCTGGTCACAGCTTCGGTCCAGCCCTAAAGCCCCACTTTATGATCCACTACGTGCTAAGTGGCAAGGGCTCTTTTTCTATTGGAGGGAAAAGATATCCACTTACCGAGAAATATGGTTTCCTCATAGTTCCAGATGAGCTTGCCTACTACGTAGCTGATGAAAAGGATCCCTGGACCTACGTTTGGATAGGCTTTGGCGGACGAAGAGCCGAGGAAATAGTATCTCAGCTTGGTTTATCCCTTCAGCAGCCTGTGTTTAAAAGCGAGAAATCAAAAGATATATACGACATAGTAAAAGATATGATGGATCATAACACCTTTAGTGTTGAAGATGATCTTAGAAGAAACGGGCTCTTATCAATGTTTCTGTCGGTTATTGCCTCTGGCCTTAGCGTCACACCAAAGAGTGATTCCGGAAGTGCCAATGATTACGTAAACAGAGCCCAGGCCTATGTCCGCAGTAATTACTGTAACCCGATCAAAGTCACAGATATCGCCGACTACGTATGTATCAACAGAAGCTATTTGTATACTCTTTTCCAGAATGCACTAGGTATTTCGCCGCAGCAATATCTGGCCAGATATCGTATTGCCAAGGCCGTTGAACTTCTGCAGCTCACAAGCCTTCCCATTGAATCAGTTGCTATATCCTGCGGATACTCAGACCCACTTGTATTTTCAAAAGCCTTCAAGCAGGAAAAAGGCATTTCACCCTCTACCTACCGCAAGTCCCTTCCAAAGAGCGACAATGCAGCAGGTAAAGAGCATCTTCAACAGGTAGAACAATTGATAGAGGAAAAACATCTGGAATCGACTGATCCAAACTAGTAAATTCAATGTACAAAGATATGCCGCCTGGTCTTTATGACCAAGCGGCATTTTTGCATCAAATTATTTAGCTTCTACGTTTATCTTATCCAAGTGCCATACTTCATCTACGTATTCCTGAATAGTTCTGTCTGATGAGAACTTGCCACAGCAAGCTGTATTCATAAGAGCCATTCTAGCCCAGCGCTTCTTGTCAGTGTAAGCATCTGAAATCTTTTTCTGTGCTTCCATGTAGGATTCAAAATCCTTAAGTATAAAGTACTGGTCTGCCTTGTTGGAATTAACTGTATTAAGGAGGCAGTTATACAGAGGTCTAAAGAGTTCTCTATCCTTGGAGAAGGTTCCATCTACCAGCATATCAAGGACTGTCTTGACGTTAGGATCTGAATTGTAGATATCCATTGGATTGTAATTGCCATTTTTCTCATATTCCATGACTTCCTGAGAGGATAGTCCGAAAATAAAGGCATTTTCTTCACCAACTTCATTGACAATCTCAACGTTAGCACCATCCATTGTACCAATTGTGACCGCACCATTTAGCATCATCTTCATATTACCAGTACCAGATGCTTCCTTACTTGCTGTAGATATCTGCTCTGATACGTCTGCTGCTGCAAAGATAAGCTCAGCGTTTGAAACCCTGTAGTCTTCTATAAATACCACCTTGATCTTGCCCTTGATATCCGGATCGTTGTTGATAACGTCCGCAACTGCATTTATAAGCTTGATCGTAAGCTTGGCTGTCAGATATCCAGCTGCTGCCTTGGCTCCAAAGATATAGGTCTTTGGATAGAAGTCTTTACTAGGATGTGTCTTTATATCATGATACTTGTACATTACAGTCAGTATGTTAAGGAGCTGACGCTTGTACTCATGAAGTCTCTTAACCTGAACATCAAAGATGGACTTGGGATCAACCTTAACACCGTTGTGCTCTAAGATATAAGCAGCAAGTCTTTGTTTGTTCTTGTACTTGATATCCATGAACTCGGCCTGAGCCTTCTTGTCATCCACAAAGTCTTTTAACTTATCCATCTGAGATAGATCTGTTATCCATCCATCTCCAATCTTTTCTGTAACCCAGTCTGCAAGAAGAGGATTTGCATGCATCAGGAATCTTCTCTGGGTGATACCGTTGGTCTTGTTATTGAATTTCTCGGGCATCATCTCATAGAAGTCCTTAAGCTCACGCTTTTTAAGGATTTCTGTGTGAAGCTTGGCAACGCCGTTTACAGAATGTCCGCCGACGATAGCAAGGTGAGCCATCTTGACCTGATTGTCATAGAGGATAGCCATGCTGCGTATCTTGGCCTGAACGTCGATACCTGCAGAACCTGTGTAGGTTCTCATGATCTGGTCAACAAATCTTCTGTTTATCTCATCTACTATCTGATAAATTCTAGGAAGAAGCCTCTGGAAAAGATCTACAGGCCACTTCTCAAGAGCTTCTGACATGATAGTGTGGTTTGTGTAACAGCAGGTCTTAGTTGTTACTTCCCATGCCTCATCCCATGAAAGATAATACTCATCCATCAGGATACGCATAAGTTCTGCAACTGCAACTGTTGGATGCGTATCATTAAGCTGGAATACAGCCTTCTCATAGAAGTGCCTGATATCATCGTGATTACGCAGATATCTCTGAACTGCTGTCTGCACAGAAGCTGAGATAAAGAAATATTGCTGCTTGAGACGCAGCTCTTTACCTGCAATGTGATTGTCATTTGGATAAAGGACTTCACAGAGCTGGCTTGCAAGGTTCTCCTGCTCTACAGCCTTCTGATAATCGCCCTTGTCAAAAGAGTCAAGCTGGAAACACTGTATTGGCTCAGCATCCCAGATTCTAAGAGTATTAACCACGCCGTTTCCATAGCCCAGAACTGGCAGATCGTATGGAACGGCCCTAACTACCTGGTAGCCTTCCTGTTTGAAGATGGTCCTGCCATAATCGTCAGTATACATATTTACATAGCCGCCAAATTTAACCTCTTTGGCAAGCTCGTTTCTTCTAAGTTCGAATGGATTTCCGTTTTCGAGCCAGGTATCAGGAACTTCTACCTGATAACCATCCTGGATTTTCTGGCGGAACATACCATATTTGTAACGGATACCGCAGCCATAAGCTACATATCCAAGTGTAGACAGAGAATCAAGGAAACATGCTGCAAGTCGTCCAAGACCACCATTTCCAAGGGCTGGATCCGGTTCCTGATCTTCCACAAGGTTAACATCGATTCCCAGTTCATCAAGTGCCTCTTTTACCGGCTTATAAGCCTGAAGATTGATCAGATTGTTACCAAATGCTCTTCCCATGAGAAATTCCATGGACATATAGTAAACAATCTTGGGATCCTGCTCAGCTACTGCTCTCTGAGTAGACATCCAATGATCAACAATGGCATCCTTTATAGCATAAGCTGCTGCCTGGTAGATTTCCTGAGGTGTAGCCTCTTCCATTGTTTTTCTGTACAGGGTCTTTACATTGTACAGGACACTACGTTTAAACAAATCCTTATCAAAAGATAACTGTTTTTTCTTCATAAAGCCTCCTCAAATGCAAGATATTATTTACATTATAGCAAACATTTCTGTGCCCGTGTGGGCTTTTGCCATATGGACAAAACTATACGTATATATTTTACCGCAATTTCATTTATCTTTTTATTAAATATCCCTAAACACAAAACCGGTGATTCAAAATTTCTTTTTGGCAATCTAATTTGAAACTAATATTCA
The DNA here is from genome assembly GCF_000424505.1 of Butyrivibrio sp. XBB1001. Taxonomy (NCBI): domain Bacteria; kingdom Bacillati; phylum Bacillota; class Clostridia; order Lachnospirales; family Lachnospiraceae; genus Butyrivibrio; species Butyrivibrio sp. XBB1001. Next base: position 77,631 of record NZ_AUKA01000012.1, on the reverse strand, counting down.
CATTTATCTTACCGATATATATATTGAAAATATCTGCACAAGGATGTCTGAACATGGTAATACAACACAATATAGCTGGTATGAATGCCAACAGACAACTGAATATAACCACTAATCTTCAGGCCAAGTCGTCAGAAAAACTCTCCTCTGGTTACAAGATAAACAGAGCAGCTGATGACGCTGCAGGCCTTGCTATTAGTGAAAAAATGCGCCGTCAGGTCAGAGGTCTTACTCAAGCCTCAGAAAATGCTCAGGACGGTATTTCTTTGGTGCAGATTGCAGATGGTGCCATGGCTGAAGTTCATGAGATGCTTCAAAGAGGCAATGAACTTGCTGTGCAGGCTGCAAATGACACCCTTACAGAAACTGACAGAGGTTATATTCAGGCTGAGATAGACAAGATAAAAGAAGAAATAGACGCCATAAATGGTAAGACTACCTTTAATGAAAAGTATATACTCAGGGGAAAAGGTGTGGATATGACGGATAACAGTGTATCCATTAAGGGTGGCCTTCCTAGCTTTGTAACTGTAGATTCGGCATCAGATGGCGCTGGATATATGGCGAGTACATATACCACCAGAGCCTATTACCGCGTTAGTTCAACAGCTGACCCTGATAATTACTATCTTGGCGGTTCTGTTTATATAAATCACTCTTCCACAAATCTCACATTCCCTTCAACTTTGACAGATGCACAGAAGGAAGAACTTGTTGGAAATGGATTTTACGTAACATGCTGTACCTGCAGCAACCACTACAGCATAAAGTTTACCGACGGAGAAACTGGTGTAACAAATAGTGGAAACCATTATATTTACAACGTAGATATAAGTAATGCTTCCACAGGTGCTGATGTTGTACAAGCTATTCTTTCAGCAACAGGCAAAAATCCTCAAAACCACTATACTATGTTCACAGGAAGTGGAAATCAACTCATCATGTATGATGACAGATCCATGGATTCTATGGATGATGTTAAGCAGCGTATTGCGGATATCCGAGCTTCAGATCTTGATGGTAATGATATTGCAAAAATGCAATTTATAGAGTATGACTCTTTTGACGGCACGGTGCATGTTGATCTTTGGAAAAACCCAAGCCACGCCCAGGCAAGCACCAGTGTAGGTCTCTTCGGTAAGGGCTATGCCGTATCAGCTGCTGAAGAAAAAGCCAAAGGCGGCGACATCATCCTTCAGGTAGGTTCTGAAACAGATAGCCAGAACCAGATAGTTATTGAACTCCCATATATTTCTTCATCTTCCTGCCATATCAGTGGTGTCAGCGTAATGTCCCACGAGCTGGCCAAGCAGGCAATAGAAAGCTTCAAGGATGGCCTTATGTATGTAAGTGAAGAACGAAGTCGCATGGGTGCCTATCAGAATCGCCTTGAGCACACTATCAAAAACCTGGACAACGTAGTAGAAAACACTCAGTCAGCTGAATCTCTTATCCGCGGTACTGACATGGCTGCAGAGATGGTCAAGTATTCCAATAACAATATTCTGGCTCAGGCAGGACAATCCATGCTGGCCCAGGCTAATCAGACCAACCAGGGTGTTCTTTCACTATTACAGTAACATTTAGGCATACAGATCTCTCTTTTCAATAAAAAGCAACATAAAAAGGACGATACATGAACCTTTCTCATGTACCGTCCTGTATTTTTGTTATCATCTCTGCTTGTGAATTACTGAAGGAGTGACAATACTCCCTGATTAGTCTGGTTGGCCTGGGCGAGCATCGCCTGGCCTGCCTGAGCTAAGATGTTATTGTTGGAGTATTTAACCATCTCCGCTGCCATATCAGTATCTCTTATTCTGGACTCAGCCGCCTGAGTATTTTCTACGACATTATCAAGATTCTTGATAGTGTGCTCGAGACGGTTCTGCATAGCACCATAGTAGCTTCGAACTCTTGATACATTCTGAGCTGCGGTTTTAACAGTATCAATGGTCTCAAGGGCTTTTTGCCTCGTGGTAGTATTAAAGGTCTTACCCTCAGAAAGAGCTGCCATTGTCACATTAAATCTCTTTAGAGCTATCTCATTTTCGCTGGATGTTTCTGACCCAACCTGCAAAAACAGTGTATTTCCAAGGCCATCATCTGTGCCTGTTCCTGTAGCTATACCGCTTTGTTTCTCAGGGAAGACATAACCTGTTCCGTAAGCATTTGCATACTGGGTGTTTCCTGTATTTATCGCATAATTTGATCCGCTCGATGTGAGCGTATCAGGAGCAAAAAGAGTCTCTTCAGGAGTACTTAAATTACCAAATAAAGATCCTGCTCCATTTGTGCCTCTTGCATCAAGAAATGCATCTGTAAAGGCAAGGGGGTCAAGCCCTGCCACGCCAGATTTGGCTGTTGCAGATTTAAAGTGTGATTCAAAATCGCTAAGGCCAGAATAACCAGTTAGACCAGCTTTAGCAGTTAGATCAGCTATGGCCTGATCTAACGTCTTTTTAGGAGAACCTGACATTTCTCCCATCAGCTTATTAAGTCCACTTGCAATATTAGATGAGTTCACAGCGGTATTGCCATCTGCAGCTGATACCGCGTAGCCAAGATACATAGCTGCCAGATATCCAGCTCCATAGGGCATAGAATCCAATTGTGACATGTATGATTTCATGTTGGCTTCACTAGATCCAGGGTTTAATCTATTTCCCAGCCACCCACCATCTCCACTTGAAGTCTGAGCCACGCCTTCTACAAACCACTGTGGAAAACCAGATAGCATACCATCTGTCAGGGTATCATACATAGCAAGGTGTGTCATCTCGTGGCCTATAGTTGCAGCAAGATCTGCCTTTTGAGCATCTGTCATGCTATCAAATGATGACAATGGATAATCTGCAGTATCAATCTGCATTGTATAGCTCATGACCGTGTAGGAGCTAGTATAAGACATTGAAAGAGATGCTCTTGCCAGTGTGCCGCCAGAGCCATCAATGCCAGATAGTTTAAGTCCAACCTGAACGTCATTAGATGCAGCATTAGAGAAAAGAGTTGGAAAATTATTATACAGATTTGCTATAGCATCAGCAGCTGCGCTTTGAACAAACTTGGCATAATCAGAATCAGCATAGCTTGTATCCTGTCCAACAGCCTGGCTAGCTTGTGTATTAACCTGATTTCCATCGCTATCTACAAATTCACAGGTTATTTCTACATTGGTTCCATTGGGAAGGACCATCGATATAGAGTTTTCTTTTCCCGAAGCAACCATTGCATTACTTGGAGAAAAGCCTTCATCTGAGAAAATATGTATATTATTAAACTCTGTAACTCCATGGATTCTATCTATTTCTTCGCTAAGTCGCTGAACCTCAGCATTTATATATTCTCTGTCTGTGTCCTGAAGAGTGTCATTGGCTGCCTTAATAGACAAGTCACTTGCCCTTACCAGCATGTCACTTACTTCATTCAAGGCTCCATCTGCAATCTGACACCAGGAAACTCCATCCTGAGCATTGCTTGATGCCTGAGTAAGGCCTCTGACCTGACGTCTCATCTTCTCTGAAATTGCAAGGCCCGCAGCATCGTCAGCTGCTCTGTTGATTCTATAGCCAGAGGAGAGCTTTTCTGAGGATTTAGCCTGGATTCCAGTTGTAATATTCAGTTGTCTGTTGGCATTCATGCCAGAAATATTATGCTGTACTACCATTTGGCTACTCCGCTATCAGTCCCAATACCCCTCATTCCTTGCTACAAGAAGATCTCCACAAGCCGGGCACTCAAGTTTGATCTCGCCACTTAATATCTTTTCTGTATCTACAATGTCCACATCTCCGCCGCAGATGCACTTTCCTCTGTATTCCACAACGGTGCCATCCTCTTTATTGAGGATAAATACAGGTATTGCTGAAATCTTGCGGCACCTTTCGCAGACGCCTATTTCCTTTGTTATGGTCCAGGTTCCCTTTGGATTTTTCTCAAGGTCGTTTCTTATTCTCTGCTGGGTATCTTTATTAAAAAGAGTTATTGTCTTTTCGATGTCAAAAAAGGTCATCCCCGCCCCAACCCATAGGTTTGCCTCATAACCACATCTTTCGCACTTTAGATTAACAATCTGTCCCATATTTTCTCCTAACCCCAAAATACTATTTGCAAATACTATTTACTTTGTCTTATTTTATATCGGATAATTTTATTCGGTATATTATGCTTCAAGATAATTTTACACAACTTTTTTGCAGAAAAAACGAGGGCCTCCAATTAAGGAGAACCCTCGCGTTTTATCATCTATTCTGTTTTGATCAGATCTTCTCAACTCCGATTGTTACCTTCTCGCCGTTGATATCCCATTCCTTGGCATTAGCAACGTCTGAGCCGTAAACAACTTCGTTGGCAAGAACCTTTGTAGAGATGCTGCTCTCGTTGTCCTTGACAATCTGAGCAAGCTTGTCATTGCCGTTAAGAGAAACCTTGATGTGATCCATAACTTCAAAGCCTGAATCCTTACGCATTGTCTGGATCTTACTGATAACCTCCAGAACAAAACCTTCATTGATAAGTTCCTCTGAAAGGTTAGTATCAAGAACAACTGTAATACCCCAGTTCTCCTGAGATACAAAGCCTTCCTTCTGAGCCATCTCGATAAGGAGGTCTTCCTTAACAAGTTCTACATCAACATCATTAACGTTGAACTTGATAGAACCATTTGTGTTGAGCTCGTCCATAGTAGCGTTTCCATCGAGGCCTTCAAGATAAGCCTTGATAGCACCGATGTTCTTGCCATACTTAGGTCCTAATGTCTTAAGCTGTGGCTTAAAGCTGTAGCTTGTGAAGTCACGAACATCATCTGTAAAGCTTACATTCTTGACATTAAGCTCTTCTCTGATGATCTCTGTGTAGAACTCGCCTACAGTCTGCTCTGCCTTAACATACATCTGTCCGATAGGCTGACGGTTCTTGATGTTAGCTGCGTTTCTTGCAGCACGGCCGAGTACTACGATATCAAGAACTTCTTCCATATCCTTCTCAAGCTTAGTGTCGATAAGAGACTCATCAACAGCAGGGAAGTCACAGAGATGGATTGACTCTGGAGCATCTTTAAAGCTGTTACGAACAAGGTTCTGATAGATTTCCTCTGTCATGAATGGAACCATAGGTGCTGCAGCCTTACATACAGTAACAAGTGCTGTATAAAGAGTCATGTAAGCAGAAATCTTATCCTGCTCCATTCCCTTAGCCCAGAATCTCTCACGGCTACGACGTACATACCAGTTAGACATCTCATCAACAAAGTTATCAAGTGCCTTACCAGCCTCAGGAATCCTATAGTTATTAAGGTTGTCATCTACTGCCTTAACACAGCTGTTTAGCTTAGAAAGAAGCCACTTATCCATTACAGTAAGCTTATCAAGTTCAAGCTTGTAGTTTGCAGCATCGAAACCATCGATATTTGCATAAAGTGTGAAGAATGCATAAGTGTTCCAAAGTGTTCCGAGGAACTTACGCTGTCCTTCCATAACTGCATCACCTGAGAAACGGCTAGGAAGCCAAGGCGCTGAGTTAGTGTAGAAGTACCATCTGATAGCATCTGCACCATATTTTTCAAGAGCATCGAAAGGATCAACAGCGTTACCCTTAGACTTACTCATCTTCTGTCCATTTTCATCCTGCACAAGGCCGAGTACTATAACATTTTTAAATGCAGGCTTATTGAAAAGAAGTGTTGCCTCTGCGTGAAGTGAGTAAAACCATCCACGTGTCTGGTCTACAGCCTCTGAGATAAACTCAGCAGGGAACTGCTTCTCGAAGAGTTCCTTATTCTCAAATGGGTAGTGGAGCTGAGCAAATGGCATTGCGCCTGAATCGAACCAGCAGTCAATAACCTCTTTTACTCTGTGCATCTTCTTGCCGCACTTAGGACATGTGATCTCAAACTTATCGATGTAAGGTCTGTGAAGCTCACAAGTCTCTGCGCTAGGATCTCCTGAAAGCTCAGCAAGCTCTTTTCTGGAACCTACAGAAAGCTGATGTCCACAGTCGTCACACTCCCAGATATTAAGTGGTGTTCCCCAATATCTGTCACGGGAAATACCCCAGTCCTGAATGTTCTCAAGCCAGTCGCCGAAACGTCCCTTACCGATTGACTCTGGAACCCAGTTAATCTCTTTGTTGTTACGGATAAGGTCTTCCTTAACCTCTGTAACCTTGATGAACCATGATGAACGAGCATAGTAGATAAGTGGTGTACCACATCTCCAGCAGTGTGGATAATCATGTTCCATCTTAGGTGCGCCAAAGAGAAGTCCTCTCTTATCAAGGTCTTTTAATACCTCTGGATCTGCACTAATTGCACCCTCATCCATTTCCTTCTGAGTAGGCTTACATCTCATGCCTGCAAAAGGAGTCTCTGCCTTGAGCTTACCTTCTGAATCTACCATCTGTACAAGTGGAGCGTCATATTTACGTCCAACTCTTGCGTCGTCTTCACCGAATGCAGGAGCGATATGTACGATACCTGTACCATCTGTCATAGTTACATAGTTATCGCAGTAGATAAAGAAGCACTTCTTGTGCTGCTTCTCAGCCTCATCAGCTGCGCACTGGTAAAGTGGCTCATACTCTTTATATTCAAGGTCTGTACCAACGTATGTTTCAAGAACCTCGTATGCCTTCTGGCCTTCCTCTTTTGCAAGAGAACCAAGTACGTTGTCTGCAAGAGCTGCAGCAAGGTAGTATACGTTTCCATCAGCAGCCTTAACCTTAACGTACTTCTCATCTGGATTTACGCAAAGGCCGATGTTTGAAGGAAGTGTCCAAGGTGTTGTTGTCCATGCAAGGAAATATGCATCTTCGCCCTTAACCTTGAAGCGAACAAGAGCAGAACGTTCTTTTAATGTCTTATATCCCTGAGCAACCTCGTGTGATGAAAGAGGTGTGCCACAACGAGGACAGTAAGGAACTACCTTAAAGCCCTTGTACAGAAGACCTTTCTTCCAGATTTCATTAAGAGCCCACCACTCTGACTCGATGAAATTGTCATCATAAGTGATGTATGGGTGCTCCATATCAGCCCAGAAACCAACTGTGCCAGAGAAGTCTTCCCACATTCCCTTATATTTCCAAACAGATTCCTTACACTTCTTGATGAAAGGCTCCATTCCGTATTCTTCAATCTGTTCCTTACCATCAAGGCCCAGCATCTTCTCTACTTCAAGCTCAACTGGAAGACCGTGAGTATCCCAACCAGCCTTACGAGGAACAGTATATCCCTTCATTGTGCGGTATCTAGGAATCATATCCTTGATGGCACGTGTAAGAACGTGACCAATATGAGGCTTACCGTTTGCTGTTGGAGGGCCATCGTAGAACATATACATATCGCCCTTACTACGAGTGTCCACACTCTTCTGGAAGATATTCTCATTTTTCCAGAATTCTTCAATCTTCTTTTCTCTGCCGACAAAGTTCATGTCGGTATCGACTTTGTTGTACATCTTTGAGCTCCTTTCTTGATTACAATCGATGAAAATGCTTTGCATTTTTATCGCCGTGCGGATTGAATGCTGCGAAGCAGCAAATTTCATTATGCAATCCTGCACATAATAAAGCCCCCATCCTTTGTAAAAAGGACGAGGGCTGATTAATCTAGTCTCGTTATACCACCTGTTTACACATACGCGCCGTCGGATGACCTTCGGTTGAATACGCTTCCCGTTAACGCCAGGATATACGGCAAAAATCTACTGTATTACGAATAATATCTGTTCGATTCTGCAGCTCAGAAGTGATTTTCGAAAAGCTCCTACTCGCACTGACTCGCACCAACCGCCAGCTCTCTGCACGCTTTCACAAGCTATCTACTGTCTTCGTCACAGCTTTTTATCTATAATGCACACATCATACTACGTATATTAAAAAAGTGCAAGCTAATAATATCAGTTTTTCTCAAGAGCCTTGTATACGCAAGCTGCGCAGGCTGCTCCTACAAGTGGTCCTACGATAAATACCCAAAGAGCTGCTATTGGAGCTGTATTTCCAGTAAATGCAGCTACAAGTGCTGGTCCAAAGCTTCTTGCCGGGTTTACAGATGTTCCTGTAAGGCCAATGCCAAGGATATGAACTACTACAAGAGTAAGGCCTATTACAAGTCCGCCAAAAGAGCCATGTCCAGCCTTCTTGGATGTAACACCCAAAATAGCAATGACAAAGATAAATGTAAGTACGATCTCAACAATAAGTCCGGCTATAGGATTTCCATTAACACCAGCAAGACCATTTGATCCAAATCCGCCGGTCTTGTCTTCTACGCCGCCAAGTCCAAAAATAAGTGCAAGGATTCCAGCACCAGCAAAAGCGCCAATACACTGTGATACAACATAGCCAACAAATTCACTGACTTCCATTCCGCCACTTAGTAAAACTCCAAGAGAAACCGCAGGGTTAATATGGCATCCTGAAATGTTTCCGATTGAGTAAGCCATAGCTACGATTGTCAGACCAAATGCAAGTGCAGTTAAAAGATATCCTGATCCGCTTGCCGCATCACATCCAACCAGCATCGCTGTTCCGCAGCCCAGTACTACAAGTGTTGCTGTTCCAATACATTCTGCTACATATTTCTTCATACCACGCCTCCTAGAATTTAGGCCTCCGCCCATATTTTATACACTATATTATAATCACTTCTCAATAGAATTGTTACTCTTTTTCGATAATTATGCGACAATTCTAAAAAGCTTTTGTATCATGAATAAAATTGCTATATTTCTAAGCAAAATTTACTAGAACTGGCGCAGCACACAGGGTATCATTTGTTTATCATATAATTTGATACATGCTTTTATTATCTCTTTTATAAAGGATGAAGGAGAACACACAATGAAGGATTTTGATTTTCTGCTGGACTACAGAGCTACAGCTACAGAAGCTGAAGTTTTCTGGGATATGCCCCTGGATGCAACACTGGATACCATCTATGAAGTTTTAGTTGATGGTTTTGTAACTTCAGAAACTAGTAAGACACATAGTTCTTTTGATAATCTGGTACCAGACACTGACTATGTTGTTGAGATCAGGATAAAAGATTCTGGAAAAAGCCTTGGAATCATTACCGTTCACACAGGCTCAGTCAAAAAGATGCTAGATGTGACCAAGGCTCCTTTTTATGCCATAGGCGATGGGGAGCATATGAATACAAATGCCATTCAGGAAGCTCTTGATGCCTGTGATAAGGATTCTTACGTTTACTTTCCCGCTGGAACTTACCTTACAGGTGCTCTTAACGTTCACTCAGATACAGAAATCTATCTGGATGAGGGAGCTCTTTTGCAGGGAACAGACGAGCCCTTTGACTATCTTCCCAAGATCCACAGCCGCTTTGAAGGCTATGAAATGGAATGTTATAGAAGTCTTTTAAATCTTGGTGAACTTGACCACAACGCAGGTTTTACCTGTGAAAATGTAGTTATCAAGGGAAAAGGTACTATCTATGGAGGCGGAGCTGCGCTTGCCAAGGCAATTGCAAGAATAGAAGGCGAAAGACTCAAGGACTATATCGCATCTCTTGGGGATAAGATAAAGGATTATGAGAAGCCAGAAACTATCGCAAGCCGCTTCAGAGGAAGGCTCATCAACATGAGCAATTGCCGCAACATCTGGATCCATGGACTTGCCCTTGGCTATGCTCCTTCCTGGAATATTCACTTTATCTACTCAGATCAGATTGTTACAGATCATTGCACTATAAAATCCGAGGGTATATGGAATGGAGATGGCTGGGATCCTGATTCATCCACAAATTCAACTCTTTATGCCTGTGATTTCTATACTGAAGATGACTCCGTTGCCATCAAATCCGGCAAGAACCCTGAAGGCAATGTGATAAACAGACCAACCAAGCATATCAGAGTTTTTGACAGCATAACTCACTTTGGCCACGGTCTTTGCATTGGAAGTGAGATGTCAGGTGGTGTTGAGGATGTCCGACTTTGGGATTGCCAGATGGGACCAACCTGGTCTGGAATAGAAATCAAGGCCACAAAAAAGCGTGGAGGCTATGTTCGAAATATCCTTGTTCGTGATATCACAGCTTCACACATCCAAATGCACTCTGTAGGATACAATGACGACGGCGAAGGCTCTAAGGTTCCACCTCAGCTTGGTGATTGCCAATTTGAGAGAATACATCTTCTTGGAAGATACCTTGATAATAATGCCGGCAAAAATGAATGGCACGACTGCCCATCAGTTCTGTTGTGCGGCTTTGATGTTCCAGGTTATGAGATAAAAAATATAGAGCTTAAGGATATTGTTATGGAAGATAAAGCAGGAAGAAATCAGGCCTTTGATGGTGTGATCAGCGATGTTTCCGACCTTACTCCTGATAATATAAGCCTTGAATACTGCGAAAATATCAGATTTGAGAATGTAGAGCTTATTCCTAGATCACTTTGAAATACAAATCGAATTATTCATATCAGCGACTCTGCAGCATAAAAAAATAATTTGCTACCCGTGAATATACAGGTAGCAAATTATTTTTTCACAGGACATAGTCCTTGTTTATCACACAAGACTATATTATCACAAGCATTTCTTACAGGAAATTCTTTAGAGCTTCTATGTCCTCTTTTGTGGTTGCCCAGTCTGTAGCAAATCTTATAACCGTATGGGTGTCGTCAAACTTCTCCCAGAAGCCATAACCGACCTGTCCATCTAGTTCCTTTAACTTATCGTTATCCACAATAACAAACTGCTGGTTTGTTGGAGAGTCCAGGAAGAATCTGTAGTTCTTTTCCCTGAGGATTTCTTTTAACAGCTCTGCCATTTCTATGGCGTTTCTGCTGATTTCAAAGTACAGGTTATCTGTAAACAAGGTGTCAAACTGCACTCCTAAAAGCCACCCTTTGGCAAGAAGGGCGCCATGCTGCTTGATAACCGGGATTGGATGGGCTGTTGTAACTCCCTTAGGGAATACTACTGCTTCTCCAAAAAGTGCCCCCACCTTGGTTCCGCCGATATAGAACACATCTACAAGGCTTGCGATATCCTGAAGGGTAACGTCAGTTCTTTTGCTCATAAGTCCGTAGCCAAGCCTTGCTCCATCAAGGAATAAGGGAATCTTGTACTCCTTGCAAACAGCAGAGATTTCGGTAAGTTCCTTCTTGGTGTACAGCGTTCCATATTCTGTGGGATGAGAAATATACACGGCACCTGGAAATACCATGTGCTCATGATTATCATCGCCATAGAAAGTATCTATGAATGCCTTTAGTTCCCCAGCGTCAATCTTGCCTGCATTTTCAGGAAGAACAAACTCTGAATCTTCCTGTCTCTCAATATGGCCTGATATAGTCAGGACCTTGTGTCCGGAAAACTCTATAGCGCCAGCTTCGTGAGCCGCTATATGGCCTGTTTGAGCTGCAATCACACCTTCATAGGGTTTCAGGAGCATGTCTATGATAGTCTGATTGGTCTGAGTGCCTCCAACAAGGAAGAATACGTCACCTTCCTGACATCCGCAGGCTCTTTTTATCTTGTCTGCTGCCGCCTTGCAGATATCATCAGTACCGTATCCCGGATTCTGAGTCAGATTGTCTGCAACTAAGCGCTCAAGGATTCTAGGATGAGCGCCCTTTGTATAATCGCTTGAAAAAGAAATCTTAGCTGACATTTTGTCTTTCCCCTTAATTATTCTTTGAACTGATCCTCTCTAAGTCCGTTGAACCTGCAGAAATCTGTGTTTTCCTCAAGAACCTTAACAAACTTCTCAAGCCCAATCTGATCCTCAAACTTAAATCTGTCAAAAGAAGGGCTATCGATGTCAAGAACACCAATAACCTTGCCATTACAGTGAATTGGAACAACTATCTCTGAATTGGATGCGCTGTCACATGCGATATGTCCAGCAAATTTATGAACATCCTCAACAAGAAGTGTTCTGTCCTCCTTGGCTGCAGTTCCGCAAACTCCCTTGCCTAAAGGTATTCTGATGCAGGCAACCTTTCCCTGAAATGGTCCGAGCATAAGTGATCCCTTATCTATCAGGTAAAAACCTGCCCAGTTTATATCTTCTAAGTTCTCAGCTAAAAGAGCAGATGCATTGGATAATACTGGCATAAAAAAGTTCTCATCCTCTGAAAGTGACTTCAGCTGCTGTGTAAGTAAATCGTAATCTGTCATTCCTGGCATTTTTATTTCCTCCTATATATAAAAAACCAAAAAAGGTATGAAGTCATCCATGACTCCATACCCACGATTCTAGCACTCTTTTATCTTGTATACAATCTATTTTTGTCAGTAAACTACTTTGTTTCTTCCGGTTTCCTTGGCCTTATACAATCTGTCATCAGCTAAATTTACAAGTTGTTCGGAGGTATCTCCTTTCTCGTAAATAGCGGCACCTATCGAAATTGTAAATTTAATCTTAGCATTTTCTATTAACAGCTCATTATCTTCTACCTGCTGCCTTATATCCTCAAGCAACTTGGCAAACTCATCATATGACATATCTTCTGGGGCTATCAGCAAGAATTCCTCGCCTCCCCATCTTCCATATAAAAGCCCTGCATCTAAATACCTTGCAAAAACGTTTGTAAGTTCTTTTAGGGCTTCATCTCCTGCAACATGGCCATAAGTATCGTTTATTTTTTTGAAATAATCTATATCTGCAATAGCAACCATCAAGTGCATATCTGAAAACACCTGTGCCCGCAAGATCTCTGAATCTAATATTTTCTGCATTCTCTGCCTGTTGTAAATGCCTGTCAAAAAGTCATGTTCCGCAGCCATCTGAAGTTCCATGTTCTTTTCTGACATTCTGATGTTATATGCAGCCGCATAAAACATAATTGCACTAAAGCTAAGAAATGCATTTGCATAGTACAAAACACTGGCTACTTCAAAGGTTGCATTATACCTGGTCGGTAAAAGGCCTCTCCTTCCCAGAGCAGTAATTATCATGAAAGATGCAACAATGATAGTACTAAAAATGCCTATTTGTTTTTTCTGAAATCCATTTAAACCAGGTAGAAAAAATGGCAGAAATACACAAGACAAGGTTCCAAAGAGCCAAAGCTGATATCCGCACGTTATACCAATAACGACGCAGCAGCATAGGGCATGAAGATATACTTCAAACACCATTATCCATATGGATAACAGTACTTTATTTCTTATGAGCACAAAAATACTGACTACATACGTCAAAATACTGAAGATATTAATTATGACCATGGGAGTAGCGCCAAGCCATATGTAAAACGCCTCCAGCATTAAATGCACAACTAAAAGAGCAGTGGCAACTACGAAATACTGCTTGTCAGATAGGTAATCGCCACCAACAACCTGTTTATATGTCCTATCACGCATAATAGGTTGTCTGCTCTCGTTCTTCATACCATAATTGTAATTCCAGGTATAATAATGTTCAAATTAAGAAATGTGGAATAATAATTAAAACATTATTATATTTCGTCAGTTACCTGAAAGATAACAAACTTCAAATAATAAGATGCTGCTCCGCCCCAGAGGATTGGGTGATCAGCTGCCTGCTGTCTGAACTCCACCTGTGTAAGACGCTTGTGAGCATCTCTTGCTGCATCAGCTATGGTCTTGAGGAAAAGTTCTTCATCCATAAAGTGTGAACATGAGCAGGTTGCAAGATATCCACCGTCCTTAACAAGCTTCATTCCACGCATGTTGATCTCCTTGTAGCCTGTAGCAGCCTTCTTTATTGAAGCTCTGGACTTGGTAAATGCAGGAGGATCAAGAATTACCACATCAAACTTCTCGCCCTTTTTCTCAAGGTCAGGAAGAAGTTCGAAAACATCTGCGCACTGGAATGAGGCGATTTTTTCAAGTCCATTTAGTGCTGCATTTTCCTCAGCCTGCTTGCAGCCAAGGTCTGATGCATCAACTCCAAGGACAGATGCGGCTCCGCCTGCTGCCGCATTAAGGGCAAAAGAGCCAGTGTGGGTAAAGCAGTCGAGAACTTTTTTACCCTTACAGAGACCTCTTATAGACTGTCTGTTGAACTTCTGGTCAAGGAAAAAACCTGTCTTCTGGCCATTTTCCACATCAACATAGTATTTGACGCCATTTTCTTCTATGAGAACCTTAGTATCAAACTCCTGCCCGATAAAGCCCTTTGTACGCTCTAGTCCTTCAAGTTCACGCACCTTGGCATCGCTTCTCTCATAGATTCCCCTGATATTTACGCCATCTTCTGCAAGAACTTTTTTGCAAATGTCGAGAATAATATCCTTCATGCGGTCAGTGCCAAGAGCCAGTGACTCTATTACCAGCACATCAGAAAACTTGTCGATTGTTATTCCTGGAATGAAATCTGCTTCGCCAAAGATAAACCTTGTTGAAAGCTTGCTGAGCGCCTTTGCGTATTTCTCTTTGTCTTTAGCTGCCTCTTTATCTCCATCCAATAGATATTCATCAATATAGCTGGCCATGACAGCTTTTCTGTATTCCCAGGCTCTTTTTATTCTCTTTTCCAAAAGAGCTTCATCCACTGGGTTCTCTTTTTTCCTGGACATCATACGGATCCTGATCTTGGACTTTTCATTGATAAATCCATATCCCAGAAAATATCCATCAAAATCGTGGACCTCAATAATATCGCCGTTTTCGTAACTGCCTTCCACTCTGTCCACTTCATTGTCATAGATCCAGGCGCCGCCTGCCTTAAACTCGCGGCCCTCTCTTTTTCTTATTATCGCTGCTGCGTTTGCAGTCTTTATTTTTCCCATGTTTTTTCTCCAACTAAATTTCGTTAACTACTGTGTCATTTTTGTGCGCCCATTTCGCACAAGATTGTATAATAACATTATAATGGTAAAAGAGGAAATAGCTATGGAAAAAAGTCTTATTCTTATCGGTCTTATCGCTTCGCTATTCTTTAATCCAAATTTTTCTGCGCAAGGTCCATCTGAAGATGTCTCAATCCTCATGGTGGGCGATATTTTGCTGCACACACCTGTGGAAGAAGCCTCCGTGAGCGAAAATGGCGATTATAATTTTGACTTTATTTTCCAGGATACAAAGGATATTATCAGTGACGCAGATATTTCTATCGTCAATCAGGAAGTTATAATTGGTGGAGCAGAGCTTGGAATATCTGGTTATCCCTCTTTTAATGCGCCTTATGAAATTGGTGATTCTCTTGTAAATGCAGGGTTTGATGTTGTATGTCACGCCACCAATCACTCACTGGATAAAGGAAAAAGAGGCCTTCAGAATTGTTACTCTTATTGGAAGAATAATCATCCAGGCATGACTGTTGTGGGACTTAATGGCGATGAAAGTGAATATGCACGTGTAGATATTGTGGAATCAAAAGGAATTCGCATTG
The DNA here is from genome assembly GCF_000424505.1 of Butyrivibrio sp. XBB1001. NCBI lineage: Bacteria > Bacillati > Bacillota > Clostridia > Lachnospirales > Lachnospiraceae > Butyrivibrio > Butyrivibrio sp. XBB1001. The sequence goes on along the minus strand of NZ_AUKA01000012.1, from coordinate 62,312 downwards.
CAATCCTCAACTACACCTATGGCACAAATGGCATAAATCCGCCAAAAGACATGCCTCATGCAGTTGATATGCTGGATAAAAGTAAGGTTATTGCCGATTTACAATACGCAGAAGAAAATGCTGATTTTACTATCGTTTGCCCTCACTGGGGAACAGAATACAATCTGGGTATTGATGCAAGTCAGAAAAAGTGGGCCGAAGTATTCAGACAGTATGGCGCTGACCTTGTAATAGGAACTCACCCTCATGTTATCGAACCTATTGAGTTTTTAGATGATGGCATTTCAGGAATTACCAACAACCACGGCGGCGGTGATATGCTTGTTTACTACTCTCTTGGTAATTTCGTAAATTGGACCTCAAGCTCTGGCAGTGGCATAGCAAACCGCATGGTAGGTGGAATGGCCCAGATAACTATTGGCAGGAACTCTTCTGGTGAGATTGTGGTTAAAAGCCATGGCATAACTCCTCTTGTATGCCATCTTCAGAAAGGATATCAGGGAATTCATGTTTACCCTCTTAGCAAGTACACTTCTGATATGGCTCTTAAGAATCAGATTCTATCCCAGGATCCTAGCTTTTCCCTGGAATACTGCACTAATCTGTGCAACAAGGTTTGGGCTGGTCAGTGGTAAAACATAGATTTAAAAGATTCAATAAAAAACCGTTGACAAACCCCATGGTCTAGTGTAATAATTACTTTGTTGTCGCGCAGACAACAGCATACGAAACGCGATAGTAGCTTAGTTGGTAAAGCGCCACCTTGCCAAGGTGGAGACCGCGGGTTCGAGCCCCGTCTATCGCTCTAAAAAAGGACATCCGATTGGATGTCCTTTTTTGCTACGTAGAAACCCGGGAGTGGTCTCCCAGGTCCATACCTAGTATCACTTTGCTTTTTGTTTGATCACAAACAGTGTTCCCAGCATGATCACTATGCCAAGTGGCAGGCAGATCAGCCAGTTTCTGATAAATCCGGATATGATATATGCTACAAAAGATACTGCGGCTGCGGTCATCGCATATGGAAGCTGCGTAGATACGTGCTTGATGTGGTCACACTGAGCTCCAGCACTGGCCATGATAGTTGTATCTGATATAGGTGAACAGTGATCGCCACATACAGCACCAGCCATGCATGCTGAAATAGAAATGATCATCAATTCGTTCCCCATATTTGAACCAAATACGTTTACAACAATTGGAATCAGTATTCCGAAGGTTCCCCAGGAAGTTCCTGTTGCAAAGGCAAGGAAAGCTCCGATTACGAATACTACAGCAGGGATAAAGCTCATTACTGCGCTGCCATCTGCAAAGTTTTCAAAAATCCCAGCAACATAGTTAGCTGCTCCAAGAGAATCTGTCATTGACTTAAGAGTCCAAGCCAGAGTCAGTACCAAAATAGCTGGAACCATACTCTTAAAGCCTTCTGGAATTGAATTCATGCACTCGATAAATCCAAGAACTCTTGTTGCCATAAAGAATATAACTGTCAGTATAAGTGCTGCAACTGAGCCATATACTAGTCCAACAGATGCATCTGATCCTGAAAAGGCATCAACAAAGCTTTCTCCTGAAAAGAATCCGCCAGTATAGATCATTCCAATAACGCAGCATACGATAAGTGACGCAATAGGGAAAATAAGGTGGATTACTCTTCCCTTTACAGATGTTGGTGGATGTGGCTGATCCACAGCTCCCAAAAGGCCTTCGCCTTCGCCAAGAGCATTCTTAAAGTCTTTTACCTGAGAATGTTCTTCTGCCTTTTTCATAGCACCATAATCAAAATTCATGAAAGTAAGGCCAAACATCATTACTATAGTTAGTAAAGCGTAGAAGTTATAAGGAATCGCCCTTACAAAAAGAGTCAGTCCATTAGCTCCATCCACAAATCCTGTAACAGCTGCTGCCCAGGATGAAATTGGAGCAATTATACAGATAGGAGCTGCTGTTGCATCGATAAGATACGCCAGCTTTTCTCTGGAAATCTTATGTTTATCAGTAACAGGCCTCATTACTGAGCCTACTGTAAGACAGTTAAAATAGTCATCGATGAAGATAAGCATTCCAAGAATTATAGTGGAAACCTGAGCCCCAGCCTTGGTCTTAACATGGGCCACCGCCCATTTTCCAAAGGCTGCAGATCCGCCAGCTCTGTTCATGAGCATTACCATGGTTCCCAAAACTACCAGAAATATCAGTATTCCAACGTTCCATGAATCTGAAAGCTGAGCAATCATGCCATCTGTAAATACATGCTCAATAGTCCCTGTAAAACTGAAGTTAGAATAAAGCATACCACCGACCAGGATACCGATAAACAGTGAGGAATACACCTCCTTGGTTATCAGTGCCAGCGCAATAGCTATCAGCGCAGGAAGCAATGACCAGTAGGTATCAACAAACGTTATATCAAACATAAATATCTCCTTTACGTTAAAGTGATAAAGTTATCTATATTATTTCTTCTGAAATTTTCTGTGTCAATGTTTTTCTTTGTGCAACAAAATAATTACACCTGTAGACTGAGCATTTGTGCCTGGAATATGGTATGTTAGTAGTATGGAAGGAAAAATGCCATGAATATTGACATTCAAAAGATAACTGACGGGGATGAGAGCATAACAATCAGATATAAAGAGCCAAATCCCACCATAAATAAAATAATCGGCATTCTTGAAGGCGGATCTGGCAAACTCTGGGGCAAAGTAGATTCAGAAAGCGTCTGCATTAACCTTGAAGACGTGCTCTATCTTGAATCTGTTGATGATAAACTTTTTGCCTACACTGCCAAAAAAGTTGTCCGCATCGACGGATCCCTTTATTCATTTATGAATGAAATTGACGACGAAAGCTTTTTTAGGTGCAGCAAGTCAATGATCATCAATATCGGAAAAGTCGTGGCGCTAAAGAGCCTGTCCTCTAATAGGATTGACGCAACTATGCAAGGCGGCGAACATATCATGATCTCCCGGCGATACGCTGTGGATTTCAGAAGACTACTGAAAGGAGATCGATAACATGAAGGATGGTAAAAGAAAAAACGGATCCCGCGTAACATTGTGGGAACTCTACCTTACAAAAGAAATTGGCATCGAGTTCAAGGCCTGCCTTTACTTTTTTGCATTCCTGTTCTACTACTGTGTTTTTAGGATGATTGGCGGAGTCTTCGTAGCAGATATCCTGCATATGACAGAGCTGATATTTACCTGTTATTTTATAGGCTATCTCCAGGTATACGTCCTGTGGAACTTTGACGAAGCAGAGCGCCTTGGCAAAAAAGAGTGGGGTGCCATTATCCTGTGCACTGCCCTATACTGCGGCGTTTCTTATCTCTTTAAATGGTTTGATAGAAACCTCCTTGCCACTATCCTCTTTGCGGCTTACATTCTGATTGTTTATATCTGCGTTTTTCTGATCTATAAGTCCAAAAGACAAATCGATGACAAAAGATTAAACGAAGACCTCAGAATCTTTCAATCTGAACACAAAAAGTGAATCTTACCAGTTAATATGTGCATCTTGCGGGAACATCTATTGTTCCCGCTTTTTATTTGTGCTAAATGTAAGATATAGGCAAACGAAATAAAGGAGACAATTATATGACAAATATAGTCGAGATTGGAAATCTCACAAAGAGTTACGGCAAGAACCGTGGCGTAATAGACGTTTCTCTGGAAATTAAAGAAGGTGATATTTTCGGATTTCTAGGACCTAACGGAGCTGGAAAATCTACTACTATCAGATCAATGCTGGGACTACTAAAGATAAATAGCGGAAGTATAAAGATATTAGGCCTTGATAGCGTAAAGGATCACGAAGAAATCCTTAAAAATGTAGGCTACATGCCATCAGAAGCCTGGTTCTACGATTCTATGAAGGTCAAAGATGTAATAAAATACGCCGCAGATGTAAGAGGTATCGACTGCTCCCTAGAAGCCGAAAAGCTCTGCGAAAGGCTAAAAGTAGACAAGAACAAAAAAATAAAGCAGTTATCCTATGGCAATAGGAAAAAGGTCAGTATCGTGTGCGCAATGCAGCACAGGCCAAAACTCTTTATCTTTGATGAACCTACAGGCGGCCTTGATCCTCTTATGCAGAAGACCTTTTTTGACCTTGTAAATGAATACGTGGATAACGGCGCTACCTGCCTTTTATCTACTCATGTTCTGACAGAGGTAAATAAATACTGCAGACACGCAGCCATAATGAGAGAAGGAAGGCTCACCATGCTGGATTCCGTTGATATAGATGATGAAACCTTCCTGAAATTCTATGAAGATGGAGTGGAGGAATAAGAACATGAAACATATATTATATAGAGAACTAAAGCTTAATCTAAAAACATTCCTGATATGGTCATTATCTGTCGGAGCCATAGGCCTTATATGCATCCTCCTCTATCAGAGCATGGAAGGCGACATGAAAGACATGGCAGACATGTTTTCCAATATGGGTGCCTTCTCAGATGCCTTTGGAATGAGCACTCTCAGCATCGCAACTCTTTCAGGCTACTTTGCCACAGAGGTTGGCACTGTACATGGGCTTGGAAGTGGCATGTTTTCCGCAATCCTGGCGGCTGATATTATATCCAAGGAAGAGGATAAACACTCCGGAGAGTTTCTGTTTACCTTGCCTGTTTCAAGGTCCAAAGTCCTGACCGCCAAGGGAATCTGCGTAGCTATCATGCTAGTTCTTTTCACTGTGATCTGCGCAATATTCTACGTATCAGGCTTCTGGTATCTTGGCGAAGAGCTGCCCACCTCTGAATTTGTAACCTTTATGTTAAGGCAGCTCCTTATGAACATTGAAATTGCTGCCATCTGCTTTGCAATATCCGCATTTTCAGGAAAGAGCAAGATGGGTATGGGCCTTGGAATCACCCTTTTCTTCTATGTTTATGACCTAATGGGGCGAGTTGTTCCTGACCTTAAGGATTATCTCTTTATCGGTCCCTACTCCTATGCTAACGCCTCAGAAATCTTTTCCGGAATTGAAGTTTCCGCCTCTGCGCTGATATTGGCTATTTGCGTATCTGTTTGCGCCACTATCTGTGCCTACGTAATCTTTGGCAAAAGAGATCTTGCAAGCTGATTAGGGACAAAGAGTCTCACCATAACTGAGATAAATGTGTGATCACGTTTAATGTTCCATGAATGAGCCAGCCTGGAAGTATTGATCCTTCGCATTTCTTTTCATTGACAATTGCAATGAGAACTCCTGGAATCATAGGATAAAGAAAAAGTGCAACTCCCTCTGCAAATGTGATCATGCTAAGTGACAGAATAACGTGTGATGCTCCGAAGATAGCAGCCTGTACAATTGTTCCTGCCACAAACCCAAGGCTCTTTTGAAGTCTTTTCTGAAGGAAACCTCGGTAGAGTATCTCCTCAGAAAAGGCTGTATGCAAATAAGAAAAGGAAATAGCTGCCACAAGTCCGCTGTTTCCCTGCCCTGCAAATGATGATACATTCCAGTCAGTTCTAAACACGGTGAGATTAAGGATTGTTCCAATTACTTCGCATATAACAAATGCACCAAGCATGAATAGTAATATTTTTTTCTTATCTCCTACTGGCTTTTTAAGACCGATCCAGGAAAAGAAATTTTCTTTTTTCCTGGCGGTTATAAGCCACCAGATAAATGGAATGAGAGTAAAAAGAAGTATCTGTACTACTGAACCTATTAATTCATTAACTGTCTGTGTCATCGCTGCTATCTCCATTCGGGTCGTATTTTAAAATGTCTCCTGGTTCACACTCTAATGATTCACAAATTCCTGCAAGTGTGCTGAATCTAATTGCATTTACCTTATTGTTTTTTATCTTGGATAAGTTTACGTTTGCAATTCCTACCTTCTCTGAAAGGTCATTAAGTGACATATGGCGTCTGGCCATCATTACATCTAGTTCTAGAACAATTTTTCCCATAATGATCTCCTTTATAACAATCCTTCTACATCTTTTTCAAGAGATGCACCATATGCAAAATACTGAGCAAGGCAGAGGATGATCAGTCCAAAGAGAACTTCACTTGCCTCGACACCAATTGTGAAATCCTTGCTGATAAAACCAAGAGCGATATTAGCTATTATCTTGCATACTGGAAGTGCCAGCGCGATATAGCCAATATTCTTGATGCGACTAACATTTGAAATATCAAAAGGAGAAGCTGTATTAGTTGTCTTAAAGATAAGATTTACGTTTCTGAACATAATAATCAAAAGAACTCCAACCACCAAACCATAAATAAGAAGCGCTATCATTACTGGGAAAAAGGTGCTCTCGTCAATTGTTCCAGGGTTGATGCCTGTAGTTGTGAACTGAAAACTGCTTGCCTCTGTGTAAGCCTTGAGGATCTGATCCTTGAGCGCTGCTATAGCTATTCCAGATAATACGATTGCTCCTGTGCCAACCCATGCGATTACTTCCATAACCTTGGCAAACACTGCTGTAAAGTTTCTAAGTTTTGATGTTCTCATTTTTTTGCCTCCTACGAATTTCGTTTTGTTTTTAATGTTTATCGTTAAATTCATTGTAAGAGGTCATTTTATATTTGTCAACAATTTTTTAACGAAAAACGTTAAATTACAAAATCCTCGTAAAGCGCTGGGAGATGCGATATATTTATATTAATACTCAATAGTAATAGCATCGTATTAGGAAGGGGCCTGGAAGTATGGGAGTATGGAAGGTATTGTGGAAGCTGACCAAAGAGGCAGCGCGCTACAAGGGGTTATATGTTATAGCAATCTTGGCAACGTTTGGGCTTACAGCAGTAAATCTTACTGCACCCAAGGTACTATCAAATATGGTAGGAATTGTAGGGAAAGGTGTAGATGAAGCCGCGCTTTCACAGGTAAAAGGACTTGCTCTGGCGCTTCTAATACTGTATCTTCTAAGAGTTCTCTTTAGATTCCTTAGTAACTATCTTGCTCACAGAGCCGCCTGGTATCTTGTGGGCGACCTTAGAAGCAGGCTCTATGACAAACTTCAGAGCCTTGATCTTGGCTTTTTCCATGATAAGCAGACAGGCGATCTTATGAGCAGGATCGTCAATGACACAAGAGACTTTGAACTTCTTTATGCCCACATGATCCCTGATATGATCACTAACGTTGTGACCTTTGTTGGAGTCCTTGTGATTCTCCTTACTGTAAACGTGAAGCTTGCGCTTATCACCTGTTTCCCAATACCACTTATACTTATTTCAGGAGTTATTTTTGCCAAGGTTGTAAGACCATTTTTCAGAGTTTCCCAAAAGAGTATGGGCGAACTAAACGCCCAGCTTCAGGATTCTTTATCTGGTCTTCACGAAATACAGGCCTTTGGCCAGGAAAAATATGAAAGTCAGCGCATTAAGACAAAGAGCTTTGATCAGGTAAAAGCAATGCTAAGAGCTCTCAGAGCCAGTGGAATCTTCCATCCAAGCGTAGAGTTTCTCTCATCTATCGGAACAATTCTTGTAGTATTTTTTGGTGGTTACCTTGCTTACAGAGGTCAGCTCGGTGTGGCAGATATCGTAGCTTTTATGCTCTATCTTTCACTCTTTTACCAGCCAGTTTCCGGGCTTGCAAGACTCATCGAGGATCTTCAGCAGTCCCTTGCAGGTGCAGAACGAGTTGCTCTCATCCTTGATACCCCATCAGCTATCTCTGATTCAGAGGACGCAGAAGAACTCACCGATGTAAAGGGGGCTGTTGCCTTTGAAAATGTAAGTTTTCACTACAGCAACGAAGTTCCGGTTTTAAAAGATGTTTCTTTTTCCTGCAAACCAGGCATGATGGTGGCACTTGTAGGGCCTACTGGAGTTGGTAAGACAACTGCAACTCAGCTGATTTCCAGATTCTATGATCCTCAGCAGGGCCGCGTTCTTATTGATGGAAAAGATATTAAACACGTCACACTTGAAAGCCTCAGGCATAACATTTCTCCTGTTCTGCAGGATACCTTTTTATTTAATGGCACTATCGCTGAGAACATAGGCTATGCAAGGCCTGATGCCACAAGGCAGGAAATTATAGCTGCTGCCAAAGCGGCGAATATTCACGACGACATTCTCAATATGCCAAAGCTATACGACACTCAGGTCGGTGAAAGAGGATTGAGATTGTCCGGTGGACAGAAGCAGCGAGTAGCTATCGCCAGAGCTATACTCAGGAATTCTCCTATTATAATTCTGGACGAAGCTACTGCTTCCGTAGATGTTCAGACTGAAAAACAGATTCAGGCTGCGATAAGTCAGATGGCAGGAAAGCGGACAATTATCGCTATCGCCCACAGACTTTCCACCATCATAAACGCAGACCTTATTCTGGTAATCCATGAAGGGCGTATTGTTGAACAGGGAACTCATCAGGAGCTCCTTGATAAGAAAGGCTTCTACTATGAAATGCAGAAGGTGCAGTTATAACTTACAGTTTTGTCACATTCTATAGCAAATCAATAGATAATTTTATCTTATTATTCTCATTTGTTTGATATTTCAGAACACCGATAACCGCTTGTCTTCTGGAACGTAGTAGGGACTGTTTTCATCAATATCATACACTTCATAAAACTTATCAAATTGCCCAAGGATGTGATTCACTCTTTCTTTGCCGATAAGATGGCTGTCTGCAACAGCGCTATCAATGCCCTGCTCTGTAATATAGTGAGCATTTATTCTGGCATAAGTCCTAAAGAATAAATCGTAGTCAGGATTTTCTTTTTGTTCCAGGATTTTAAGGCAGCACCTCATGGCCATAAGGTCAGCAAAGGTTTCATTCATAATAAGATCACCGTCTATCTTACGACCATATTCAACTTCGAGGCCATCAAAAAAGTCTGCGATTTTCTGCTGATTCTCGGTATATGCAGCTTCCTCATCCTCTTTCATCCAAGTCTCCCACCATCCATTCCAATCATAGTTAATACCGTAAGGATCATATGAATGAGCATATTCATGTGCTATTAATGTACCATAGTAACCTAGCATTTCCTCGAATGATGCCGTTTTGGAACAATAAGGATTAGCGAGTATTCCACTACTTACATAAAGTGCATTATACCTATTCAAAAAATAGGCATTTACCTCAAACAAATTAGCATTAAAGATCTGTCTTTTCTCGTCTTCTTTCTTGATCTGACCTCTTTCAAAGCGTTCCTTGCTGACAAGAAGCGATATATAATCGTCCACCAGATCACCGGTTAGATTTATGTCAGAAAGGTCATTTTCTATTTCGTTTTTCCCAAGGCTTACTCTCATAGTAAGAATCTTATGTTTAGCCAGCTCTTTTCCATGAGTACTGAGCCATTCTGTACCATTTATAATATCTCTATAGCTATTCTTGATATCCTCCACAATTTCAAGCGCTCGCTGCTCATCAAAGTCCCCAAGATATTGCTCGTTGTAAGCTTCATTTATAACATCCGATGCATATGCCTTTATAGCCCTGCATGCCTGGTCACTATAATCTACGCCATATGAAGCTTTCAGCACATCTTCGCCATAGATTGTAAATAGCCTTGTAATTGCCCCCAATAGCAAGTGATCCCTTATGGCTTCTACATTTTTTTCCTGATAAAGGTTATTAAGAAGGTCAGATAAGTTTTCTTTTGCTACGAAATCCTTATGCTTACCAAGTGCCTCTAAACTTCCGAGGATTTCTATCACCGGTACAGAAACATTTTCTTTTTCTAGTGACGCAGAATCAAAATAGACGATGTTATTGACCGGCTCTTTCCAATAATCTTCAATCATCTCTCCTACAACAGAGGCATTATCAAACATTTCAATTGTTCTGTCTTCTGAATACCCAAGTTTATCCATCAATGTTAGAAACTCTTTTTTGACAGAATCATCTGCATTGTCCTCTGAAAAAAGATTCTTGTAAAAATCTATATCACTCATCATACTGTCTGGCTCAAACCATGTGGCATGATAGCCGTTATAATCTGCAGAAATTGTAAATCTGAAAGCTTTGCTAAACATCATATATTCTTCAGTTTGATAGAGTTTGTAAATATCTTCGAGGCTTTTAACATTTTCAATTGGCTGTAGATGTCTTTTTGCTGAATCTATTCTCTGATCGTACTCCTGAGTGTCTAATATGTGACGATAAATAGATAAAGCTTTGTAAAGGCCACTATCCTCACTAATTTCATCTAAATCAGTATTATCAAGAATATCTCTGATTGCCTTATCGAATTCCTCCTGTTCATCCCACAAAAAAGTACCACTGTCATCGCTATTTTGGCTTTTCTGTTCTTTCCATTCACCATTAACAAATTCGTCAAAGTCTGCTATTGATTTGCCATTATCATATATTTGGGCTGTGATAAATGACTTCGCCTCATCATCACTGCTTTGAACATCTTTATTATCTTCATTTTTTCCTGAATTTGTCTCTGTATTTTCCTGATCTGTTTCTGCCTTTACTTCTGAATTTATTTCAGGCGTGCCTGCTTCCCCACATCCAGTATTCATTACCAGTACTGATGCACTCAGTAATAACGCCACTTTTTTGGTCCAATACTTCCCAATAACTTTTTTGCTTACCATGTCTAATCTCCATTGTTTTTTGTTGTCCATATATTGTATTTCATAAGAAACTGACACGCTAATCACATTTTCATATCTACTTTACTTAAATTGCTATCTATCCACCCATTCTCTAATCTTCCCGTTACCTAGATAAAGCCTCTCTGTTGCGATCCTGTCCACAAAAACTTTATCATGAGAAGTAAACACAAGTGTTCCTTCATACTCTTTCAGCATTTTTTCTAAAGCCTCAACAGATGGGATATCAAGATAGTTCGTTGGTTCATCCAATATAAGCAGATTTACATCAGATACAAAGAGCATGGCAAAAGACAGTTTCATTCGCTCGCCTCCGGAAAGCTCTGATGCCTTTTTGTGCATATCTCTTTCAGATAGCAAAAGACGTGCCAGTATTATTCTGGAAAGGCTCTCACTCTGAATGCTGACTCTGCGAACATTTTCAAGAACAGTTTTTTCAAGTTCAATCTGTGACATATTCTGCTTGGCATATCCTATCTTGACTCCCGGAACCACATATACACTTTCCCGTTTGCTTATAAGTTCAAGCAAAGTAGTCTTACCTGCCCCATTGCTGCCAAGTAATGCCACCTTACTTCCGTTCTTTATCATAAAGTCCGCATCATCAAAGACAATATGATCGTCATAGGCAAAAGAAATATGCTCTCCGCGAATAACAATAGGATTCCTGGGCGGATTTGTAAGCCTGAAATCCGGTCTTAAAGTCGGCTCATCTTTGGGCTTTTCTTTTACCTCCATGTGTTCAATTCGCTTAAGGACATTTGCAGCACTTCTTTCTATTCCCCGTGCCTTGTCCTCGGGCTTTCTATTGCCACAAAGCGAAATTGCTTTTGCCTCGCTTGCTGTAACATTCTTTGGCTTCTTATCGACCGTTTTTGCCTTGGCTTTTTTCTCTATATAAACTCTTTGAAGCCTCTTTTTCTCAGCCTGATAATTTTCATATTCAGCCTGCTGTGTTTTAATTAGTTCTTCTTTCTGAACTACATATTCATCATAATTGCCGCTGTAACTATGCAGTTCCCCAAAAGATATTTCAACGATCCTGTCACATAAATCGTTTAGGACAGATCTGTCATGGCTGATCATGACAAGTGTATCTATTTCTTTTAGTCTCTTTTTGAGCATTTCCACGCCTTCGAAATCCAGATTTGAAGTGGGTTCGTCCAGAAATGCCACTGCATGCGGGCTTGAAAAGAGCTGAGCAAGCCTTATCCTGGTATCCTCTCCGCCACTGACCTTTTCCTGCCAGATACGGTCGGCTACTCCCATTTTCCCAGCTTCTGTATAGTCAGTTTCAACATATGCGGTATCCGATCCAAATTGTTCAAAATAAAATGGAATGCATTTACTTGAAATAGTCCCGGCTGTAGGTTCCAACTCTCCTGCCAAAATTCTTAGCAGTGTGCTCTTGCCTGCGCCATTCATTCCAACGAGTCCAACTTTCTCACCTTCGTACAAATAGAATCTGTCAAAATCAAGTACTGTCTGTTCTCCATAGGAATGAACTATATTCTCTGCTTGTATTAGTAATCTTCTAGTCATATATAAGCCCCCTTGTCTATCAGTCAGAAATATTTATTGAAAGAAAATCCATTTTTTCCAATAAAATGAGTCTACCCTGCGTACGCAAAATAGACTCACACAAATAGACCTATATATGAATGAAATAGGCTCTGGATGCATGATAATCCAATTTAAGCATACACATTAAGCCGCCGCATGAGCAGCAGCCATATCAACATGTTCACCTAAACCAAATTATCTAATAATCATTCAGTCACCTTCGCGAAAAATCGCCCTTTCTTTTTCTAATTTGAATAGTAGCATACATATAATTATTTAGCAATCTGCTCAAGCATGAATTCTTTTACCGCTTCGGTGACAAGTTCAAGATGGTGATCGTAGCAGTGGGTATCTCCGGGAATAGTTACCAATTTACAGTTCTTATACTGCTTAGAAAAAATCACGGAAGACTCATAAGGAACAGCTTCATCCTGATCGCCGTGAACTATAAGCACTGGCTTTGTATACTTATCCACATAATCCTCAACCTTTATAGTCTGAGCAACCCTAACGTAATTGCCTTTAAGCTTTCTTCCATCCCAGGCATCAAGTTCATCGGGAATATTCTCCGGATCAAATTTAATTCCGAGAAGTTCTCCGGTTCTGGCTATTTCAGGAATCATTGCAGCAGGTGATAATGGAATAAGCGCCTTGATAATATCTCTTTCCATTGCTGCAGCGAGCATTACAGAGAGTCCGCCCTGAGAGTGTCCTGCCATGTAGATATCTGTAACAAAGTCAAGTTTCTTGGCATAGTCAACTACTGCAAGAATATTTGTAAGCCACTTGAAAAGCGTGTGATCCTCAAACTTTCCGTCGCTCTTTCCATGTCCGTACATGTCTGCGCGAAGTGTTGCTACCCCGATTTCATTGAGTGTTTCCTGAACCGCGACAATATGTCTTTCTTCACTGTGTCCTGTAAAACCATGAATTATGATGCACAATGGGCATTTCTCTGGATTATTCTTTGGCATATCTAGATAGGCATTTAATTTTATACCGTCACAATCAATATACATTCTCTTTTCCCTCCATGTATGGTAGTGACTTCTATCATATATCTTCAGATAAGAGCAGGTCTACTCTATTATTGCTGGAATGATCCTATGACTCCGTCCCTTAGTTTCTTTTTTTGCAAATATATAGAAGATGGTTTGTGTTGCCCAAGAGTTCCCTCTTTTCAGAAAATTGCAGGTACCACTCGAATAACTTGTTGAAATCTTCATCAGAAACTTCAAAATCAACTCTTTGTTCTATTGGTTCCAAAAGTCCGTCCACACCCGTTGTGGTTACCCAGGAAATATTTTTTTCTTTAAAGAGCCGCTCAAACTCAGTAATGTCATAACCTGTAAAGAGCTGTTCCTTAAAGTGCCTGATTCGATAATCTTTTGTAAAATTCTCCTCCTGGCCTTTAGCCCAGTTTCCATAGAAGTAGTTAGAATACATGATTGCGTAAACTGATATGAACGCAAACATAATAACACCACCAGGTTTTGTTACCCTAATGGCCTCATCTATTGCTCTGTTCACTTCATTTGATTCATACAAATGATATAGTGGTCCAAAGACAAGCGTCACATCAAAGGTATTGCTAGCCAAAGATTGAAGATTTGTGGCATCTCCCTGGATAGAATGAAGGTTAGAAAGCTCTTTACTATGAGCCCTTAGCACCTCAAGGTTCTTCTCAACCAGTTCAACTGCTGTTACATCCATTCCCTCCTTGGCAAGGGCTATGGAATATCTTCCTGTTCCAGCACCAATTTCAAGCACCTTAGAATTATTATCAGCAAATCTATGGATGTAATTCATGGTTGTCGCATATTCAAGCCTTCCATGAACTGACCTTTCAAGGCGCCCATCTTCTTCATACTGGGAATAGAATTTGCTTACAATTTCTTCTCTTGAAGCACCCTCTGTTATCTGATCTATCCTGGTAAGCTCCATTTTTTCTCCTCCTTAGTTTTAATATAAAAAGAGCCTCATCAAACATTTATCTGTCTGATGAGGCTCTTAATCTTGTGAATCATATTTATATGGCTCTATGCTAGAAGCTGCCTTTATCCTCATCAATCATAACACCAATAGACCCCTGATTATTATTCACGGGCTGATTATTTGATGATGTAGTTGAATTGATGAGTCTGATATTTTGCATGGTGTTCCTTTGCTTTCTGAAAATTATTAGTTGTTAGTATAATTTACAGACAAAACGGTGTCAATACATATTATTTATAAAACTGAAATGCATACAATAAGCACAACATAGAGACTCCGTCCTTGGTTTCATTATTTTTTAGCATCTCAAGTACTTGTTCTTTCGGAAGCCACTTTTTATATGCAACTTCATCAGTATCGAATAGCGAGCCTTCCATATCTACTCTGGCCGCAAAGCAGTGGCACATACAGTCTGACATACCATTGGCAGGATTTTGAGAACAAAGAAAACTTACGTCCTTCAAAGAACAGCCTGTTTCTTCAATACATTCTCTTCTCGCAGCTTCTTCAGGGCTTTCGCCTTCTTCGATTTTACCTGCTGGGATTTCCCATTCAAGTCTTCCAACAGTATATCTTCTGTGGCGAATAAGCAGCACCTCATCTTTTTCATTAAAAATCGCCACACAAACAGCTTCCTTTGGATAATGTATCTGATGGTACTTTTCAATGATATAGCCACTTGGAAGTTTTACCTTGTCAGTGTACAAACATACAAAATCACTTTCATATATTACTTTTCTATTAAGCCTTTCAGGCATAATTATATTTTCCATATTGTCCTTTCCGATTTACTTTATCCTATGAATTATCTAGTTTTTTTCACAAATTCCACAATTTATCACATTCGAAATCTCTATTTCAGTTACTGTTTACCGGTGGTTTCCAGGGCTTAGGGCAGAGAAGTGTAGTTATGCCTATATTCGGAAGAACATCATATATAGAACATCCCATTCTCTCTTCAAAATCTTCTTTTATTTTGAAGGCAATCTCCCAACCTTTAATGTAGCCCTCCATTATTCCGTATCGCCTTGTAACATCAACAAATCTTTTTTCCAGAATTACAAAACCATAATCTGTGGCAAGCGAATCACAGAGCTGGATCAGCTTGTCATAATCATCCGGCTCACCACAATTCATTATGTAATCTCTGATAGCCTTTTCGTGCTCTGTTTCGGGTTCGTAGCTAAACTCTTCCTGCATGCGAAGATAGGAATGTGTCATGCAAATTCTTGATGGCTCGTTCCATCCTTTTTCCATGCAGTACTTATACCCTTCATATACATGCGTAGGAATATCAACAAAGCCAAATTTACATCTTCTTCCAATATCATGCAAAAGCCCGAATATATAAGCTTTCTCTGAATCCATATCAGGTATCTTTTCTGCAATATTACGAGCTGCTAAGCCAACATTAATTGAGTGATCAACCCATGGTCCGGGATTTAAGTTTCTTGCTATTTCAAGCTCTTCTAGAGCTTCTTTGACACTTGGAAACATCTGTTTTACCTCCTTGCCTTGAATATATTCAGGCGCGCACTGAACTTATAACCATGACTTTCTGAATTTCTGAGGAAATTCAATATTCTATGTTATACTCAGATTATAAAAGGTGACGTTACGTAACCTTCAAGCACTTTTTTGATTATATTGGAGAAAACCTTAATGAATAAAAAAGGCTACTATTCATCCGGACAATTTGCCAAAATGGCTCATGTATCGGTAAGAACTATAAGATTTTATGACCAGAAGGGTCTGCTTGCGCCATCTTATATAACCGAATCAGGTGCGAGATTTTACACAGATTACGATTTTGCAATTTTGCAGCAGATATTGCTTTTAAAGTACCTGGGATTTTCTCTGGATGAGATAAAAGAAATACCAAATGGTCAGGCTAATAATCATTTCATTCTGAATGCCCTTAAGATGCAGAAAAAACTGCTTTCAGAACGAATTTATGAAATGAAAAATGTTGAAGAAGGTGTAAATGCAACCATCAAAGCATTAGAAAGTTCTGCTAATCCCGATTGGAAGCAGATGCTAGATCTGATTCACATGACTTCAATGGAGAACAACCTGAAGAGTCAATATCAAAATGCAAGCAACATCTCTGCCAGGATAGATCTTCATAACAAATATTCAACAAATAAACAAAGATGGTTTAATTGGGTATTACAGGAATGTGATATCTCTTCCGGAATGGATATTCTTGAACTTGGTTGCGGTAATGGAGCATTATGGGCAGAGAATATAAGCGAATTGTCCAAGCGCAATTATACAGATATACAAATAACTCTTTCAGATATCTCTGCAGGTATACTGCATGATGCAAGACAGAATATAGAAAGTGCGGTATCAGCATATTCAAACGAACTACGGGATTTCTCTTTTTCTTACAAAGCATTTGATCTTAATGATATACCATATGAAGATAATTCCTTTGATTTAGTAATTGCGGGTCACGTCCTCTTTTATTGTGAGGATGTCCATCTTGCCTGTCAGGAAATAAGTAGAGTACTAAAGCCTGGCGGAAGACTTGTCTGCAGCACATATAGTAGTAACCACATGAAAGAGATCAGAGAGCTGGTAAAAGAATTTGATGATAGGATCGTGCTTTCCAGCAATGACTTGTATAAAATATTTGGTTTGGAAAATGGTGCTGACATCCTGCGCAGCGTATTTGAAAAAGTGGAGCTGAAGAAATACCAGGATGAAATAGTCATTACTGACGCCGGCCCGTTAATAGATTATATCTTTTCATGCCACGGCAATCAGAACCACTATCTTCTGAATAGATATGCAGAATTTAAGAATTATATCATGAAAAAGGTAAGTCATGAATTTCACATTACCAAGGATGCTGGGCTTTTTATTTCAGACAATGAAAAAAGGACATCCATTCGGATGTCCTCACTTTAGAGCGATAGACGGGGCTCGAACCCGCGGTCTCCACCTTGGCAAGGTGGCGCTTTACCAACTAAGCTACTATCGCATATATGTAAAGTCGCTTTCGCGACAGCAAAATAAAATATACACTAGTGGTTTTAGTTTGTCAACAACATTTTTGAAATATTTTTTAAAATTGTTATGTTTTTATAACTTTACGCATAAATATATTCTTTATTGAAATAACAAGTGCTAAAATTATTCTGAAGGATTGTAACTCCAAATGCGCACACCATAGTATTTCTTCCAGGAAAAAGTTATGACAAGTATCTATAATAATTCATATGAAACATTTCTTGTTAATAACCGGATCAGGATCAACAAGTATCTTAATCTGGCTCTTTGGCTTTGTGCCTTTACGGGACCAGCTATTGCTATTGGCATTTTTTTCCACGCCTTCAAAGATGTTACATATTCAACTTGTGCCACACTTTCTGCGCTGATCATTCTAGTAGCCCTTGTGCATTGGATCATAATCAATCGCTTCTCAGAATCAGTAATTGGTAGTGTATATGTCTTTTTGGTCCTGGATATACTTCTGGTATATATGGCCTACTCTCACATCCAGATCAGGCTTACCTGGTTTCTTGTACCACTTCTAAGCCTTGCCTACTGCAACTATGGTATTTTCTTTACATCTCTTTTTATTACTTACGTTACTATGTGCCTTTCTTTCTACTATACAGCTCCCTTCTATGCTGGGCAGCGAGCCGATATATCTTCGTTTAATTACTATTTTGCCAACGTTCTTTCTGGAAGCTCTATAGAAATGATCATTATGGCCATAGCAGGCATTGGTATCTTAAAGACTATGCAGAGGCATCTAAAAGAGCTGCTTGGAACCTATAGTGATATCAAGAATCAGGAAACCATGGTCCACGATTCAGTAAACACCTTAAAATCCATGGCTGGCATTTATGATAATGTTAATCTGCTTATCTTTTCAAATATGACTGAAGTTGCACTGCGTGGCGCAGATTCTGCAGACAGCACCCATAATATCGAGGGTTGTGACCATACTTACATGGTCAATGAAATGAAGAAAAACATAAGCCCTGATCAATTGGACTCCTTCATGGAATTTACTGATCTTAGGACACTCAGAAATCGTCTTAAAGGAAAAAAATCCATCTATGCAGAATTTATTAACGTTGTCACCGGTTGGTTCCGTGCCCAGTACATCACAGTAGAAACAAATGAAGCTGGTGTTCCTCAGATGGTTGTTTTCACCGTTCAGGATATAGAGAATGATAAACGCAAGGAAAGTAATCTGATCAAAATGGCTCACACTGATGAGCTCACAAGGCTCTACAACCGTAGAAGATATGATGAAGAAATCTGCATCTACCGGGAAAACGGCCTCGATCAAGGCTTTTCACTATTGTCTGCAGACGTAAATGGGCTTAAAATTACCAATGACACAAAAGGTCACGCAGCTGGAGACGAGCTCATAAAGGGAGCCGCAGACTGCCTGCACTCAGCAGTCGCACCATATGGCCAGGTATATCGTACTGGTGGAGATGAGTTTATGGCTATTCTCCATACTGAGAACTATACGGATCTTATCAGCGAAATAGAAGCCCGAGCTAAAATTTGGCGTGGAAACTATTCAGACAATCTTTCTATTTCAATAGGATGCGTAAGCCACAGCGAATTCCCTGATCATACAGTCGACGAGCTGGAGCACGAGGCAGACAACCGCATGTATGAAGCCAAGGAGCAGCACTACAAGAAAGCGGGAATTGACAGAAGAAAGAAATAGGACTTGTTCATGAAAAAGGTTTTAGGGGGCACATTTTACCTTATCTCTATTATTTGTTTTGCCTATATATGTATATTTGCAATGGGAAATGACATCTGGTACGACGAGGTCTTTTCCCTTGCTTTTGTAAAAAAAGGCTATGGTGAGATCATAGCTCTGACTTCAAGGGACGTTCATCCTCCCCTTTATTATTTTTATCTGAAAGCCGTAACTTCAGTGATCTGTGCCTTTGCCGGCACCGATAAGCTGATCATCGCATCCAAGATTGCATCACTCCTTCCCTGGATTTTCATTTTTATCCTGTCAGTAACCTATATAAGGCGCAGGTTTGGCCTAATGACCAGCGGCCTTTTCATGCTGCTTATCACTATGATGCCCCAGATTCCCACCTACTATGTTGAAATCAGGATGTATTCACTTGCTCTTTTCCTCATCACCTCAGAGATTCTGCTTACCCACAATATCCTTAGCGGTGATGGCAAAAGAAAAAAAGTGACCTGGATATTATTTTTCATGGTTGGTATTCTTACGGCCTACACTCAATATTATGCGTGCATAGCAGTAATTGGCTGCTACGGGGCTCTTTTTATAGGAATTCTTCTAAGTAAACTCAATGATAAGAAATCTCTTTGGGTGCGTTTTTCTGTTAGTGTACTAGCTTCTATCCTGCTATATCTGCCCTGGCTTCCACACCTTAAAGCTCAGATGGCTTCTATTTCCGGCAAGTACTGGATACAGCCCCTGACTCTTAGAAGTATCCTGGGCTGTGCCAAGTTCGTACTTCTTCCTGTGGTTTATATGGGCAATCTGCCTGTAATTTCGGCAGGTCTTTTGATATTAGCGCTGCTGGTACTTACTATCCTCTTTATAAAAAGAGCTGGAAAAGGCGATATATCTTTTGCCCTCTGCTGCCTTATGCCTGCAATCATAGTAGTTATCAGTGGATTTATACTATCTGCCCTGGGCACTCCCATATTTGTATACAGATACCTTATTCCAGCCCTTGGCGGATTATGGCTCTTTGTAGCCTATATGTCAGAAAAAGCTGTAAATAAGCCTCTTTTAGTACTTCTATTTATACCAATGCTTATGGTATGTGGCCTAAATATGAAGGGCCTTGGAGACGAGGAAGGCAATAAGCTTGCTCAAATGCAGCTTGCAGCCCCTGCCCTTAGCGAAATTCCAGAAGGGTCAATCATTATCACAAACTTTGACCACGTGTGCGCTGTCACTTCCTTTTACAGGCCAGATTGTCAGGTATATCTGTATGAAGCAGAAATTGACCCACTTTTAAAGGATATGATGGGAAATATCACGGATAACATCGATGAGTCGAAAGTTAATTCAATTGTAAAAGATGAAGTTTCTGAAGACTCGCAGAAGGTATACTTCTTTGGAAGCTTTAACTCAAGAGATGAAATTGTGGATAACTGGGCCAAAAGTGGCATAACTAGCCCGCTTTCAGGTAGTTTCCTTATAGAGAGATATTGGATAAATATTTACAGATTAGAAGGATCGGATAATGAATAAGAACAGACTAGTAGACACCATAAAGGAACATCTTGCGGCAGCAATACTCATTGGAATTGTAGCTATAATCTACATTATCAACATGTTTAAAAATGGCCCCTGGTACGACGAGCTTTATACCTATTACTATTTTATCAGTAGAGGCCCCATCTATGCTGCAATCCACTGGCCTGTTCCCAACAATCATGTGGGGTATTCTGTACTGTCCGCATTTCTCGATTTCTTTGGTAATCCCTATGTGGGACTTCGCGGCATTTCAGTAATCTGCGGCATTACTAACCTTTCACTTATCTATTATTTATGCAGCAAATTCATGAATAAATATTACGCCTTTTCAGCCATGGCCCTGTATGCCGGCTCCTACCTGCCTTTCAGGCTATCTTTTCAGGGAAGGGGCTACACTTTGGCAGCCTGCTGCCTTCTGGTATCCGCATGTGCTATCTATAAAATATCCCTTGGAGACTGCAGATTAAGATTCAACGTAATCTTTGCTGCTGCCCTTACGCTTGGGCTCTATACGGTGCCAAGCTCTATTTACTGGGTTATTCCTGTGTGTATTTCAGGCGGTCTTTTTCTTCTCTTGAAAAAGAGATATCGCGATCTATTCAGGCTTATTGCCAGCGGTATTGCTGCTGCTATTGCCACTTTCTTTTTATACCTCCTGATATGGCTAGCTATTGGCGCTAATCTTCTTAGCAAAAACTCAGAAAGCGCCTATTATGGCCTGTCACAGGTAAAGATCATTCTAAAAGCTCCATTTTCTGCGGTTGGAACCGGAATTGATTATATGCTGGCATCTCCTTATATCCAGAGTATCGACAGGCTAGAGTGCATAAAAAAGCTTCCTGAATACTTCATATCACTTCTTGGAAACTTCTACGCAAATACCGGCGTTTTGCTTCTTGTTCTGACTGTGCTGGTTCTAGTGCTTAATGTTGTTATCGCCGTTAGAAGCTGCAAAAATGGTGGTAATGCTTTTCTTTCTCTTTTTGCCTGCTGCGGACTTTTGGTTGTGCCTGTTATGCTGATCATCCAAAGCGTTCATCCATATCTTCGAGTACTGAGCTTTTATGCCATTTTTCTTTTTGTAGGACTTCTAAATGCCATGTCTGAAACTTCCACATGGCTTAACAAAAGATCTGTCTCCTGCGGTCTTGGAGTACTGACGTTTATTATGTCTATTGCCGTTTGCCTCTCTAACAGCCTTGGTGGCTACTACAATGGTCCTCTTGCAGAAAGAGAAAATGATATCAATAAGGCTCTTTCCCAGATGGAGGATGTAAGCCAGATTGATACCATTTTTTATACTGATGATTTCCAGAAATATGTTCTGAAGTTTTATTATGATGTAAATCCCCAGGAAGTTTACGTAATGGAGGATGCTAATTTTGTTATTACAGGCCCTGAATTTTGGGATAATACTAACGCTTCTCCTGAATGGCCCATTTTATATGGCTACAGCGATGGTTTTACAAATTATGTAAACTCTGGCATGACGAAAATAGCTGGATCAGAAAGCTATTCTGTTTATAAGAAAACTACTGAGCCTTAAGTCATTTCCCGTACACAATTTCGTAGTACTGCCTTGATGTTATATGATAAACAAGTGCGTAAGTACCTAGGAATATGAGACTTACAATGGCAATTGCCAGATTGAAAGTAAATGTATCAACATATAGGATCATGGCAAGGAATAGCCTTAATATCCTGCTTGCGAAAATAATGTGGATAATTGCGCATACCGCAGGCAGGAAGAACATTATCATTACCTGATTTCTGATGACGCCTTTTGCTTCCTTGTCGGATAAGCCTGCATTTGAGAGGATTTCGAATCTCTTTTTATCTTCTATTCCTTCTGACATCTGTTTGTAGAAGATTATCATCACAGTTGCTATGAGGAAAAGAGCTGCAAGGAAAATTCCAACAAAGAATGTTCCGCCGTAAATACTGTAAAATACTTTCTGTTCCTCAACCTTATAACCCACCTTAGCATTTCCAAGCTTTGAGGATAATTCATTTCTGACAATATCCACTTTGCTCTGGTCGACATTCTTTGGAACATTAAATCCAAGATAGCAACCATCGTATTCTTCAAGCAAGGCCTTTTCTCCATTTAGGCATGTGTTTCTGGCTTCTATCAGAGAGGCTAACTCATTTTCATCAGATACTACGATTATCTCTTTTGAAAATAGTCCCATTGATGGATCAAAGGTCTCAACAAGACATTCGTTTCCAATTTTCTCTTTTACCTGATAGTTCTTACCAAATATTGAAATACTTCCCTTTTTAACCTTATCTGCTGAGCTATAGCGGAGTATCTCGTTCTGGCCAAGGCTTACATTTTCCCCTGTGTATGCCAAGTACTGGTCTGCTGTGATCATATACATGACTCTCATCTGAGAGAAATCTGCTGTCATTCTGGTTAATGGTGTAAGGCCCTCTCCATCTGTAAAGCACAGGTCTTCATGGTAGAGTCTGACTATTTTCTCAGTTCCATCAACTTCCCCCGCCAAAAGAGCTTCATCTAAAGTTTCTTCTAAGCTTTCGGAAGAATAACTTCCATCATTTTTACACCAGGTCACGATATCTCGCCTAAACATGCTGTTGATATTCTGCTCGCCCAGCATTACAAGTGAACTTGAGCATACCATCAGAAGAATTACAGCTGTAGATAATATACATATAGATGCAAGTCCCGCAGCGTTGTGCTTCATTCTGAAAATGAGGTTTGAGAGACTGATAAAATGCTTTGTCTGGTAATAATATTTTTTATTCTTCTTGAGCATCTTGAGGACAAATATAGTTCCTGCGATGAACAGCGCATAAGTTCCTATAGTTACAAGAACGATTGCTGTAAAGAGTGAACTGATAGCAGAAAATGTGTTTTCAATATTGACCGCTATAAAGTAACCTGCAAAAAGAGTTACTGCGCCGATCACAAGTAGAACCCACTTTGTCTTTGGCTCTTTTTCTCCCAGATTCTCACTCTTTAAAAGGTCGATTGGATTGCCCAGGCGAACTTCCAAAAGGTTAAATACAAAGAGGCCGATAAATATAAGTCCAAAGAATAGGACTGTTATTATTGTTGCCTTTAATGAAAACTCCATTCCCTTTACAACAGGCTGATGAACCAGCTTATACAGGAAAAGAACTACAAGTTTATTCACAAAAACGCTGGCAAGAATTCCAAATACCATAGCTACTAAGGCCTGGACACTGCTTTGAATCAGGAGAACTCTGCTGACGTTTTTCTTGCTAAGGCCCAAAACTCCATATAATCCGATTTCTTTTTTACCGGACTTCTGGACAAACCTGTTGCCATACATGAGAAATATTACTGAGAAGACTGCTACTGCAATGCTTCCCAAGTGCAGGAACAGTACAATGTAATCGGCTCCGTAGAACATTGGATGTCCATCATTTATAAGGAATCTACTGTAAACTAGTGACATCAAAATGTGGAAAACCATTACCGTTATTGAACTTACTAAAACGTAGGGCAGTATTGTTTTTTTGTTATTCTTAAGGCCATTAAAGGCAAGTCTTCCTAGGAGATTACTGTTCATCGTTTTCTCCTCCCCTCATGAGAACTGTTACTGAATCGCAGATCTTATCAAGCATCTCGCTTCTGGACATCTGACCTCTGTAGATCTGGTGGAAAACTTCGCCATCTCTTATGAACATAACTCTGTCAGCGTAGCTTGCAGCTACGTTACTGTGGGTAACCATTAGGATTGTCTGGCCGCTTTTGTGGATATCTCTTAACTGATGCATGAGATTTGTTGCTGCCTTGGAATCAAGTGCTCCTGTAGGCTCATCTGCAAGCAGAATCTGAGGCTTTGTGATAAGCGCTCTTGCTACAGCTGTTCTCTGCTTCTGTCCACCTGAAACCTCGTATGGATACTTATGAAGAAGCTGCTCTATACCCAGTGTTTTTACCAAAGGCTCGACTTTTGCATCCATTGTCTTATAGTCTTCACCAGCAAGAACCAGTGGGAGCTTAATGTTATCTTCAATAGTAAAGTTATCAAGAAGATTGAAATCCTGGAAAATAAATCCAAGGTTGTTTCTTCTCATGATAGCTCTTTCTCCGTCCTTAAGTGATGAGAAATCTTTTCCATTTACCAGTACCTTACCTGCTGTTGGAACATCAAGGCTTGCAAGGATATTTAAAAGAGTTGTCTTGCCGCTTCCGGACTCTCCCATAATTGCAACAAACTCGCCTTTTTCAACACTAAAATGAACATCTTTAAGGGCTGTAACTGACTCTGTACCCATTCTTGTTTTATATACTTTTTTTACATGATTTACTTCTAAAACTGACATTGTTTTTCCTCCACTATTTTGGACCTGGGGGACGGGGTTTGCGGTCCATTTTTCTTTCCCCATTTTTTTCCTGTATCTCGTCTCTCGACAATATAAGGTTATCAAAAAAGGAAATGCATTGCCTTTTATTTGGCTTACATTTCCTCTATGCTGACTTACATTTTTGTAAGGTTAAGGCACTTTTAAAATCGAATTCTATCAATATCTCTTTACATCACTGGCAGATATCTTCTCTCGCAGAACTGTGATGATAACGTCAGTTCCGCGGCCTACCTCAGATTCAATACGGATCTTGTGGCCAAGCTTGTCGCAGGCTCCCTTGCACATGTAGAGTCCAAGGCCACTGGCCTTTTTATCAATTCTGCCATTGTAGCCGGTATAGCCCTTTTCAAATACTCTTGGAAGGTCTTCGCTCTTAATGCCAACACCGGTATCTCTTATTACAATTTCGATTCCAGCATTATCTCTTGCAAAGATCTTAATTCCGCCTGTCTTTGTGTATTTAAGCGCATTTGACAAAACCTGCTCCAGCACAAAAGAAAACCACTTCTCGTCTGTTAATATCTCTTTATCAAGATCTTTAAGTTCCACTGTCAGATGCTGATAAATAAAGATTGTTGAAAACTTTTTTACCACCTGTTTGATAAGGGGCTCAAGCTGACATTTCTCGAGGACCATATCCCCTGACATGTCCTCAAATCGCAGATAATTAAGAGCCATGCTGACATAGTTTTCTATTTTAAAGAGCTCTCTTTTACAATCTCCGATAGAAGGCTCTTCGTCCTGAAAAAGAAGTTTAAGAGCTGCGATAGGAGTTTTTATCTGATGGGCCCACAGGGCAAAAAAGTCCTCTTTTTCCCGCATCTGTTCCCATCTGGTATCCCTTATATCCTCTGTTTCTTTCTCATTAGTATCAGAAATATCTTCCTTATTTTTTCTATAACTAATTACAGAGGCTGCAATTGTAATCAGCAAAAGAAAGCTAATTTCATAAAACAGAAATTCGCTTTCTATGTTGTATAAAACGCCTGCAATTATGAGCACCGCTGCCAGTAATGCATTGGTGACTATGAGTGCTTTACTCTTTTCCCAGAATTTATTCTTCCCCAACAATGTATCCCATTCCTCTCTTGGTTGCTATGAAATCCTCCGCTCCTGCTGCATCGAGCTTTTTGCGGATTCTGGTAACGTTAACAGTTAGCGTGTTATCGTCAACAAACTCATCCGCTCCCCAGAGCCTTTCCATAATAGTTTCTCTGGAAACAACCTTCCCCTGCTGCTCCATCAGGGTTTTAAGAATCAGGTATTCATTTTTGGTAAGATCAAGCCTATTGTCCCCTACGCTTGCAGAAGTATCATCGAGGTTTAGTCTTACATTTTTTACCTCAAGCTCATGAACTGCAATGCTCTCTCCATAGCTCCTGCGGAGGATCGCCTGTATCTTGGCTGTCAGAACCTGCAGGTCAAAGGGCTTGGCAATAAAGTCATCAGCTCCCATATTCATGGCCATTACTATATTCATATTGTCATCCGCTGATGACAGGAACACAATGGGAACCTGAGATATCTTCCTGATCTCGCTGCACCAGTAAAATCCGTTATAGGCAGGAAGCTTTAAATCCATAAGAACTATATCAGGCTGCGCTTTCTCAAATTCCCCAATGATATTTTGAAAGTCATGAGCCTTAAATGGCTTCATCTGCCAGGTCTCAAGGTGCTTGGCAACCTGACCTGCTATTATTTCATCATCCTCAACAATAAATACTTTTCTCATATAAACGCCTTTCATCATCTAGTCTCCTTCGATTCTAATTCGAAAAAAGTTTGTTGTCGAGCATAATGGTCCTAGGGGACGGGGTTTGTGGTCCATTTTTTTGCACACTTAGTACTGTGGTGAAGTTGCAGAAACACTATAGTAAAAGATCATTCCATCATAAAGATCAGCTGGTGCCATCTCAATTCTGTAAGCATAATGCACCAGATAATACATATCTGATACTGCCTCTCCAAGAGTTCCCATGGATACATTAGAATGAACCAGGTCGTAAAGTTCCTTGTTATCCTCTTTTGAGATAGTCTCAAAATCCAGGTAAAATCTCTTATCTTCCATGTATTTGGCCTGGTAAGCTATAGGATCAGCAGTAGTAAAGAAAAAGTCCTTTCTCTTATACTCATCAGAAATCATGCTTTCTACTCTTGCATTTGTTTTCCCTTTGAAAAAGTCTGTACCAAGGCTGTAGTATGCATCACCATATTTTTCTTTAAGTAGGCCTCCCATATTTACTGCCTGCGCTATACTAAAATGTGGCTTTTTGGAAATATGTCCATCATGGGCTGCCAGCATGATCTTGCCTGATCCGATTTTCTTTTCAAGATCAAGAATCCATGATACGTTGTCAGCCATTGCCCTATCTCTTGCTGCTAATGTAGCCTTATCAGCACACACATAGTCAACACATGTAGCAATATTATCGGCAGCTTTAGTAGCGAAAATGACATCTAAGTCCTGATCATTTGTAGCCGCAGCAATTACCTCTTTTTTGATATCTTCAAGCTCTTCTTTAACCTTTTTAACACCATCTTCAGTCATAGACTCAGTTCTGTTCTCATCAATAAAGTAGTCAATTTCTGAAGTCTCTTTGACTGTAATGTTGTTTTTCTTCATGTAGTCATATAGGTACTCTACGCTCTTTTCCGGATTCTGCATGTCAAAGCCGTAAAATCTGATCTTCTTATCTGCCGAAACAGACGCGTTATACTCTCTCATCCAATCAAGAAGATCTGCCATCTGCTGGGTGTGGTAAAGATTAAAACTTAAATTATTAGCAATTTCTCTGGCATCACCTTCTCCGCCCTGAACAAATTCATTGGCTCTAAGGCAATCTCCGAAGTCTGCTTCAAGGCAGAACGCACTATATCCCTCTTTTTCCACTAGCATTTTGAAAATATCAAGCTTGGACTCCTGAAATTCCACGCTTCCGTGAGTTGCCTCTCCAAGACCTACAATCTGCACGCTGTCAGGTATGTCTATTTCCGATACAGCTACTGCGCTTTCAACCACAGTTTTATTCTTATGCATAGCAAGAACTGTCTTATAATTTAGTCCTACAACCAGCAATGCGCTGATCACTAATACAATAATCAATAATACTTTTCCAATCTTTTTTAACACTTTCATTTCATACTCCTTTTCATCGTGTCATCAGGAATATTTTCCCGCACATATTATGTTGATTTATCTTTTTCCGACAATGAAATGGTAACAAAAAAGGAAATGCCCTGCCTTTTATTTGCCTTACATTTCCTGTCAGTTACCTTACATTTTTGTAAGGGATTGCAACTTAAACACTCCTGATTGCAACTTAGCACCCAAAATATTGTAACGCGCCTCTTAACTTAGTAAGGTATATACATCAAACGAACCCACTACTGAAAAGGAGCTTTTACCATGAATACACAGACACTTACAAAGAAAAGAAACAGATTTTTCCAAGGACTTGATTTCCTCGGCTACTCTTTATCGACTTTTGGTGTAATCGGCTTTGAACTTTTACTTGGTTATGTAATTGAATTTAACATATACGGATACAGTGACTGGAAGAGTTATGCACCATGGCAGAACATTCTACATTGGGTACTGACCTGCATCGTATGGGGCCTTGGCGGAATGTATGTTGTCAAAGAGTGTGCCCGCAAGTCAGATGTAGACCTTATCAAGAACTTTAAACAGAAGAGTCTGTTACAGGGCGCAAAAGAGATGTCTCTCATGCAGTGGGTTCTTCTCGTTACAGGAACAGTACTCATACTGATATCTACATGGATCGACTGGGACGGCAGCAAGGTCCTTAAAGAATTTAGTAGCAAGGGAATAGTTCTTTTTACATTCCAGTATATTTACTACCTTTTCGAGGTTTTCCTCGTGCTTCTTATCATTGTTTTTGGCCAGTATGCGTTTGAAAAATGGTTCAAAAATGATAAGATTCCCTATGGAGGAATTGTAGTTGCACTTACATGGGGACTTGGCCACTGGCTCACAAAGGGATCTCTGATGACAGGGATTTATACAGCATTTGGTGGCTTTGTATTCGGTGGTGCATATCTTCTTACAAACAGAAACATTAAGCTTTCCTACTTATTCCTCTGCATCATGTTTATTTTATAAGAGGTTACAATGAAGTTTCTTAAGATCAAAGAGGAAAATCTTGACGAAAATTACCTGGAATTACATTACGATGAGATAGACAGTGAAACGGCCGCAGTTCTTGAAAGACTGCGGCCTGCACTTAAATACATAGAAGGAATATCAGATGGAAAGAGGGTGACATTTCCTCTTTCTTCCATTTTTTATTTTGAGACTGTGGACCGCAAGACCTTTGGCTACACCAGTAACACCTGTCTTGAGGTAAAAGAGACACTTCAAAATATCATTGATGACCATAAAGATGCAGGTTTTGTCCGTATCAGCAAATCCTGCATAGTAAATCTGTACAAGATAAAACGCCTTCAGGGGGACCTCAATATGAGGACTCTTATATATCTCAAAAACGACGAGTGCATCGTTATGAACAGAGGCTACAGGGCAGAATTCTACCAGGCACTAAAGCACATTCAGGAGAAAAAACATGAAGCTAATTAACAAAAATAATTTTATATCCATCGTCTGTGTGACCTTCACACTTATAGTATGTGGAAAACTTATCCTTGAAAAGATTACAGGCTTTGTAGATAAAAATTACACAGAGAATATTTTTATATGTCTTGGAATTTCTATACTTGCGACATTTATTTTATCGCTCCATTATTATTTGCAGCGTTTTCCTTTTATCCCAGTGGTCATCGGTCAGTACCTTGCGCTAATTGGCTTTATCTTTTTGGGCATATGGATATTGGGGCATTTTACAGAAAACTCCCCATCCGCTTACCACGACATGTTTGTCTCTGTAACTATCCCCTATGTTATTGGCGCTGTAGTTTATTACATAAGCTTCTTTATGGAGATAAAGAAGGCAAATGAAGTATTCAAGAAGCTGAACTAGCGACTCTACTATTATAACGCCTAAGGTAATGAAACATCTGATTACCTCAGGCGTTATTCTATGTATGCAAGTTTATTATTAAGCAAAATTAAAGATGTACTGCCCAAAATTGCACTCATCTTTTTTGATGAAAATAATAATCTAGATGTACAAGACAGAAATAAAGCCCCGTAAAGGCACGTAAAGACCAAACGCCAGCATCATCAAGTGCTCTGAATTATTATTCTCTATAGCCCTTTCCAACAAAATAATACTTCTTATTTTACAATTATATCCATTTCCCCGCTAACAGCCTGGCTGTATCATTTATGTGAAATACATTTTGGGGAGAATTCTAATGAACGAAGTTTATAAATATAGATTAGAAAAAAATAAAAGCTGTAGCCTTGTCGGCAGTGATATCAGTAACCACTTAAATGTAAATGGAATAAACATCTTTTTTAGTGAGACCGAATCTGAATATGAAGCTGATATGTCTGTGCTTCAGTATGCAGACAGGCTTGTAGACTTCATCGATCCGGATGAAAAGTACAGAAATCTCTATGAGTCCACAAATGATGAAAATGCCGCAGTCTTAAGTTTTTACAAATATGACTTTTTCTTTACAAGTTCTGATTATTCAGAAAGTCTTACTCTGTTTATAAAAGAAAATGATGGCATTGAAGTTACTGTAATTTCTACCGGAGAGTTTCCAAGAGGTAAAGATACCTTGATAAGTAAAGCTGAACAGTTCCTAGATCGTCATAAATTCATGACATGTATCAGTCCGTGAATTCTAATAATCTTAATATTCCCTCTTTTGTCGTATAAATCGCCAAAATATTGTGCCAATAATACAATCTGGCGATTTATAACACTTAATTGCTTTATAAATCGCCAATATGCTATTATCATGTGAATATTATAAAGCCTGGGTTAGTTGAGACATCTCAATTAGTCCAGGCTTTTTCAAGATCCAGATCAAATTGCTTCGATACTTGGAAGCAGACATAGGGGCATTCAAATCTTCTTTATCACCGTGATATCATTATTTTATAAGCCTGTATGTGATAAGCGTCATTTTATCATTTACAACCTGTTCACTACCCCATCTTTCAAATCCACATTTTTCATATAAGTGGCAGTTCCGTGGCTCTTGAAGTATTGTTTCAAGTATCCATTCGTTTACTTCAGGATATAATTCAAATGCCGCCTGAATAGCTTTGTAACCAATGCCCAGATTCTGAAACTGAGGTAGTATAAATAAGGGACTGATAAAAGAAATATGCTTTTCATTCGGATCATTATGTCCCAGATTTATTGCCCCAACCTTAATACCATCTTGGATAATAAAGTAATATTTCCTGTTAGGGCGCTGTGCTCTCTTTTTTATTCTATCTAATGTTTCTATTGCTGGATTGCCCTCATCATGATACTTCTCATATAGAGGCATGAAACTTTCCACCTGCATTCTATGTAGGAGCGTTAGTTCGTTATTTTGTGATGGTTTTAATTCTATTTTTTCCATACGTTTTAACCTCTGATTCTTGTTCTATCACCCAGCCATCAATTCAAGTTAATCCTTATAAATGATTACATGATCATCTTGCTGGTAACACCTACACATTTCCTAAGAGGCATAGCATTGGGAAGAACCGTATGCGAAAAATCCCACACAATATAGTAAAATATATAATGTTACTCCAATAGAAGTGTAATTTTCCGTATCACTAGCTTATCCTCAGAATACATTGAAGTCA
The DNA here is from genome assembly GCF_000424505.1 of Butyrivibrio sp. XBB1001. Lineage (NCBI taxonomy): Bacteria > Bacillati > Bacillota > Clostridia > Lachnospirales > Lachnospiraceae > Butyrivibrio > Butyrivibrio sp. XBB1001. The sequence continues at coordinate 30,861 of NZ_AUKA01000012.1, read as the reverse complement.
CATGGAAGTCTAGTAATAATCTGGAATTTAATACTTGCTAACATACTCCAATTATCTGCTTTGGTATTCGTACCATTCTTCATCTATCTTTTTGAATCCAACAGCCTCAAACATTCGCCTACTCTGCTCATTAAAGGAATAGATATTTGCCTTAACAGTATCCATACCCTTTTCTTTAGCAAGTTTAAGCATATCTTCAACGCATCGTCTTCCAATGTGCTGATTCTGGTATTCTTTGCACACTACAATAGCGACTTCTGCATTGTCTCTTAACGAAACATCCCCTACCAATGTTCCCTTATATTCTATGTAGTAGCAATCCCCATGAGAGCTTAGATAATCATACATAGCATGTAAAAGATCTAAATCATATGGTTCATCTCTGTTATCTACCTGCTTACATACATCCAAATCCTGATACCAAGGAAGTGAAGCCTCGTCATTCCTGTAATATGGAATCAGTTTTAATTCTTCATCAATGATTCGCTCTGTCATTCTCTCCACATATCCATTCCTGGGCCATCATTGTCATTTGGGCGGGCCTTGAAGCCAAGCTTCTCGTAAAACGCCTCTTTTCCTTTTGATGCCACAATAACTATCTTTATACGCCTCCGTCCTCGTTATTCGTCTGCCTTCTTATACAAAAGCGGGAAACTTGCACGATCAAACACATTTAGTAGTAAAATCAGCATAATCGCCATGCTACCAACTACAGCAACAAAAAGCCATGCGCTACTAAAGCCATATGTATCAAACAATTTTCCTATCAGGATATTTCCAAGAGACGTTATGGCCATACAAAAGATATTGATTGTTGAGTTTACCCTTCCCCAATGTGTTGAAGGCACACGCCTTGTCATGTAAGGTGAGCTGGCTATAGTACAGAAGATTTCTCCTATCGTAAACACTGTCATCAGCACGAAATAAACAGGAATCCATCTGCCAAAAAAATTAAAGCTGACAAGACCAATTACGATCAAGGCTTCGCCAATCAGGAATTTCCTGACATCAATAATATTTGCAAGAAGCGTTGTTATAAGCGGAGTTCCAATTACAACCACTATCGCATTTGTACTGGTTAGTAGTCCAAATATCGTTGCGCCTTTAGCATCATAAAGGTGCTCCATGTGAAGCGGCAAAAGATAATTGAACTGCGAGTAAACCAGATTGCAGAATCCCGAGGCAGCAATGTACAAAAGCAGTATTTTACGCTCCTTCAGGATTTCCAATAGCTTTGCTCCTTCGCGTTTTTCCTCATATTCGCTGACATTTTTCTTTTCCACACTTAGCTTCTTGATAAAAAGAATTATTAAAAGTGTTGAAGAAAATGTCGCTACTGAGGTTATCAAAAAGGCAAGCCATAAATAATGTTCAAATAATAACCCGCCAAGCGTAGGTGCAAGCACAAGTCCCAGATTCATGCCAAGGTACTGAAGACTATATGCCTGCTCTCTGTTGTCAGAATCACTAAGGTCAGCGATAAGCGCATCATAAGATGGTCCTTCTACCGCTGCAAAAAGACCTGCAATATAGAAAAGAGCGACACTGACAAAGGATAGAGGAATCAAACCGCTGATAAAATAGCAGATTACAGTTACCATATCACAACAAACTATAATCTTTTTTCTACTAACACTGTCGGCAAGCTTTCCACCCAGTATTACAATTGGGAATTGGAATATAGCCAGTACCATATCTATAGTTGCAATGGTTGTAGCACTGTAACCAAGCTTATTCTTGAGAATCAGTGTCATTATGGGCCAGATAAGAGAACCCATGCTTGTTACTATGCGTCCAAAAAATAGGACGTAGATTTCTTTGCTTAAATTCTTGTATTGCTTTAAATACTTCATTGCTAGTTAATGTTCCTTATGTATGTTATTTGCTAAGTTCCTCGATGGTCTTATCGATTTCATCAAGTTCTCTGCCATATTTTACACCCCATTCGGTCTTAAGGAGCTGTTTCTTTTTCTTATAGTACTTGATGGCAGATTCTGTGTCGCCTCATCCAATCATCATTTCATTATTTCCTCAACTTCCGCGCATCTTCATATTTTTCATCATCAAACAATGCCCACGCTTCGGATATCATTTTCTGTATTTTTACCATAGAAGAACTTCCCAAAAATCATTTAGTCTGCTCTATTCACATTACGCACTACTTAAGTATAGAGAAAATGTTCTTATAAAAAAATATCGTATCATGAAAGTTTTTCACAATACGATATTTCCATATCCTTTAATTTATCTGTATTTGGAAATATTCTTTTAAGCTATCTGCCGCTATATTTTTATTGACTTCATCCCTGACGACTTTGCAAAGGTAAAATGATTCTGTAAACAGTTCTTTACTTTTCTCTGTATAACCAACTTGATAAAAGCATTCAGCCAAAATCATGAGTAATGCTGGAAGATTTTGGTAAACGCCATACTTCAGACAGATGTCAACTCCTTGCTGTGCATATTCAATTGCTTCCGCATACTTACCTGTTATTCCCAGTTCGCGGGAGTATCCAACAAGGATCAAAGTTTGCTGCGTCCTCACTGGAACAATCTTGTCAAATCTTCGTTCTAGCTTGTTCGACTGTTCGCTTGTTCGACTGTTCGCTTGCAATCTATAAACAGTAGCCTTTATTCCATCACCGAATTCTTCAAAAACGGGCTCTTGCAGGCCATACTGCTTGCATGATGTGATAACTCTTGGAGTACCGGTTCCCCATGCTTCAACTATATGCATGTATTGGAAAATATCGACGATTGCCTGATTTCTGCATTTTCCATGTTTTTGGGGATAAACTTCAGAATAAAAGCAAATGGGTAGAAAAAAAGTAGAATTGGGCATAAAAAAATCGGAGTGACAGGATTCGAACCTGCGACCTCGGCGTCCCGAACGCCGCGCTCCACCAAGCTGAGCCACACCCCGATGAAAAAACTATTCAGTTGAAAAAGATGAAAATCGCGCAACGTCCCGAACGCCGCGCTCTACCAAACTGAGCCACGCCTCGATAAAGATGCTGATGCATTTGAACATGCATCAGCACTGAAAATTGTATTATTTTATCGCAGGATTGTCAAATACTATCGGAGGAATCAGTAGTTTCCTCAGCCTCAATCTCAGCATCTGCCTCCATCTTATCCTGTACAGCTTCACCTGTCTGCTCACCCTTGTCCTTAGATATTACAGACAAATCCTCCAGATCTTCCCTCAGAATTGTCATCATATCATCTCCAGTAGGGTTCTCCATTCCAGAAATCCTGCGGGCCTGATTAGTAATGATCTCTTCAAAGAGATTACGAATTTCTCTGGCATTGGCGAAGTTCTCGATGTTCTCCATCTTCTTGGCTGAAATAAGAGCTCTGATCTGATGCTTAACATCCTCATCGACCTTGTAATCATACTTGTCGCAGTTCATGTAGAATATCTGTTCAAGCTCATCGATGCTATAGTCTGAGAAGTCTATATATTTGTTGAATCTGGACTTTAATCCTGGGTTAGACTCTATGAACTTCTTCATAGGTTCTGTGTATCCCGCAACGATCACAACAAAGTCATCTCTGTTGTCTTCCATAGCCTTTAGGATAGTATCAATTGCTTCCTGGCCGAAAGCGTCGTCCTTCTGTGAAAGAGCATATGCCTCATCAATAAAAAGAACTCCACCCTTTGCCTTTTTAATCTGCTCCTGAGTCTTGATTGCTGTCTGTCCTACGTAACCAGCTACAAGTCCTGATCTGTCTACCTCTACAAGCTGACCCTTTGAAAGAACTCCGATCTGCTTGTAAATCTTGGCTATAATTCTAGCAACTGTGGTCTTACCTGTACCAGGATTACCAGTAAACACAAGGTGTAATGATACTGGAACTGACTTAAGGCCCTGGTCCTGTCTAGCCTTCTGGACCTTAACGAATGCCGTTAGTTCTTTTACATCATCCTTGATCTTGTCAAGTCCTATGAGCTTATCCAGAGTTTCCATTGGGTCTTCCTCTGGCTCCTGCTCCTTGGGCTCTTCTTCCTGCCTGGGCTTTATGCCGGCAATCTCCGGATCAGACTTAAGAAGATTCTTGGCTTCATCAAGAGCGCTGTTAGCGTTCTTAATTGCATCTCCAAGGGAATCAGCCGCATCTCCTATTGCTTTCTCCTGTTCGATCTTCTCAGGTGTCTTTTCTTTCTCTTTCTCTGGAGCATTCAGCTCGAATTCCTTGTCAAATACAGATCCATCAATGCTGTCAGCATTAACTTCTGATGCTGCTTTGAAAAAATCATCGTAAACGCTGCCAAGAAGGTTTTTCTGCATGTTAGTAATCTTATTAAGTGTCTCTAATTCTTTATCTAAATCTTTGTTAGTCATTTAAAAACCAGCCGTTTCTGGTAAGGAACGTTCTATTTGCAACCATTGAATTAACGTCAGCCCCGATTATAGCTGAAGCCTGAGCCTTGTAAGTCTCCTGCTGTGCAGTTCCCATAGCCTTGTAGTAGTTATAAGCCATCTTGGGCGTTCCGTCAAGGTTTTTAAGCCCCTGTGCAATATGGCTCTCCATTTCGTGAGCATTATCAGTTTCCCTAAAGAGGATAAAGCTCTTGATATAAGGATTATTGGCAGCCATTGTATATGCATATACGATAGAAGCGGCCTGAGCGTCCTCACCAAATTCAGAAGTATAGCCAATCTCTGTAAGAGCAACGTTGCGGACCTGTCCTGCAGGATTTAAGAACGCTGGCTGGCTTATGTAGTCAGTAAATACATAAATGTTCTCCATTGTGATGTACTTACTTGATACATTATTGCTAACGTACTGAGCCTGCTGCTTCCAAGCATATGGGTCAAACAAAGGTGCATTGTATGGATGAATAGAAACTGACCAGTCGATATTTCCTTCTCTTACCATATAGTAGTTGAATCTATCAAGGAAGTCCTTGGAAAGTGAACATCCCGGATTTGATTTTCTCTGCCATTCCTGATCAATTGAGTTGTATATTCTGGCATTAGCATTAACTGCCTTGATCTCGTTGTAGAAAATCCTAAATGCCTTAACATACTCGCTGACATTGAGCTCAAGATTTGTTGAGTTCATGTAGTACCACTCTGTTCTGGCATTAACCTCATTACCAATAACCCAGTTATCTACTGTACCATAAGCACCACCTGAATATCTGTTAGCCAAAAAAGCTGCAATTGCCTTAAGATGCTGAGTTCCGCCATCTTCCTTGGTGTTCATCGCATAGCCTGGGCATACATGTGAATCCCTTGAAAGAGGATGTATAAGGTCTGCACCTGCTGCCGTCTTATTATTTAAGATTGTAAGTGTAAGCTGGAAATTGTTGCTACGGCAGAAGCCTACAAATGCATCATACTGAGCAAGTCCTGCACTGCTGAAATAATAGTCAACACCATTGTAATTAAACAAGATTGCTCCTGGATCTGTTGCCTGGCAGACAATATCCCCCATGTAGAGGTTGTAAACCATCTGCGCAATACCAAGATCCTTGAATGTTGCTGCGTTTGCATCGTTTGGAAGAATACCCTTGATGCCATGATCATTTCTGGCAACTGTCTTGTAGGCGTTTCCCTCAGGGTTTGTGATGTAGTGTTCATCACTTACCTGGATCATTGATCCGCCGCTCTTTACAGCAACCAGGAACTTTTTAGACAGATTTGACTCCCCTGAATTATATCCAAGAGGAAAAGAAAAAGTGGCATTATTCCCCCTGTCTGCAGAAGCCACGATTTTGCCAACAGTTCCATCCTGATACACTTCATCTGAATACAAATAGAATTTGCCATCATCTGAAGCAGGAACGTTTGAACAGGATACGTTAACCACAACATTTCCGCCCTGGATCACGCAGGATGTGATGCTAACAGGTCTTCCTGCTGCCTCTGAAACAAGTCCTGCGCCGCCGGAAACGACATGAGCTCCCTTTATGCCGCAAGCAATCGCTGCCGCCATAGTGACTACAGCGACTACCTTCTTAAACATACTTATACTCTTTTTCACACTCTACCTCCAAAAATAAATTTGTTATCAAGCCCCGATGATTGCATCTGCAAAGTGTTCAAGGCTCTCCTGATCATTTTTATGAAGTGCACTTTTTATTGTAAGACTCTCATCTACAATTGTCACGTTTTTAAGTGTAGAAATCTTCTCAGTCATGAGTTTAACTGTAACCGGAGCCCATGTGCCGTTCTGAGCCAGTGCAAATACTCTGTTCTGCACTCCAAGAGCATTCATATCTGATAAAAAGCTCTCCATTGGTGGATAAATTCCGTTGTTATAAGTAGGGCACATCAGTACAAGCTTTTTGCAGCGCCATACTTCGCCAATAAGGTATGATACATCTGTTCCTGAAACATCAAATACCTTAATATCAGCATTTGTCTTTTCCCTGATGCATGAAGCAAGGGCCTGTGCAGCACTTGCAGTGTGTCCATATAAACTTCCGTATATAACTGCAATATCGTCAGTCTCTGGCTCGTAGGTGCTCCACTTCTGGTACTTATCGATAAACCAGGCAATATCCTTTCTCCATACAGGTCCGTGAAGAGGCAGGATCATCTGAATATCAAGCCCTGCTGCCTTCTTTAGCACAGCCTGAACCTGCATACCATATTTTCCAACAATATTTGCATAATATCTTCTTGCTGAATCCAGAAAATCTTTTTCAAAATCATACTCATCGCTAAAGATTCCGCCATCAAGTGCGCCAAAGGTTCCAAAAGCATCGGCGCTTAGAAGAGCCTTGCTAGCTGTATCATAAGCAAACATAACCTCTGGCCAATGCACCATAGGTGCGTTTACAAACTGGAAGGTATGTTTACCAGTAGAAAGCGTATCTCCCTCTTTTACTTCTAGTTTGTTATAAGAAGCTGATTCAGGGAAGAACTGCTCCATAAAGGTAAATGTCTTGGCATTACCAACGATTGTTACCTCTGGGAAAAGACCTGCCACAAGGCTTATAAGTGAGCAGTGATCAGGTTCCATATGAAGAACCACCAGATAGTCCAGCTTTCTTCCATCAAGACTGTCCTTTAAATTTTCAAGATACTGATCTGACACTGTAATATCTGCAGTGTCAAAAACAGCTGTCTTTTCATCATCAATAAAATAGCTGTTGTATGATACTCCCTCTGGTATAGGAAAAATATTTTCAAAGCGCTCAAGTCTCTTGTCGCTTCCACCAATCCAGAATATTCCGTCCGTAATCTTTTTTACGCCCTTCACAATTCCACCTCCGCCAATTTATTTTTTCAACATTATCAATATTTTCTCACATTTATGGCTTAAATAAAACCTTACTTATTCTTAAATTCAAGAATTGTTTTTTCCACAACCTTTATGTCTATAGGCTTTGTTACATGTGCATTCATTCCGGCATCAAAAGCTAGCTGTACATCATCTGCATATGCATTGGCTGTCATGGCTATAATAGGAATTCTCTGTGACCAGTCTGTACCAAGGGCCCTGATAGCTGCTGCCGCTTCATAGCCATTCATTACAGGCATCTGGATATCCATTAGGATCATGTCGTAGTCTCCCTCATTGGCTGCCTTGAACATGTCCACAACTTCCTGACCATTACATCCTCTAGTGACCTTGGCTCCACACATATCCATAAGCTCTGTCAGGATGTCCGCATTAATATCATTATCTTCTGCTGCCAGGAATTTCATTCCCTCAAGAGGATTCTTTACTTCCTCTTTGACTTCATTGAGCTTTGTGATATCTTCTATAGCCTGTCTCACATTGACTTTAAATACTGGCTTTTGAAGTACCTCGTTGCAGCCAGCTTCTCTAATTTTATCCGCCAGCTTCTCATAGTTATCCACAACTGCAATGATAAGACTGTTATTTCGTTTGTCTTTTCCACGTATATTCTTTATTAGCTCAACAATATCTATATCTTCTATTGTCTCATCAACAAGAATAAGATCATAATTCTTATTCTCCGCTGCCTTACCGTCTATCATCTTTAGAGCATCAAAGCCCGAATATGCACAATCTGCAGAAAAAGCTTCCTTCTCATAGGCTTTTTTATGCTTAGCATCCTCTTCCATATCACTGTTAATAACAAGCATAGAGTGAATTCCATGAGCGCTCCAGAAATCCACATCCTTACTTTCCACAGCCTTGAGCCTTAAGTTTACTGTGAAGGTACTTCCCTTTCCCTCCTCAGATTCAACTCTGATAGTTCCGCCCATAAGTTCTACAAGGCTCTTTGTGATAGCCATTCCTAGCCCAGTTCCTTGAATAGTCTTGGTTGCGCCCTTTTCTTCTCTTGAGAATGCATCAAATATCTTGTCCTTGTATTCTGCCTTCATTCCCATTCCATTATCTTTTACTACAAAGGTCACATTCTGGAATCCTTCTGAAGAAGAAGCAGACTCACTTATATTAAATTCAATCTTTCCGCCTTCCTGCGTGTACTTTATAGCATTTCCAAGGATATTCATTAGGATCTCATTTATCCTCTTCTTATCTCCCATGAATATCTCATGCTGCATGGCTCCTACAGTTACCACGTACTCCTGATTCTTGGCCTTTGCCTGGAAACTTATTACAGAATTTATCTCCTCCAGCAACAGTCCTAGCGGAAGCTCTGCAATATCAAGAGTGGTCTTACCGCTTTCAATCTTACTCATATCAAGAACATCATTTAGAAGTGACAAAAGATTCTGTGAAGCAAGGCTGATCTTGTGGGTATATTCTTTTACCTTATCAGGATCATCTGAATGCTTGTCAATAAGGAGGTTAAAGCCTGTAATAGCATTCATAGGTGTCCTGAAATCATGGGACATGTTAGCCAAAAAGCTTGTCTTGGCCTTATTAGCAGTCTCCGCTGCGCTAAGTGCTTCCTGAAGCTGGTGATTTCGCTTAAACTCCTGGGTTCTGTCATAGAGGGCCAGAGCAATTCTCTTTCCACCATCATCTATTGTGCATACAATGATTCCTCTGTAATACAGGCGGTCACCAGTTTTTTCATTTTTAAACGCAATCTCATCCAGTATTATTTCTTCACCTTTATTACGGCAATTTTCTATGATGCTTTCAAATGTATCGTATTTGTCCTCTTCTATAAGGTGTGCCTTCTCTATATTCCTTATATCATGCTGGATTTCAGTTAATGGTATACCAAGAACATCCTCCACATTTGCTGTTACAAAACTTGGTTTCATGCTGTCTTCATCAATGATCGCAAGGATATCATTATTTTTTTCAACCACAAAATCAAACAACCATTCTCTATAGTGAATATCATTTTCCTTCATCTGAAGGTCTTCTTCGTTACGTCTGTTGATTTCCTCAACCATCTCTCTTAGCTGGCCTGCCATTCCTACCATCGCAGTAGAAAGCTTACCAATCTCATCAGGAGTTCCGTCCTTGTCCGTCACTGTAAAATTGCCTTTTCTGATCTGACCAGCTATTTCATTTAAATTCTTTATCCTGTGACTTAGCTTTTCAGAATAAATTGACGCAACAACAAATGACAGCATAAACAATATCGCTGCTATCACAACGTCTGACATTAGAATTGATACTACATCTGATGTGATTTCATTTCTATCCACATAGTAAAAGAGCTTCCATCCATTTGTAAGCTTTCCTGATGAAGCCATAAAATAGTCTTTTGTATTTATGAACTGGTTATCCATGAAATCAAGTCCATATCCCATGGCAACCTGACATATTTCTGTATCAAGCTTTTTATCGTCTATAGCCTTATGTATTATGATATTTCTGTTTTCGTCTATGATAAGAATGCCATTATCAAGATAGCTTGCATGATTTATAAGGGAAAAGAAATCATTATTGCTTATCTTTAAAACAACCATTCCAACAAGTTTTGAAGAAGTAGCTGTATCCACCAGCGCTTTTATAACATAAATACCGCCCGCGCCATCAGTTACCCACATTATGCTATAGTCATTTCTGCAAAGGTCATACCATTTTTCCTCATACTCTGATGCAGGCTTTTTTAAAAAATCTCCAAGATGATCTGTGGGAATAAGCTCTGAATACACATTTATAGACTCGATACTACTATCGCTACTAAGATAGTACCAGATAAGAGGTTCGATATTATTATTGAGCTCATCAGATAGGGCATAGGGATTACTACTGGCGTGCTCAAGCTTTTCTCTAAATTGTTCCTCATAAGTAAAAAAGTTAATGACGTCATTTTTTCTTTTACAATTACTCTCCAGACCATTAGAGATAACTTCTGTATCTCCCTGCATGGCTATCTGAGTCTGCTGGATAAGGTTATTTGTAGCTACTACATACATATAAATGCCCAGTATCACAATAGGCACCACAATAAGCACAGCTATGATTGCTCTAAACTGCGTCTTTATACTAAAGCTCCATCGACTTTGCTTTTTTGCACTCATAAATGACCTCTTAGTTTTCTTTGAGAATACTGCCAACCCTTTCATCAATTGACTTAAAGGCTGTATCAAGACTCTTATCTCCCATCACTACTTTCTGAAGTTCCTCCCCAAAAGTTTCGTATATTTCACTGCTGTGATCTCCCCAGCTATACCATGGCATTATCATTCTCCCTGCATCTTCCAAAGGCCTAATGGTATCAAATTCATCCGGATTATCAAATATAACCCCTTTTAGATATGTCTGGCTTCCTTGCCTATCCTGCCACAAGGCTCTCTGACCTTTTTCTGTAGAAATAGATTCAACTACCGCCTTGGCAATTTCCTTATTAGGCGCATAGCTGTTTACTGCAAATCCGCAATTACATCCCCCAATAAGAGCTGCCCTTCCCACAAAATCGCTATAAACAGCCATAGTTCCCAACTTTATATTTGGATTTGCTTCGACTATCCTGTTGTAGTCATATAATCCGCCCATGTACATGAAGCTTTCTCCAGCTGCAAATTCCTCTATTGCTGCAGCTTCATCCATAATGCACATCTGTCTTGTATAAACATTATGTATGCATAGTTCCTGCCACTTTGACATATAAGGTCTTACTTCTTCATAAAATGACGCTCTGCCATAAGCCAGACGTCCTCCAAATTTCTTGCCTTCATTTGACGCAAAATAACCTGATGCAAGGAGAGCCAGCGCTGTATCAGCAACTTTTTCTGTGTCCTTTAACCCTGCCGACATAGGCTTTATTCCCATTTCATAGTTCATAAAGTCGCACAGTTCCACAAAGCTTTTAAAGGAAACCGGAAGCTTTTGCCCACTTTGAGCTAGTATTTCTTTATTGTAAAAAATACACTGAAAATCACTTGTACAGGGAACTGCGTAGACTTCATTTCCATACATAAAGGCATTGCGACCTTCGTCCTTAAAATCCTGACAATACTCGGACAGATCTTCTATATACCTGTTCTTTGCATGTTTTTTAGCCATGATAGGTGTCATCATGACAATGCTTGTGGCAGTCTTTGAAGCCAGTTCAGCATCTATTATTGGTTCGTAGCTGTTTTTAGATATATATTTGTATTCAAATGTATAATCCGGGTATTCTTCGGCTAGAAAAGCCATTAGATTTTTGACACAGGACTCATCGAGCCATCCTGATATCTGCACAGTTTTATCTGGGTCAAAGAATTTGAGTTCCTCAGATATACTGTTCTCATAGTCTTCTAAAATGTGCGCACCTTCCTCAAAGCGTACATAAGGATCTCCACATCCTGATAGTACACCAACTAAAAGCACGCTAATGCTGGTCAAAACAGAAAAGATATTTCTAACTTTTTTTGCTATCATATGCCCCTCAATAAGCACATTTTTAACTAGTTATCTTATCAATACCTTCTTGATTTCCCCAACGTAAATTACATAATCCGCTATTTCTTTTTCCTCTACCTCTGGCAGAATGCTCTTTACAAATCCATCCACACCAATCTCTTTCCTATAGAGCACTCTACATATAATAACATTGCTGGCTTCCTCAATAAGTGGAACCCCCTGATAATATCCCACATTGAGTCTTGCACCCTTTATTTTGTCCTCATCCCTGCCTGAAACGGCCACGAGGTACTTCATAGCACCTCTATATTGCTCATTATCTAAAAAGCTAAGCGAGTATTCGCCGGAAGCATCAATGAGTTCCTTGGTGTATCTGTCTTTCCTGACGCAAATAAAAGTGACGCGTTTCCCCCACATCTGGCCAACTCCACCGTTTGAGGTTGCTGTAGTGTTGACCTTTGTTCCGTCTCCTGCAGTTACAAGAAATCTTCTGCCGCTAAAGATATAAGCGCCCTGCTCAACTTCTTCCGGGTTAAAGTCCTGAAATACTCGCATATACACCTCCAGAAACAAAGAAAACATCAGAAATCTCTGATCTTATCGTCCTCTGTAAGACCTGTGTTTTCAATTTTAGTTATCGTTATTTTATAACTATAATTATCGCTTACTTTTATAGTAACACGGTCTCCTACTTTATGTCCAAGTAATTGTTTTCCAAGTGGTGATTCTATACTAATAAGACCTTTTAGGGAATTCTGACGCATTGTTGTAACAATCTTGTAGGTTTCATCAACATCATCTTCCTCAACATGTACAGTGACTGTCTTATTCATTCCGACCTGATCTTCTGTAGTGTTGTCATCAATAACCTTGGCGGTCTTTATCATTCTCTCTAAAAAGCGGATACGGCTTTCATTCTGATTCTTGGCCTTTTTAGCTGCGTAATATTCAAAGTTCTCAGACAAATCTCCCTGTGCTCTTGCTTCCTTGACATGCTCTAAAAGCTCTTTTCTCACAACGATCTTGCGGTGCTCGATCTCTGCCTCCATATCCTCAATATCTTTACGTGTTAATTCGTTGTTCATGCGATACGCCCCCTAAAAATTAAAGGGCGAAGCCATTCGGCCTCGCCCCAATTTGATCTAGTTCTGATCGAATCAAGCCTTTCCAACTGATCCGAAGAGTTCCATCTTCTCCTTAACTGTAGCCTTGATAGCTTCAGCGCCTGGAGCAAGAAGCTTACGAGGATCAAATCCCTTACCCTCAAGGTCCTTACCAGCCTCAACATACTTACGTGTAGCTTCTGCGAATGAAAGCTGGCACTCAGTATTAACGTTGATCTTGGATACACCAAGAGAAATAGCTTTCTTGATCATATCTGCAGGAATTCCTGTGCCGCCGTGAAGTACGAGAGGCATAGCTCCTGTCTTCTGCTGGATAGCATCAAGGACATCAAATCTAAGTCCTGGCCATCCCTCTGGATACTTACCATGGATGTTACCGATACCAGCTGCAAGCATATCTACGCCGAGATCAGCGATTCTCTTACACTCTTCTGGATCAGCACACTCGCCCATTCCTACAACGCCGTCTTCCTCGCCGCCGATTGAACCAACCTCAGCCTCGATAGAAATACCAAGCTGGTGAGAAACGTTAACGAGCTCTGATGTCTTAGCAACGTTCTCTTCGATGTCATAATGTGAACCATCGAACATGATAGATGTGAATCCAGCCTTGATGCACTTGTAACATCCGTCATATGTACCATGATCAAGATGAAGTGCTACAGGAACTGTGATTCCAAGGCTCTCGTCCATAGCCTTTACCATTGCTGCAACAGTACCAAAACCTGTCATATATTTACCAGCACCCTCAGATACACCAAGGATAACTGGGGACTTAAGCTCTTCTGCTGTGAGAAGGATTGACTTTGTCCATTCCAGGTTATTGATGTTGAACTGACCAACTGCATAGTGGCCTTCTTTTGCTTTTACAAGCATGTCTTTTGCGGATACTAACATTGTTCTTCTCCCTTATTCCGTTGAATTTATAGATAAGTACATTATATACTCGTTGTCTGAAAAAATAAAGTTAATCATTTCACAATCAACCAAAATCAAAGAAGTTGTCTGCCCAGAATTCATCGTCCGATACAGGAGCAAAGCTGTTGTATCTAAGTACTATGCCTGATCTTCTTGAAAGTGTGAGCGTAAGAACTCCATCCTTGACTCTTACAGTTGATCCGTCTTTGATATAGCCTGTGTAACCTGAGGATAAGAGAGTGCTGAGATTGGCATCCCTTGGAATTCCTGTCTGCCATACCTCTATCTCTTTAGTGACCTCAAAATCATTGTTATTAATGGCTACAATGACAGCAGCTGTTCTATTAAATCTTCCATAGGCGATAAAATTGTTATCTGCCAGAAGTTCTCTGATAGATCCGGAAATAAGCTCAGGGCATTCCTTGTGGATAGCGATCATATCCTTGTGGAAGGCTATCATTTCTTTATCCTCATGGCCCCATGGGTATGTCCTTCTGTTATCTGGATCTGTAAATCCACATAATCCTGCTTCATCCCCGTAATATATTGTAGGAGCACCAGGCCATGTCATTTGAACAATAACTGCCTCTCTCATAACGCCTTTATTGATTCCTGTCTCTGCAGAAGAAGGCATAAGATCTGATACTCTTCCCACCTTCTGAGATGTTCTTGTAAGAAATCTTGAATGATCATGGTTAGACAATTCATTCATAGCAGTGTAAAGGGAAGGCATGCTGAAATTCTCGCCTCCACAGTAGTTCATAGTGTCAAAGAACTCTCTTGCGTTACCTACTCTTGCAGGCTGGAATTCGTCTGAATGTTTCTCCATTCCAGTCAGGAACCAGGTAAGTGGCTCCATGAAGGCATCGTAGTTCATTACAGTATCCCATTCATCTCCCTGCATCCACTCGCCTGCTGGTCCATAGTGCTCAGCCAAAATTATAGCCTCTGGATTGGCCTTCTTGACCTCTGCTCTAAATTTCTTCCAGAACTTGTGATTGTACTCCCTGGAGTGGCCAAGATCTGCCGCCACATCAAGTCTCCAGCCATCAGCATTGTATGGAGGAGAAACCCATTTGCGTCCGATTCTTATTATATAATCTTCAAGCTCCTTAGAGCCTTCATAATTGAGTTTAGGAAGGGTATCATAGCCCCACCAGCCATCATAATTTCCATTGTATGGCCAGTTTCCTCCGTTAAAAGAGAAGAAGTCATGATAAGGACTGTCGCCAGCCACATAGGCGCCTTTCTTATAATCGCTGGATTTTTCGTATATACGCTCTTTGTCCAGCCACTTGTTAAAGGAACCACAGTGGTTAAATACTCCGTCCAGAATTACTCTTATGCCTCTCTTGTGAGCCTCTTCTACAAGCTGCGCAAAAAGGGCATCACTGGCTTCCAGGTTCTTTTTACTGGTAACTCTGCTAATATATCTTGTGGACTTTGAGTTATCCTGTGAACCGTCATTAAGCTCACCCTCATCATCCAATATCACTCCAAAATGTGGATCAATATGATCGTAGTCCTGAGTATCATACTTGTGAGAAGATGGAGAAACAAACAGTGGATTAAAATAGATCACGTCTATTCCAAGGTCTTTAAGGTAATCAAGCTTGTCCATTACACCCTTAAGGTCTCCGCCGTAAAACTCTCCAAAATCCCATTTTGAATCTGGATACTGGCTCCATTCATCAACATGAATGCTCTTGTGTCCGTTATAAACATATTCTCCAGTCAGTACATCATTGGACTTATCTCCATTGCAGAATCTGTCAACGAAGATCTGATACATAACAGCACCCTTGGCCCATGATGGTGTAGAAAAGCCTGGAAATATCTTAAACTTCATGCTATCAAGGATATTCCTGCTGCAGCCTCTCTTATCGTATATCAAAGCATTGCCATCATCAGCACTTATCTCGAAGTAGTACATCACAGGTTCACTTCCTGTCTTCACTTCCACATCATAATAAGCAAACTCACCATCAGTTTCACTAAGGCGCATCTTGCGTCTCTCATTACCCCAAACAAGTGTAGGTTCTACCTTATCCCCTGCGGCAGTTCTAAGTCTTACCTGTGTCTTTCTATTCTTATCTGGTTCCGCTGGTCTTAAATAATCCAGGGTCATATCATGAAATAAAGCTTTTGTGTTCATACTCTTTCCTATACATGCAAAAAAGACAGCTACGACGCTGTCTTTTTAGAGAAGGTATTTCTTTCTTATGGGGTATAGCAAAAAACTATATAATGTATTGGGGGGTTACGCATATTATACTAACATCCACCCATACCCGCGTAAAGACTAATACTTCACAAATTTGTCAAAAACAGCTGTATGTTTTTGTGCATTATTACTAAATTATATTTCTACATCCACGTCAGTAATGATTTCTCTCCCCTCAAAGAGAGCTTCAAATTCTTCTCTGCCAATCTTTTCTTTCTCAATCAGCAGATTCGCACTGCTATGGAGTATATCTTCGTACTGAAGTATTATTTCCTTAGCTTTAGCATAGCATTTATCGATGATCATCTTAACTTCTTTATCGATTTCCCCCGCCATGAACTCACTGTGCTTTTTGGAATGAGAAATGTCGTATCCGATAAATACATCTTCCTCATTCTCATCATAATTTATGACGCCTATATTCCCCGACATGCCATATTTGGTAACCATGTTTCTGGCCTCAGTAGTTGCCTTTTTGATATCACTTGAAGCGCCAGTAGTAATGTCGCCGAAAATGATCTCTTCTGCAATTCTTCCGCCAAGAGAAACCATGATATCCTCAAGCATTCTCTTTTTGGTAATAAACATTTCATCCTTTTCAGGAAGTGGCATTGTATAACCAGCTGCCCCCAGTCCTGTAGGAATGATAGATATTGTATGTACTGGTCCAACTTCTGGAAGAACATGGAACAAGATTGCATGACCAGTCTCATGATAAGCAGTGATTTTCTTTTCCTTGTCGGAAATGATACGGCTATGCTTCTCAGTACCGATTCCAACCTGGATAAATGCTCGTTCTATATCCTCCTGCTTGATAACTCCTCTGTTACCCATGGCTGCATTAATAGCAGATTCGTTTAGGAGATTCTCAAGATCAGCTCCAGTAAATCCAGCTGTAGTCTGTGCTACCTTCTTAAGATCAACATCATCGGAAAGTGGCTTATTGCGGGCATGTACCTTGAGGATTTCCTCTCTTCCACCTACATCAGGTCTTGAAACAGTGATCTTTCTATCAAAACGTCCTGGTCTCATGATGGCTGGATCAAGGATATCTACACGGTTTGTAGCCGCCATAACAATGATTCCCTCGTTGGTTCCAAATCCATCCATCTCAACCAGCATCTGGTTAAGAGTCTGCTCTCTCTCATCATGTCCGCCGCCCATACCGGTTCCACGTCTTCTGGCAACGGCATCTATCTCATCGATAAAGACGATACATGGTGCGTTCTTTTTTGCATCTGCAAAAAGATCTCTAACTCTTGATGCACCTACACCAACAAACATCTCAACAAAGTCTGAACCTGATATTGTAAAGAATGGAACTCCCGCTTCACCAGCTATAGCCTTGGCAAGAAGCGTCTTACCTGTACCAGGAGCACCTTCAAGAAGAACGCCCTTAGGTATTCTTGCTCCAACCTTGGTGAACTTGGCAGGATCCTTTAGAAATTCAATGATCTCTGCAAGCTGCTCCTTCTCTTCTTTAAGTCCGGCTACATCATCGAGCTTGGTCTTATTCTCTTCGCTGGTGGACATCTTGGCTCTTGACTTGCCAAAGTTCATCATCTTGGCATTTGTTCCGCCTCCAGCCTGCATTCCAGTCATCATAGTAAAGAAAAATACCATGATAACAAGACCAACTACTATTGGAATAATACCGTTTATCAGTATATTCTCAGAAGGTATGTCCTTGACCTCCAAGATCACATCTGTTCCAGTCAAAAGAGCTTCTACCTTTGTGACGTCTGTTGAGTAAAAAAGAACCTCGTCACTTCCGTCAGTAAACAATACTCTTACAGATCCAGTGGGAGTCTCTGCATTTGGCATAATGACAACTTTTCCAACCTGACCAGCTTCTATATCTCTTGTAAGTGTTGTCACGTTGTACACATCATTACTATTATTTAGTAGTCCGCTGCCGTATTCCATAACAACTACAAAAGCAAGCATTATCAGAATGATTATGAACAGCGAATTAAAACTTCTGGATTTATTCAAATTCCCCTTACCCCCTTCAAGGATAATTAGTTGAACTCTACTACGCCAATGTAAGGAAGATTACGATATCTCTGGTCGTAGTCAAGACCATAGCCTACTACGAACTCATCAGGAATTTCAAATCCTGTGTAATCAACCTTGACATCTGTAACTCTTCTCTCTGGCTTATCAAGTAGTGTACAAAGCTTGATGCTGGATGGTCCTCTGTCTCCGAGCATCTTTATAAGATATGAAAGAGTTCTGCCTGAATCAACGATATCCTCAACAATAAGAACATCTCTGTCCTTGAGTGGTTCATCAAGATCCTTGACAATCTTAACTACTCCACTTGATTTTGTAGCACTTCCATAACTGGAAGCAGACATAAAGTCCATAGTTACAGGAACAGTAATACGCTTAGCAAGCTCACACATAAAGAAAACACCGCCCTTTAAGACGCATACCAGGTGAATTGACTTGCCCTGATAATCCCTGCTAATCATATCTCCCAATTCCTGGATTCTCTTATCCACTTCCTCTTCTGTAAGAAGGACACGAACTGATTCAGCCATTATTAAAAACCTCCATTATTCAATATTTATAGCTAATATCCTGCCTGTTGTATCGCTGATCTTATAGGCTCCACTCATTCGCACTCCCGGAACCCATAAAACGCTACTACCATCCGTCAAGAGATAAATCTCATCCCGTTTAGATTTTGGTACCTTCTCATCAGTCATAAGCTTGCTTATTTTCTTCTTGTGAAGGCCATCTTCCTGCTCTAGAAGGATGTAATCATCTGGTCTGCGGCATCTAAAAACAGCTCCTTGTATTCTATCATAATCGAACCATTTAGTATACGCTGACGACGGAAACAGTTTCCCACCATTATATTGCAATATACTTATATGTGCCACACCTAAATTTGGAATTTCAAACGATATTTTATCGCCCACATCCAAAGTCCGTGGTATTTCTACCTCTTTTGCACTATCAGGTGAATTTTTTGTGTCCTTTTTGCCTATGGTAAGTTCATCATAGCTTCTATTTGCTATAAGCCCATATGGCAGGTCCACAGAGGCGCTTCCGAATGAATCACAAGATAGAGCAAGTATAGAGTCAACATGGGCTGACGTGATGTCTTTTCTGTGAGGCGTGAGTTTCTCAAGACTTCTTAATATAATGTTAGCCTTAATAGCCTCATCACAGCCCCTAAAGGACTTCAGGTCTATCAAAAGCTTACTCTTATTCCCCTTGACTATCTGCTTAAAAGCATCATCAGTCCTATTCTGGATATAATCATCTGCCTTGGCAAACTCAATAGCAGCTCTGCACAAATGCGCTACAGCACTACTATTTACATCTTTTTCCATTTTTGGGATGAGAATATTTCTCACTATGTTTCTGGTATGGATATTCTCATCATTGGTTTTATCATGGCAAAAGAGCTGTCTCTTTGCTTTTAAATATTTCTCAATTTCATCTCGTGTGACGCATAAAAAAGGCCTTATTATGTTTCCTCTTACCGGTCTTATAGCGCCTGCTCCATGAAGTCCGCTTCCTCTTAGAAGGTTCATAAGAAGTGTCTCAGCCACATCATTTTGGTGATGGGCAACAGCTATACAGTCTGCACCTTTTCTTTTAGCTGTTTCCTCAAATGCCTCGTAGCGGGCGCGTCTTCCAGCCTCCTCCTCAGTCATCTTCCACTTTTTGGATAAGGCAGGAATATCTTTATTATAAAAATCACACTCTATATCATGTTCAGTGCAGAAGGCCCTTACAAAAGCCTCGTCCTCAGTTGCCTCTTTCCTGATACCATGATTTACATGCACCGCAACTATCTTAATGTTAAGAACCTTTTTTAGGGCGCACAGCACAAGAAGCATGGCAGTTGAATCGCCACCACCCGAAAAACCCGCAAGCACAGTGCTTCCGGGATTGATCATATTATTAACTTTAATAAACTCATAAACTTTATTTTCAAAATTATTCATAATAAACCTAAGGAAAAAAGCAAAGCGCAGACTTCATACGTTTCCTCGTATTGATGCCTGCGCCTCAGTTCATGATCAGTTGTCTTCATTTCTAAAGACAATCTCCCCGGGATATACTAGTCCCAGCTTATCTCTGGCTGTATCCTCTATGTACTTACGCGTATGCGTATACTTCTCAAATTCGGCAATCTCTGCACTTCTCTTATTTTCTTCTTCGATCTGTGCAACGAGTGCCTCCTCTCTAGCCTGATATTCATTGGCTTTTTTAACTAGCGAAACACTCGATATTGATACAACCGTGACTAAGATCAGCACTACAATACTAGCCCAGATCATACCTGCCGTATTTTGGAAGCGACGCCTTTTGTAGCGTGCTCGCCTTGCCATAATACTTTCCCTCATACAAAAAATATTGAAATTTTCCTAAATTTATAATAATACAGTTTTTTATTTCGTGTCAAATATAACGATAAAGCTGACTTACGTCCTCTTTATGGATGGTTTCCTGCACATCTAATACTTCTACATTTACGTCTTTGTTACCAAATCCAATCGTAATCTTGTCTCCAACCTTCACCTCTGCAGAAGCCTTGGCTGGTCGGCCATTTATCTGTACTCTCCCTGCATCACAGGCTTCGTTGGCAACTGTGCGTCTTTTTATAAGTCTTGTTACTTTTAAATACTTGTCTAATCTCATTTTAATCTCCTGAAGATGCAGAGGCTGTGCTTGCTGCATCGCTTATTTCTGTACTGCCTGAATGTGTTCCTCCATCAGATGATGAGGAAGAAGAGCTATCATCAGAGCTTTCTCCTGAACTTGCATCCTTGGAGGAGTCCTGTCCGCCAGAACTGGATTCTGAAGAAGCATCCCCTGATGAATCTGATGATTTCTCTGATGAAGCGTCAGAAGAAGAATCACCTGATGAACTTGAAGCTGTCGTAGCACTTGATGATGAATCTTCATCAGACTTAATCTTGACCATTGGCGGGAACTTATATTCAAGATCTGTCTTGGATGTATCTATATGAATTCTGTAGCTCTTTGTCTCGTAGCCATCTTTTTTCAGGATAACTTCATGGTTCCCGGAAATCTTGGCTATACTACATGGAATCATTCCTATATAACTACCATCAAAATAAAGCTCTGCTCCATTTGGTTCATCCACATATATCTTGTAGCCCTCGATCACTTTGTTCTGCGCTGGATTATCAGATGAATTCTGGCTTACTGTTTCTTTTTTCTTTTGCTCAGCCGTAGTTGCTGTGCTTGCGCTCTTATCCCTGCTTGCGTCTTTGTTGCTAAGATCAGAGGATTCCTTATGAGGAAGCGTAGATGCTGAAGCCGCACTACTACTTTCAACTGCTGCAGAATCCTTTTCCAAAGATAAGCTGATAACAGACTTGGGTGTTCCTATTTTGAGGTACTTGGTCTGGGTAATATAGCCATCAGCTATGATCTTCAGATTATGATAACCATACTGAATAGTCTGAGGAACCTTTGTCAGGACTCTCTGACCATCCACAAAAACTTCTGCTGTTTCCGGCTCAATCTCAAAGGTAACCAGGCCTTCCTTGGGCCTTGAAATGTTAACCTCACTTGTATCGACAACTGTTTCCTGATTACGGGATATATTAACTTCAGTCTGGTAATTGGCTCCATTTCCAAGGATTTGCAATGTGTAATCCCCTTCAGGCGCGCTTAGGAGCATGTTAGGCGAAATCTTATGAATTACTGCATTATCAAGCTCAATCCAGGCTCCGACAAGGCTCTGGTTTTCCACCATTTCAGATGATAGACTCACATAGCCATGCCCGCTTTCAACAACAACGCTATAAATATCATTGTCTATACCGCAAACTGTTACTGTGTCTGTTTCAAGGATATCCTCTGCAAGAGCCAGCTGATCTTCGGCTATGATAAGAGTCCTTGGATCAATCTTATAAATGCTGCCATCTACTCTTGCTGTGCCATCATATCTGACAAAGTCATGATCTCTTGTAGTTGCAATAGTCCAAGCCTTCCTGGAAACATCCAGCGTTGTGATATGCTTGGTACTCTTTAAAAAGGTAACATCTACAATCTGTCCAACTTCCAAAAGCCTAGGCGAAAGTGCCCTTCCATAGATGTCATACATCATACTGGTGTTGTCATAGCTAAGAGTGTAGGTCTTGCCTGTGGAGTGATTTCTAAGTCGTATTTCCTTTTTATCCACATCAATTGACCTAATGGCTGCAGTATCAGCTGAATCATACCTGCCAATAAGAGAAACGTTAACCTTCCCACCGCTTGTAGCCTCTGATACTACTGCGGAATTCGAGGCCATGATCATTACTCCAATTAACAAAAGAGCCAATATCTTTTTCACTTTTATCCCCTCAATGATCCCTCATAAAATCTCTTAGGCGCTCCGGCTCTAGCAAATACTCCCTGGTGTTATGCTCTGGATTGTCCAAAACATCCAAAAGCATATTACTTAGTATATTTCCAATTGTCTTTCCAGGCGTTACTCCAAGTTCTATAAGGTCTTTGCCATTTACAGCAAGGTCCTTTAGGGTGACACACTCTTTTTCCCTGAGAATTTCCTCATATAGAGCTCTTATATCTTCAATGTCTCTTAGCTTATCTTCTCTTGCAAACTCGCTCTGGGCAAGAGTGTCTGCGTGTCTGACCTCCAGCCAGTCATTAAAAGCATCTACGCCTACGCGGTTCATGGCTCTTCTGACGTTTCTGGGGGTAGCTTCAAATCTTTCATCGTGGTGCAGGATAAGATTGCAAACCTTATCCATAGTATCTCTGTCAAATTTCAGCCTTCTGAAAATATCCTTGGCCATTTTCACACCTTCCACATCATGTCCGTGGAAGTGGCTTATTCCTTCTTCATCTACTGTAATTGTAGCAGGTTTTGCCATATCATGCATTAGCATAGTGAGTCTTAATACTCTGTCTGGCCTTATTTCCTCCATGGCTTTTATAATGTGCTCACCAACGGAGTAAGCATGATGGATATTGTTCTGATCTGTCTCCATACATGCGTCGAACTCAGGCAATATGACCTTTGTTATGCCAAGTTCATATGCATCTCTCATTTTTTCTGGATGATCTGACAAAAGAAGTTTCACAAGTTCTACCTGTATTCTCTCAGCGCTTATCTTCTCAAGAGTTGGAGATAGCTCTTTTATTGCCTCTTTAGTCTTTTCTTCTATTGAGTAATCAAGCTGGGCTGAAAATCTTATCGCTCTCATGATCCTGAGTGCATCCTCAGAAAACCTCTCCCTTGGCTCTCCTACGCACCTGATCAGACCCTTTTTGATATCTTCAATCCCTCCAAATCTGTCTATCAGGCCCTCTTCTTCGCTATAGGCCATGGCGTTGATAGTAAAGTCACGCCTCTTCATATCTTCTGTAAGATTTTTGGTAAATGTAACCTCGCTTGGATGTCTGTTATCCTCGTACTTGCCATCAATTCTATAGGTAGTTACCTCATATCCCTCTTTTCCCATCATGACGGTAACTGTTCCATGTTCTATTCCTGTATCAATGGTTCTTCTAAAAAGCTTTTTGATATCTTGAGGCAGTGCATTTGTGGTGATATCCCAATCTCCTGGTATTCTGCCAAGGACTGCATCGCGAACGCATCCTCCAACTACATAAGCCTCATATCCAGCTTGGTGGATCGTATCTAATATTATTTTTGCATTATCTGGTAAATTAATCTTCATATCTCAATAATAGCTTAAACACCTTTACTTGTGAATAATATGCTAGGCAATTTCTCCTAATGGAAGTATACTAAATATATGTAATTAAGAGGATTTTATTATGAAATATCAAAAGGCGATTAAGATTTTCTTGTTGTCCTTTGCTGTTATCATCCTGCTACTTATCGCTATATTTTCGGTTAAGATGATGGATTTGATAGTAACTCCTCCTGATTCGGTCATCTCTTTAGACGATGATTGGACAGTAAGTTGTAAAGGACAGCTTTTCCACTGCGATGATATTTCTGAAGCCGACATTGGAGTAATAAATGAGTTCGAAAAAGTTATTATTTCGAGAACTCTTGATAATGTGGGCTTTGATGATCCATGTCTTTCTTTCTATTCTATTCATGCTCTTGTCTACGTCTATCTGGACGAAAAACTGATCTATGACTTTGGAATGGACTATTATCTGGATAGAAATACTGTTCCTAAAAAGAACCACTATATCAGTCTCGGCAATGATTACGCAGGAAAAACTCTCACCATTCAGCTAATTGGTGGAAGAAATGCCTCTTTTTCCGGGCTGTCAAGCGTATATATGGGCGAAAGAGATGACATCCAGATTCTCGACTTTCATAAATCCTTTATACCTATCGCTGTTGGTGCCTTTTTGTTCACCTTGGGAATCATCCTTATAATCCTGTCACCATATCTTTTTATTTATCACAGTAATGACCTTCGAATTCTCTTTAGCGGGTTAATATCCATTATGCTGGGCATATATGTCATGTCCTATTACAGGGTTTTCGACCTGCTTTTGGATAACAGTATCAACAATACAATTCTTGAATATGCTTCACTTTATAACATTCCAACTGTAATAGTCGGCTATCTGATGAGTGTATATAACGGAAAAGCCAAAAAGATATTTGCCAGTCTCTTTTTAATTGACATCGGCCTTTTCCTCACATCAATAGTTGTTCATTTTGCTCACATTGCCAGATTTTCTGACTTTACTCACGTTCTGCACATTGTATCCGGAATAGAATTTGTTATTTCTGTGGTCCTGATATTCCGGGACTATGCTGCCCATAGAAACGATAGTGTAAAAAATGTTTTTGCTGCAGACAACATATTTGTATTTGGCCTTGTAGCTTTCATGTTGTTTTCCGTAATAGATATCGTCAGATATAACCTATTGAAATATGGTCATGGAGGTGGTGAAACCAATGCTTCGCTCACAGGTTTTACCCTTGGCGCCCTGATATTTGTGGTTTGCCTCATGATCAGCTACCTATATTACAGTTTGTTTAGCTCAAATATTGCATCTATGCAAAGTAAAATCGCGGATTTAGCTTATACTGATGCACTTACAGGTCTTTCAAACAGAGCACGGTGTGAGCAGGTAATGCAGATGATTTCTTCTGAGCACAGCACCTATGCCATCATAAGCCTTGACCTCAACAGGCTAAAACAGGTAAATGACACCCTTGGACACCACGAGGGAGACCGTCTCCTTACAGGTTTTGCTACAATTCTATCTGACTGCTTCTGGGATGCCAATCTGGTAGGACGCATGGGCGGTGACGAATTCATCGTTATTCTGATGGAAGATAGAACTCTTAATCTAACAAAGCGTATTCATGAGCTTTACTCCATCATAAGTGACTGGAATCATAAGGAACAGGCTTTTCAGTATAGCGTTTCCTATGGATATTCCTACAGCTTTGAGGTTCCAAACAGTTCAGCCAATGAGGTCTATATGCTTGCAGACAACAGGATGTATGAGATGAAACGTGAGCATCACGGAAAAGAAGATCAGGAGGTGACTACTAATGTATAAAAAGAGATCTTTCCTGATCATTGCTATTATTCTCATGCTGGCAATAATTGCCGGCCTTAGTCTTATGTTCTCTTTTACCCCCAAATATCCTGTTATTACCCTCGACAAGGGTTGGACCATTTCTTATCGCAATGAACACTATCTAAACACAAACTTAGAACACCTTGGGTCCCAGATAGATACTACCTTTTCAAAGGGTGATATCCTCACACTTACCATGCCAAAACCCCTTCTTGACGTAAAAGCGCCCTTCCCTTATCTAATGTTTAAAACTCAGTTCTGTGCATATGAGGTATATCTTGATGATGTTCTTATCAAAAAAGAATACACGGAAGACACCTCTGGTTCAACCTTTATCGGCATCGGTTTCCATAGTGTAGGGCTTCCAGCGGATTATGCAGGAAAAAAGCTATCGATCATCCTATATATTACAGAAAACGACTCAAGAGCTGATATCTTAAGTCCTCTCCTTGGCAATTATGATGACATTTACAGGATTCTTTTAAATTCTGTTCTTTTCCCTGGCTTTACATCCATTTTTCTAATCCTGTTTGGATTAGTATTCCTTATAATATCTCTTTTGTTCTATGTAAGGACAACTGGGGTATCCTCTCAGGTTGTATGCTCTATACTAAGCTCAGTTACCGGGCTGTGGATGATAAATGCCTATGATGTGATTGATTTTTATGTTAGTACTCCCTTTGCCACATTTTTGGAATACTCCGCAATGTATCTTATTCTGCCCCTGATGTATCTTCTTGTTTATATCCTTCACAAGAGACAGTCCAATTCCGTTACAATCTTTCTGGGATTCTCAAGTTTGATATTTGCCGGACTCTTTATCGCCCTTCATCTTTTTAACAGGGTTCACATCCATCACTTCAGAATGCCATTTTATGTTATGTGCCTTCTGGGACTAGTTCTTTTGATAGTTTATGACATAAGAGATATAAAGGCTAAATCCAAGAATCCCTCCACCAGAATCCTGATGCTGGGACTAACGATTCTGGCTCTTTCGTTTACAGTGTATGGCATCGCAGGATTGTTAAGCGTCATAGTAGACTATAGACAAAGCTATGTACTAAACTTCCTTGTTCCAGCTGGAAGCCTGTTCTTTGTTATAACGCAGCTATTACATCATTTCATCTTTATGACAAGAACCTTTGCCCAGAGACAGGAATATGCCTCACTGACTCAGATAGCCTACGTTGACAATCTAACGGATATTCCTAACAGAGTAAGCTGTGATAAAAGGCTTTTGGAACTTAATCAATCAGAAGATGACTTCTGTATTCTGAGCCTTGACCTGAACGGGCTAAAAGAAGTTAATGATAACTCAGGTCACCCCGCAGGAGACAAACTTCTTAAATCCTTTGCCACATGCCTTAAGGATGTATTTGAAGGAACCGGCGAGTATTTCCGAATTGGGGGCGATGAGTTTTTAGTTCTTTTTACTAATATAGAAAAAGAGCTGCTGGATTCCATGCTGATGACTCTTGATTCCAAACTCCTTGCTCTTGATGAAACAGATCCGGAAGCTAACCACAGCGTATCTTACGGATATGCTTTTAGGTCAGAAACCAAGGATAGAGATACTCATTCAGTAGTCATGCTTGCTGATAAAAGAATGTATGAATATAAGCGCAAGTTCTATAGTCACATGATGAAAAGAGATTAAGTATTATTAGGAAAAAAATAAGCAGGAGAACCAAACTTGGCGCTCCTGCTTTTCTTTTGTCCTATAACACTAATAGAATTAGTATGCTCTTCCCCAGTAAACCATCTTCTTGGCTGGCTGTCCGCATACGATACACTTGTCTGAAAGATTCTCCTGCTCGAATGGAATGCAACGGCTTGTTACATTGTATTCTTCCTTGATCTTGTCCTCACACTCACGGCATCCGCACCACATAGCCTTTACAAAGCCCTTTGTCTCCTTGAAGGCCTCTGCAAACTCTTCCTTATTGTGAGCTGCAAATGTGTGCGCCTGAAGGTGTGCCTTAGCTCTATTGAACATATCGTTCTGAATCTGATCAAGAAGCTCTGCCATCTTGGATGGAACTTCATCAATTGCACATTCAATCTTTTCTCTTGTATCACGACGGCACAGTACGCACTTGCCAGCCTCGAGATCCTTAGGTCCGATCTCTACACGAACCGGAATTCCTCTCATCTCCTGCTCAGCGAACTTAAAGCCTGGTGTTCTGTCTGTATCATCAACCTTAACTCTGAAATCTGAAAGACTCTCAGCAATCTTATTTGCTGCCTCAAGTACTCCTTCCTTCTTCTGCTGGATAGGAATAACTACAACCTGGATTGGAGCGATCTTAGGAGGTACTACAAGACCTGAGTTATCACCATGTACCATGATCATAGCTCCGATTGTACGTGTTGTAAGTCCCCATGAAGTCTGATTTACATAGTGAAGCTGGTTATCCTTGCCTGCATACTGGATTCCAAATGCCTTGGCAAATCCATCGCCAAAGTTATGGCTGGTTGCGCTCTGAAGAGCACGTCCATCATGCATAAGAGCTTCTACAGTATATGTAGCCTCAGCTCCTGCGAATTTTTCTTTATCTGTCTTCTGGCCCTTGATAACTGGAATAGCCATATCGTTCTCAAGGAAATCAGCATATACATTGAGCATCTGCTGTGTACGCTCTTCTGCCTCTTCAAAAGTAGCGTGTGCTGTGTGTCCTTCCTGCCAGAGGAACTCACGGCTTCTAAGGAAAGGTCTTGTCTCCTTCTCCCAACGAACTACGCTGCACCACTGGTTGAGAACCTGTGGAAGATCCTTGTAGGAATGAATCTCATTCTTGTAGTAATCGCAGAAAAGAGTCTCTGATGTAGGACGTACGCAGTATCTCTCTGTAAGTGGCTCAAGTCCTCCGTGTGTTACCCATGCAACCTCTGGAGCAAAGCCTTCTACATGATCCTTCTCCTTCTGAAGAAGTGATTCAGGAATAAACATTGGAAGGTAAGCGTTCTGAACGCCTGTTGACTTAAATCTTGCATCAAGATGCTTCTGGATGAGCTCCCAGATTGCATATCCTGCTGGTTTGATAACCATGCATCCCTTGATGTTAGAATAGCTTACAAGGTCAGCCTTGATGCACACATCTGTGTACCATTGTGTGAAATCTTCATCCATGGATGTGATTTCTGCTACGAGTTTTTTGTCTGCCATTTTTCTTCTCCTTTTCATTGTTTCTGTGTTGCGCAGGTCTAAACCAGCGCTTTACAAAATGCGGGATTAAAGGCATAAAAAAACCTTCTGATCCCTACAACAGGGACCGAAGGTAATCGGCGGTACCACCCTATTTAAATCTGGTCTATGGCAAATATCCCAGATTTCTCTTCATTAACCCTTAACGCGGGATACGCTGTGCTTACATAACCTGTCACTCTCCGAATACGTTTCTAAATATGGCTTGTGATCAGTAATCTCACACAGAACTCCAAGGCAGGTTCACTGTTTTATCGTAAGGGCCTTCCACCAATAGCCCTCTCTCTGAAACGCTTACGCAGTTACTATTCCTCTTCAACGTCTATAAATATATTTAAAGATGATTTTATTCACATTTCAAATTAATGTCAAGAAATGATTTGTGATAAAAATACTGATATGCATACCAAATAAATCTTTTTGTACATTTATGAAGTTATCATATAAACTATATCAATCAAACTGCCGATATAAATGGTGATAAGGGTTAATGTGCCAAAATGGATTTTTGTGCCAGATGCGTCATGGAGGATGCAAATGTCGGTAGGTATTCTGAGTAATGTAACTTCATACTCAAATATGTACACAGGTAAATCTTCATGGGGCGAATCTGCGTCAAAATCCTCCTCAGGTCCAAATATCGAGAATACCGAAGGTTCTGGCTCTGATATGCTGAGAAAGCTGGAGTACAACCGTTGGAAACAGGAAAAGAAATCCAGCGTCGTTGAGCAAAGCGTAAGCTACGCTGACCAGCTTAAAGCCTCCAGAAATAAATCTAAAGAAATATCTAATGAGAAAAAGAAACTCCAATATAGTTTCAAGAAAATATCTTCACAAATAATCCGCAGTAAAAACTCGGTCAGTGCAAGAAGCGCCGTTCAGGCTGCAAAGCGTGAGGTTATGCGCCTTAAAAGGCTTCGAAACACTGGTGAATACGATGATGAAGAGCTTCAGCTTGCTATAGATCACGCCAAATCAATGGAACAGGTAGCAAGGAAAAAAGCCGTTCACCTGGAGCAGGAAGAAATGGTAGAGCGTCACCAAAAGGGCTTTGGTGCTGCACTTGAAGAAATAGAAGATAAAAAGGCCGAAGACGAAAACGAAAATCCTGAGGAATTAGAAGAACTTGAGGACAGCGAAGAATTAGCAGATGCTGCTAATGAAGGTGACCTTGATGTTGATTCCCAATACATTCCAGAGATGGATCTTCAATATGAACTCCAGCAGTCTCTTGAAGAATTATTAGCAGAAAACCAATACGAGCTAGAAGAAATGATGGCATCGATAGCAGAAAATACTGAGCAGGTTGCAGACGCATCCTCACAGAGCATGACTGAAATGATGGATCAAATGAATCAAGCCATGTCTGAAATGATGGAGGATCTTGATCTTACAGAGTTGTCAGAGACCCTATATGCACCAGACCCTAATATGTCTGAGGATGACCTTAAGATGCTAAAGATAAAGCACCGCGCAAAAGAAATGAAAGAAATCGCCGAAGCAGACAAGGAATATCTCAAAGGTCTTATGGAACATGAGAAATCCAAGGCAGCAAACTCAAGTGCCATTTCAACAGGAAGTTCATCTCCTAGTCCCGCTACTATATTTGGTGGCAACACTTCAAGCCAGATTACTCCAGTAATATCAATGCCCGGCGCTGCTATGGGCGGAGGAATCACCGCACCCACATCTTCTGGAGGTTTCAGTGTATCAATATGATGCTTGATAATAACCTAGAATGTGATATTATAAAGATACAAAAAGAGTGCTACCTGATAGAAGGTTGGCCAGTTTATTTAATCGTTAAAAACGACCGTTTCCTTGGCTGATATGTACCCCCTTTACTGGACAATCCAGTAAGGGGGTATTTTCATGCGCTATAGTTATGAATTTAAAAAAGAATGCGTAGAACTTCACAGGCAAGGTATATGGGCTGACACGCCAGAAGGAGTTTCTACTGAAAGTTTTAGAAGCAAGATACGTAAATGGCATAGACTTGAGGATTTACATGGACCAGAGATGCTCAGAGCCAGTGGTCATCAGAAGGAATGGTCAGCTGATCAAAAGCTTGAATTAATTTCAAGGACCTTTGCTGGCGAGCCAGTCTCAAAAGTGGCTGAATCTATAGGCATCGGTGATGGAAT
>NZ_AUKA01000011.1:0-110295 GCF_000424505.1 Butyrivibrio sp. XBB1001 | reverse complement strand
TAGACGGCTTTGAGTATGTCGAAGATGGAAATCAGTACTTTGCAGGAGAAGATGAGCTTGATGCAGCAATAGTACAGGGAGATGGAAGTCTTGTAATAAAGCTCTACTATGACAGAGAAGAGTATGAGGTTAAGTACACATTAGATGATAATGCTATTCCAGAAGGCGTAGAGGTTCCGGAAGCTAAATCTTACAAATATGGAGAAGAAGTAACTGTAGAAGCAGATCTGATAGCAAGCGGATATGTATTTAGCGGATGGGCAACAGCTGCAGATATAGCTATCGAAGACAATAAGTTTGAGATGCCAGCTGATGACGTAGAGTTTATTGGCGTATTTGAAGAAATAACATACATTGTAACCTTTGAATACAGATTAGCAAGCGGCGTAACAGCACCTGCAAATTGGGATAGCCTGTTAGAAGAACTTAAGACTCATAATGGAGAATTCCATGCAGGAGACATACTTGCACTTCCAGAAAGACCTAGTATTTCCGGTTATGTATTTGGAGCATGGCAGATAGAGAAGGTAGAGAATGCAGAAGGAGAAACTCCTTTTGACAGAGCACTGGCAAAAGCAAAAGAGCTTCTGGCATTAAAGGTAAGTGCGGCAGACAATGAAACAATTGAGGTTCCGGAGTACGATACAGTAGTATATTGCATCGTGGATAACGCGCCTACACCACCTACACCTCCAACACCTCCAACACCTACACCAGATCCTACACCAACAACACCAGTAACAATTCCTGATGCACCAGCTCCTACAGCACCTACACCAGCTGCACAGGCAGTACTTGGCGCTAGAAGAGAAGAGCCTACAAGTGGACAGGCAGTTCTCGGAGCAAGAAGAGCAAGGACAGAGGATACAACAAACGAGGCAACAAGAGTATTCGCAATCATTCTTGCTGCTGCTACAGCAGTAACTCTTTTACTCACTGGAAAAAAGAAAAAAGAGGAAGAAGAGGGCTGATATAGCAGAAAAGATAAATAATTAAACTTTAAGGGCGACAAGTCAGTAAATCTGGCTTGCCGCCCTTTAACATTTGTCATTATAATAAAGTTATGTTAAAAAACATTATTTTTTCAATAACTAAATCTGCAATAGAGGAAAAAGAGGTGCTGGCGCAAATAGTAAGCTGCGCCCAGTATCTGGAGGACTCTGGCTATAACATAAAGCTTCTTGAGATGGGAGAGGAGTCCTACTCTAAGATAAAGGCCGCAGGGAAAAAGAACACACTGATAATCTGCGACAGCTCAGAGGATGCGAAAACTCTTTCTGCAAAGGGCTATTACTGCATAGGAATGCTCCATGACCTTAATAGAGATGAGAAGTTTGACGGCCTTAAGTATATCTTTGATGATATAGATCAGGTTGAAGCTGATTCTTTTACCAAGGTTTACCAGAGATATGCAGGCGAGCCCTGGGAAGTCATCCGCACAGACAGACTCATTATCAGAGAGAGCACTGTGGATGATGTGGACGAGTTTTACAGACTATACAAAGAGCCTGAGATGACCAAGTACATGGAAGGCCTTTTCGAAAATCCTGAGGATGAGAAGCGCTACCAGAAGGATTATATCGAGAAAGTCTATGGCCTTATGGGCTTTGGAATATGGACAGTAGTAAGGAAGAGCGATGGCGAAGTCATTGGAAGAGCCGGGTATTCTATACGAAACGGCTTTGAAAATATAGAACTTGGATTCCTCATAGGAAAGGCCTATCAGGGACAAGGGTACGCTTATGAGGCGTGCGATGCCATCCTTAAATATGGCAAGGAAGTCCTGGGGCTTGAGACAGTTCAGACCCTGGTGAAAAAAGAAAACGAAGTGTCCATAAGACTTTGCGAAAAGCTGGGATTTATCAGGAACAAAACAGTATCCATAGAAGAAAATATATACGGACAAAAGTATCCTGGGGCTGACGATGCAGAAGCAGAGTCTGATGACCCAAGACAGGTACGAGTAAACAAATCCCACTTTGGGGAGTATATAAGGTTCGATAAAAAACTATAAGAAGACAATAGGAAGAAGACAAGACTATTATCAGGGAGGATTGGGGAAATGGCAGAGAATATTTTTCCGCTTGTAACAACGCATTTTAATATAACACCAGAGGACATAGAGAAGCTCTTTGACAGCGAATGGAAGGTTACTTTAAAAGAGGGGAGCGATGACAAGGTAGGCAGCATCCGCTTTGAGGAGGGCATGTTTCAGGACAATGTGAAAATGACTGTGGATTTAGAGCCAGCCTATGAGAAGACCAAGATCATTTCCGAAATATATTATTCCATGGCAGCTTTTGCCTTCCGCTTTAAGAACATAAGAGAGATCAGCACAGAGTGCAGACATGAGAATGATCATCGCGTGAAAGGCCTTGAAAAGGCTGGTTACGTCTATAGAGAAAACAAAGACGGTTCTGACTATTATTCAATTAAAAAGCAAAAGACTTCCTGGACAGGATTTTACATTTTTGTGGGACTTATTGCAGGTTTTATCATGGGTATAACCTTTTCAAACCTGTGGATGGGGACTCTTGCCGGAGTGCTGATAGGCGCGTTGATAGGTGTACTTCTTGATGGAAAAGAGAAAAAATAGGCCGGAAATTAAGTCTAAATCTTTTTTATGGCATTTTTTAAGTAAATACTGTAATATTATAGCTGTAACAAAAGAGTTTTTTAATTATAGGCATTGATAGCGCGCAGCTATCAGGGGAGAAATGCCTACAGGAGGAAAAATGAGTTCATTAGAAATGTTCAGCCTAGTTGCGGGATTGATCGGCGGTCTGGCGATGTTCCTTTATGGAATGAATGTCATGAGCGGCGGCCTTACCAAAATGGCAGGAGGCAAACTTGAAAGCGTCCTTGCCAAAGTGACCAAACATCCCGTGATAGCGTATCTCTTCGGAGTGGGTGTAACCGCTCTGGTCCAGTCTTCATCTGCATCAACCGTTATGGTTGTCGGCCTTGTTAACTCAGGTATCATGACCTTGAAGCAGGCAGTAAGCGTTATCCTTGGTGCTAACCTGGGAACAACCTTTACAGCATGGCTTTTGTCTTTAAATGCAATCAGCAGTGATAACTTTATAATAAACCTTTTAAAGCCAGCATCTTTTACACCATTTCTGGCTCTTATCGGTATCGCGCTTTACATGTTTGCTAAGACCGAGAAAAAGAAAAATGTAGGAACAATCCTTCTTGGATTCTCAGTTCTTATGTTTGGTATGCAGTCAATGTCCAGCGCAGTATCACCTCTTAAGGACGTTGATTCCTTCAAGGCAATTCTTACAACCTTCAGCAATCCTGTCATCGGATTTTTGGTAGGCATCATATTTACAATGGTAATCCAGAGCTCAGCCGGAACAATCGGTGTACTTCAGGCTCTTTCCCTTTCAGTTATGATCAACTATAGCATTGCAATCCCAGTAGTCATCGGTGCTGAGGTTGGTACCTGTATCACAGCAATCCTCTCATCCCTTGGAGCCAACAAGAATGGTAAGAGAACGGCTCTGATGCACCTTTATTTCAACGTGATCAAGGCATTATCCTTCATGATCATCTTCTATGCAGTTAATGCAATAGTTCATTTTAGTTTTATGGATGACAAGGCAGGAATGGTAGGCATTGCCGGAATCCACACACTGGTCAATCTTGTGGCTACACCACTTATGCTTCCATTTGCCCAGCTCCTTGTTAACCTTGCACTCAAGACAATTCCTATCGATGAGAAAGAGAAAAAGGAGCAGGAAGAACAGCAGGGTATCCGTACACTGGATCCAAGATTTCTTTCAAACCCTCCATTTGCTCTTGAGCAGGCCCGTCAGGCTGCGATCACTATGGCTCAGATGGCCCAGGATGGACTTAATAAAGCTATTGGCCTTATTACAGAATATGACAAGGAAGTTTCAGAGGAGGTTGAACATATAGAGCGTCAGATTGACAAATATGAAGACCAGCTTGGAACCTACCTCATGAAGATAAATAACCACCACCTCTCACCAGAGGATAGCCATACATTGTCACTTCTTCTTCACTGTATCACTGACTATGAGCGTATTTCAGACCATGCTCTCAACATTGCCCAGAAGGCTCAGAACATGGCAGATAATAAGAGAGAATTTTCTCCAAAGGCACAGTCAGAGATGGAGATCTTTGCAGCAGCGGTTAAAGAGATCATGGATCTTGCAATTAGATCTTTTACCCAGCAGGATGTGGACCTTGCCAAGACTATTGAACCTCTTGAAGAGACAATCGACGGAATCAACATGGAAGTTAAGCGCCGCCATGTCAGAAGACTTCGCAAGGGTAAATGTACTATTGAGCAAGGCTTTGACCTGAGCGATATCGGTACAGATTTCGAGAGAATAGCTGACCACTGCAGCAATATAGCTGTTGGTATCATAGAGGTTGAAGATGATCTTTATGAAGCACATGAGTATATTGAAACACTCAAGCACGAAAAGGCAGATGGTTTCGAGAAGGCTGTGGACTTCTATCAGAGAAAGTACATGCTGCCATCTGTAAAGTTCTAAGATAAAAAGAATATCATAAACAATGCTAAGGGCCGGAGCTGTCAAAGTTTCGGCCCTTTAATCACCTTATAAGTTAACGCTGTAAAGTGCAAAAAAATATAGTATACTAAAGGGGTTAGATAAATAATAGATGATCAGAATGCATGTATAGGATTAAGACCAGTACATGTTTTAATAAGTTTATATTGGACAGGAAGGATATTATGAACATTAGGAAACTTGGAAGGCTCGATACACTTATAGAGAGCCAGCGTGAAAAAGGCTTATTACAGGGTGCCACAATAGTTGTTGAGCACAATGGAAAAAGAGTATACGAAAATCACTATGAACCAGATAGAGAAGACAGCATTTATAAGATATTCAGTATGACCAAGCCAATTACAGCTATGGCAGCCATGATTTTATATGAGCGCGGCGAACTTGATCTTATGAGTAAGGTTTCAGATTATCTGCCAGCCTTTGCTGATTGCAAGGTGGCTTCACCAGAGGGAATTACCAAGGCTAGAAACCCTATCACAGTCAAGGACCTTCTCAATATGACCTCAGGAATCGTCTATTCAGGGGATTTCGGCGAGGCAGAAAGGTCTATGACCAAGATTTACAAAGAGGCCAAGACTCAGAGACAGTCTGGCATTCTTAGAAGCAACGTTGATGTCTGTAACAAGCTGGCAGAGGGATATCTTGCCTTTGAACCTGGAACAGGCTTTAGATACGGCCATTCTGCAGATATCTTGGCTGGTGTTATAGAAGTGATCACAGGCAAGAGATACTCAGACTTTTTGAAAAAGGAGATCTTTACTCCTCTCAACATGGAGGATACAGGTTTCTGGATTGATGAGAGCAAGGCTTTCAGACAGGCTGTTCTTTACAGACGTGACAAGACAGGCAAGGTAGTTCGCGCTGAGGACGATGTAAAGCGCCGCATGGAGATGGAGAACCCCACAGAAATGCCTTGGCTTGAAATGGGCGGATCTGGCCTTTATACCACAGCCAACGATTATGCTCACTTTGCCCAGATGCTCCTCAACAAGGGTGCATACCATGGCAAAGAGCTCATCGGCAAGAGAACCCTTGCCTTCATGACTTCTCCACAGCTTTCTGGAGATATACATGATCAGTTCCACGACATGAATGGCTGTCTTGGCTACAACTATGGCAACTACTTCCGCATTCTCACAGACCCGGCACAGGCATGCTCAAACGGCAGCATCGGTGAGTACGGCTGGGATGGCAAGGCAGGAACCTACTTCTTTGTAGATCCTAACGAGGAACTAATCGTAATCTACATGCAGCAGATCGAGGGCGGCCTTGATTACAGCTTCATCCGCGGCATCAGACAAATCGTATACGGAGCGTGCTGAGAATGGGGCAGCGATAATGGAATATTTATGGATAAATGGTGAATAGATAGAATAAAACCAGCGAAGGTGATTGCATTTAAAATAATAACAGGAGTAATACCATAAATGAAATTTGAATATTTAGAAAAGAAGGAGCAGGGCAAATTTATAACAAGATATGACCTGCACTACAGAACAGAAGATGACAAGGAAAAGACCTATGAGATCATCAGTAGAAATCCAGATCTCAAGGACTTTGGCG
This sequence comes from Butyrivibrio sp. XBB1001, assembly GCF_000424505.1. Taxonomy (NCBI): domain Bacteria; kingdom Bacillati; phylum Bacillota; class Clostridia; order Lachnospirales; family Lachnospiraceae; genus Butyrivibrio; species Butyrivibrio sp. XBB1001. The sequence continues at coordinate 104,164 of NZ_AUKA01000011.1, read as the reverse complement.
ATATACATAATAAGAAACCGGATGCGGTGGTTCTTATCATGCATGATATGAGTGGTGAGAAGATACTCATAAATAAGGAATTCAGGATGGCTCCGGGAGCATGGGTTTATAACTTCCCGGCAGGTCTTATAGATCCGGGAGAAGTTCCGGAAGAAAGCGCAAGGCGCGAACTCAAGGAAGAGACAGGATTGGATCTCATTGCAATAGATGATTGGATTGGTGAGAGTTATAGCGCAGTGGGCTTTTCTAATGAAAAGAATGTGTGCTGTGTAGGAAGAGCAGATGGTTCTTTTGCCAAGAGCTCATCAACTCTCGAAGAGATAGAGCCAGGCTGGTATACAAAAGAGCAGGTAAGGGAACTGCTAAAAACTCAGCCCTTTGCGGCCAGAACTCAGGCATATTGTTATCTGTGGTCTCGTCAGTAAATGATCAATAACTATGAGTGATGCACGACACACATAGTAATCAGCAGCGATAAATACGGCATTCGTGGGTGAAATAATATGAAGGATAATAAAGAACAGACAAAGACAACTTCATATAAAGGAAAGGGTGTCTACCAGAATCAGGAAAGGGCAGAAGAACTAAAAAGAGGCATTATAGGCCTCAATATTTGTGAGGAGTGCGGCGGATTTTGCACTGAAAGCGTTCCTCTTATCGAGGGCCTTCCAGTAAATGCCCAGGTCAGCCTGATGGAGCACTCCAAGCATGCCAATCTCAAAAAAGGGAGCTATCTCTTTAACGAGGGTGAAGTGGTGGATTCGATCTGTATCATCAGGAAGGGCAGGGTTAAATTATGTCGCTACGATTCTCTTGGAAGAGAGCAGATCATAACAATCCTGGCAGATCATGATATCATCTGGGAAGGAATGTTTCTGGATGGCAGTGTTTATCCGTATTCTGCAGTTTGCCTGTCCAACGCATCCATTTGTCAGATCCACAGGGATGATTTCATCAAGGTGGTAAAAGATCCAACCGCTGCTATGAATATCATTATTATGCTTAGTAAAAAACTCCATGATGCCAATGAGAGAAACATGCTTCTTTCTACAAAGGACCCAATGGCACGTCTGGCGGGCTTTTTGATGTATAGGGTAGACAGAAGCCCATCAGATGATATAGTATTGAAACTCGATGACATTGCGGCGAGTGTAAGTCTTCGAATGGAAACAGTCAGTCGCAAGCTTCGGGAACTGGAGAAAATGGGCCTTATCGAGAGGCGTGGTCACGCCAAGATCAAGGTTATTGACAGAGATGCACTTAGAGAGATATATGTATCTCAGTAAGATTAAAAGAGGTATTAAATGTTAAAAGGAGCAATTCATTCCGTAGAAACTTTTGGTTCAGTCGATGGACCAGGAATCAGATTCATAGTATTTTTGAAAGGCTGCAAGCTTCGCTGCAAGTATTGCCACAACGCAGATACCTGGGATCCTCATTCAGATGATATGAGAACACCGCAGGAACTTCTGGACTTTGCAGAGAGATATCGTGGTTACTGGGGCGAAGATGGAGGAATAACTGTAAGTGGAGGAGAGCCACTTCTGCAGATAGATTTCCTTATCGAGTTTTTCAAGATGGCCAAGGAGCGTGGCATCAACACTTGTATAGATACAGCACTTCAGCCTTTTGATCCTGATAGGAACAGCGAATTCTTTGGCAAGTTCCAGGAACTTATGAAGTATACAGATCTTTTGCTGGTTGATATCAAGCATATAGATTGCAAGGAACATATAGAGCTCACAGGACTTCCAAATGACAACATTATCGAGGGAATGAAATATTTATCTGAGATTGGCAAGCCAATCTGGATCAGACACGTTTTAGTACCTGGAATTACAGATAATGATGATTATCTTCATCAGACAAGAGCCTTTATTGAGACCCTTTCAAATGTCCAGAAGATAGAGGTGCTTCCATATCACACCATGGGACAGCACAAATTTGAGGCACTTGGAATTCCTTATAAGCTTGAGGGTGTTCAGTCTCCAACAGCAGATCGTGTTCAGAACGCCACTAGAATTTTAAGAGGCGAGTGAGAAATATTTTCAAAACAGAGATAAAATGCTTAGAAACGAGATACCGAGTACGTTTGTACTTGATACCTCGTTTTTTTATCGAAAAAATATGTGTAGAAATTGTGAATTATTTACCAAATTTGATTACAATCAAGGTTTAGACTTTTCTATTTTGCTAATATACTCAACGGTAAATATAAGTGACAATATTTTAACAATTCATGTTAAATATTTGAGAAGGAGTTTATATTATGAACGAAGCATGGAGAGGGTTTAAAGGAACCCACTGGCTGGATGATGTAAACGTAAGAGATTTCATCCAGAACAACTACACACCATATGATGGAGATGAGAGCTTCCTTGCTGATGCTACAGATGCTACTAACAAGCTCTGGGGCAAGCTTCAGGAGCTTCAGAAGCAGGAGCGTGAAAAGGGCGGTGTCCTTGAGTGCGAGACAGAAGTTGTTTCTAGTCTTACAGCTTACGGTCCTGGATATATTGATGAGTCTATGAAGGATCTTGAGCAGATCGTTGGTCTTCAGACAGACAAGCCTCTTAAGAGAGCATTCATGCCTTACGGCGGAATCAAGATGGCTGAGGAAGCTGCTGAGACATACGGCTACAAGGTTAATGAGAAGTTCCACAAGATCTTCACAGAGTACCACAAGACACACAACCAGGCAGTATTTGATGCTTACACACCTGAGATGAGAGCTGCTAGACACAGCCACATCGTAACAGGTCTTCCAGATACATACGGACGTGGACGTATCGTAGGCGACTACAGAAGAGTTGCTCTTTACGGTATCGACTACCTCATTGCCAAGAAGCAGGAAGATTACAACAACTGCGGCGATGGAACAATGCTTGACCACATCATTCGTCAGAGAGAAGAGATCTCAGAGCAGATCAGAGCTCTTAAGGGAATGAAGGAAATGGCAGCTGTTTACGGCTTCGACATTTCACAGCCAGCTAAGAACGCTAAAGAGGCTGTTCAGTGGCTTTACTTTGGATATCTTGCAGCTATCAAGACTCAGAACGGTGCTGCTATGTCTGTTGGACGTGTTTCAACATTCCTTGATATCTATATTGAGAGAGATATTAAAGAGGGAACTCTTACAGAGTCAGAGGCTCAGGAGCTTATCGACCACATGACAATGAAGTTCAGAATGGTTAAGTTCGCTCGTATTCCTTCATACAACAACCTCTTCTCAGGTGACCCAGTATGGGCTACTCTTGAGGTTGGTGGACTTGGTATGGACGGACGTCACATGGTAACCAAGAACGACTTCAGATTCCTTCATACACTTGAGAACATGGGACCTTCACCAGAGCCTAACCTTACAGTTCTTTATACTTCAAAGCTTCCAGCTACATTCAAGAAGTATGCTGCTAAGATCTCTGTTACAACATCTTCAATCCAGTACGAGAACGATGATGTTATGAGACCTATCTGGGGCGATGACTACAGCATCTGCTGCTGCGTATCTGCTACACAGACTGGTAAAGAGATGCAGTTCTTCGGAGCTAGAGCAAACCTTGCTAAGTGTCTTCTTTACGCTATCAACGGTGGTAAGGATGAGAAGTTCCTTACAAAGGATGGCAAGCACATGCAGGTTGGACCTGAGATGGCACCTATTACATCAGAAGTTCTTGATTATAACGAAGTTATGCACAAGTATGACATCATGATGGATTGGCTTGCAGGACTTTATGTAAATATCCTCAACCTTATCCAGTACATGCATGACAAGTACTACTACGAAGCAGCTGAGATGGCTCTTATCGATACAAACGTAAGACGTACATTCGCTACTGGTATTGCTGGTTTCTCACACGTTGTAGATTCACTTTCAGCTATTAAATATGCTAAGGTTACAACAGTTCGTGATGAGTCAGGCCTTGTTGTTGATTACAAGGTAGAGGGAGACTTCCCAAGATATGGTAACGATGATGAGAGAGCTGATGAAATCGCTGTATGGCTTCTTAAGACATTCATGAAGAAGATTGAGAAGCATCACACATACCGTGATTCAGAGCCTACAACATCTATCCTTACAATCACATCAAACGTTGTTTATGGTAAGGCTACAGGTGCTACACCTGATGGAAGACCTGCTTACGCTTCATTCGCACCTGGTGCATCACCATCTTACGGTGCTGAGAAGAACGGCCTTCTTGCTTCACTTAACTCTGTTGCTAAGATTCCTTACGAGTACGCTCTCGACGGAATTTCAAATACACAGACAATGAACCCTAACGCTCTTGGTCATGACGACGAGGAGAGAGCTAACAAGCTCGTTAGCGTACTTGATGGTTACTTCAACCAGGGTTCACACCACCTTAACGTTAACGTATTTGGTAAGGAGAAGCTTATCGACGCTATGGAGCATCCTGATAAGCCTGAGTATGCTAACTTCACTATCCGTGTATCAGGATATGCTGTTAAGTTCATCAACCTTACTAAGGAGCAGCAGCTTGACGTTATCGCTCGTACATGCCACGAGGCACTTTGATCGATAATATCTATATATATTGATTTAATACTTCTACTAAAGAAAGAGATGAGACATTTGCATATTTGCAAATGTACTCATCTCTTTTTTTCTACTTTATTTGATCATTTAATTTCAAGCTTTTTGAAAACAAGGAATTCCTTGCTTCCTACTGATGACAGTGGCCCTGGAATTGTGTCAGATGATCTGTGATTGCCATAGAAATCCCTATCAAACGTGATTGGAGTTCCGTCTGTATTTTCAAATCTCTGCTCTGGCTCAAAGGCTTTTCCAAGGGTGTCAGTTGTGATGATGCCATCAAGTAGATCTCCAAGAGCTTTCTCGTAGTTGGTCTTCAGATACCAGTCTCCATCCTTTTCCTTGATTTCTACAGTGACCTTTGTTTTCTTATCTTCCAGATGATTCTTTTTCTTTTCATGCTTGGAAACAGTAGCGCCGCCAAAGTAAGCATTTCCTTCAATCCATACAGGGAGATGTCCAAAGTGTGCCTCTGCCAGGCCTCCCATATCAGGGTTCTTGGTAAAGTCAAACTGACTAATCCATTCCTCGTAGGAAGGGAATATGTCAAAAGGCTTGGTTCCAACTACTTCATATTCGGAGTCGGCTGGAGTTTTCTTCTTGTCTGTTATTGGATGCTGCTGAATAAACACATTGTTGTAAATTCTGTCATCACCGTGGAGGATTGTCATAAAGCCGGCAACCTCAGTCCTGTGGCGGATGTGGTAAGGAGTATAGCGAGGCTCTCTTTGACCGTTAACAACGCTGTCTACACCTGAGTTTACAAGAGCAAAGCCACCAAGGATCAGATTGTGGATAACTGCAATGCCTTCACTTGGAATAGTTACTGCTGTAGGTGACAGAAGTATGTTGTTATCAATAAGTGTAGGGCCATGGCCAACTTCAATGAATATGTCAGTTGAGAACATAGCGCCTTGTGCCTGTTTAAGGCCGCCATGTCTATAGTTGTCGTGCATAAGGTTCTGGCTGATGCGTGCTCCCTGAGCTTCCCAGTCGAGCCATACACCCTCTATACAGTGGTGAATGTGATTTCTTCTTATGGTTACATCAATTGCAGCATGGAGCTTGATTCCGGCGGTCTCTGCTCCGCCAAGCTGTTGTGAAGTGCAGATATCGTGAATCTCGCAATCCTCGATTGTTGAGAAAACACCACCCATTCGACCTACAATACCTGTCTGCTCGCAGTGATGTACATGACAGCGACGAATGATATGGTGGCCAACTTTTTCTTTTAACCAGCCGTGATACTGGCCTCTGCAGACAGCGTCACGCTCCATCTGAGTAGGGCTCTTTACATGGTTCTTGGTAAAATACATATCATTTTCAGGGTCCAGATATTTGCCAAGAGAAATTCCACAGCATCTGCTTCCATAAACTTCGCAGTCCTCGATTATCCACCCCATGCTCCAGTGAGGACCGATCATTCCGTCCTGATAAGCAGCGGGAGGAGCCCAGGTTGTAGCAGCTTTATTGATGTTAAAGCCGCTTACAGTGATGTAGTTGACGTGATTCTTGGTAGGCATAAAGACATTGCGCCTTACACTGATCTCGACCTTCTCCTTGTTTGGATCAAGCCCCTGGAAATTGGCATAAAGAACTGTCTCATTTGTCTTTTCATCCTGCTCTGTGTACCAGAGATATTTACAAGCTTCCTGATCCCAGGCAAGAGGATCACCCTTTCCCTTCTGGCATTCTTCCAGGGAAGAAGCTTCATACATCATGTTGTCATTAACAAAAACTGAGCCTGTATGTCTGATGATAGGAGAGAAGTACCAGTCGCCATAAACTCTTTCAACATATGGGTTGTAGGAACCAAACATTGTATTGCTAACGCGTGCAGTCCAGGTATTTCCCTTAACCTTCTTCCAGCCAGAAACAAGTTCTGCACCTGTGATAACAGCTCCCAAAGGCTCTTCTGAGCGGTAAACAATAGGGCTTTCCTTGGTGCCGGCATTAACAGGGATAACGTGCTCTCTGTACACACCTGGCTTAACTATGACTTCATCACCGGCTACAGCGATCTTTGCAGCATCGTTGATATGCTTAAAAGGCCTTTTTTCGCTTCCATCGCCATCTCTAAAAGCTGCGGAATCTACGTAATAAATCATGATGGTCCTCCGAAAATGTGCTTGGGTCCATAGGAATGTAGAGAATGAAGCCTGCACATATTAGTTTAACGATAAACATCACGTATTTAAGCACATTTGTTTATTATTATTGCAATATTTACGTGTTTATCGCTGTTATTAGTAACTTATTTCATATTATTGTTTTATTATTTTTGTGTCAAAGTCAAATTGCACAAAAGTTTCTGGCGAAAATTGTATTTGCTGTACAAATTGATAAAATGTATTGACAATTATGGCCCGAGGAAACTATAGTAAAATTAGTTTAACGATTTACCATTCATAACTAAACAACGCCGTTAATTTATATACGGCACAGTTTCAAGGAGAACTAATGGTAACCCTAAAAGAAATTGCAGAAGCATGCGGTGTTTCTGCAACTACAGTATCCAACGTAATAAACGGGAAAGCTAAGACTAGCGAGGAAACCAGACAGAGGATATTGGAAGTCATTAAGGAAACTGGATATAAGCCCAATATCATGGCAAAGGGCCTTAGGATCAAAAGAAGCAGAACTATTGCTCTTATTGCCGAAGATATTGCACAGTTCACATCTCCAGCCATTATCGAGAGCATAATGGAAACCTGCGAGAAAATGGACTACAGGGTTGTTGTTCACAATCTGCGATTGTATGACAGATGGCAGGATACCTGGTATGGGCGAGATGACGAGTATCATTCAGTTATTGATCCTGTCATCAAGGATGTAATGTCGGCTCAGGTTGACGGAATCATCTATGTGGCTGGACATGCCAGAATTATCAAGACTTTCAATAAAACCACTGAGCTGCCTGTTGTGATGTGCTATGCATACTCAGAAAGCCCAATGATTCCTTCGGTAGTCATAGACGATGAGCAGAGTGCCTATGAAATGGTGTCATATCTTATAAGACATGGACATGAGAAGATAGGCTTTGTTGGAGGCCGCATTGATAACATCCACACTGCTCAGAGACTTATGGGTTATCAGAAAGCTGTCTTTGAAAAAGGACTTTTGTTCGACCCTAAGTATATCTACTACGGGGACTGGTCTAGAAAGTCAGGTTATGAAGGTGCAGAGAAACTTGTACCGCAGGGGGTTACAGCTCTTTTTGGAATATCTGACATGATGACAGGCGGAATATATGACTACCTGTATGAGAAGGGGATCTCTATAGGAAAAGATATATCTGTAGTCGGATTTGATAATGAGAGTATATCAGCATTCTTCAGGCCACAGCTGACAACTACAGAACTTCCACTAAGAGAGATTGGCAAAAAGTCTGCGGAGCTACTTCTGGATAAACTAGAAAGTCATGCAAAAGGGGAATTGCATAATGGAGACAAGCCAGAGGTTTACAAGATTCCATGCAAAATGGTGATCAGACAATCCGTGTGTGAAAAAAAGTAAGAGCAATATTTTTTACCTGTTTAGTTTAACGTTAAACCAAAGGAGGAGTAAGGGTGTCAAAGAAAAAGGCGTATTCAATTCAGTTATTCTTAATGGTTTTACCATTCATTATTTTAGTTCTTTTATTCTGTTATTATCCTCTGTACGGATGGTTGTATGCATTCTATGATTACAAGCCACCAAAGACGCTGGCAAACAGCCCATTTGTAGGCTTTAAGTGGTTCGCATCACTTGTTAGCAGCCCTGTAAAAGTACAGCAGATCATTCAGGTTCTCAAAAACACATTTGCGATGAGCGGCATTACCCTTGGAACCAGCTGGCTTCCTATGATATTTGCGGTCTTTCTCAATGAGATCAGAGGTGTCAAGTTCCGCAAATTTGTTCAGACAGTAACCACACTTCCTAACTTTGTAAGCTGGGTAATGGTTTACTCAATTGCTTTTGCTCTTTTTAGCAGCACAGGTATGATGAATTCCCTTTTGATCAAGGCTGGATGGGTTGAGCAGCCAATTCTCTTTTTACAGCAATCAGAACATGTGTGGTTTACACAGTGGCTGTGGCTTACCTGGAAGAACCTGGGCTGGGCAGCAATCATGTATATCGCGGCAATTTCCAGCATTGATGATGAACTCCTTCAGGCAGCCAGAGTTGATGGCGCCAACAGAATGCAGATAATCTGGCATATTACAATACCAAGTCTTTTGCCTACATACTTTGTACTTCTGGTCATCAATGTAGCAAACTTCCTAAACAACGGTATGGAGCAATACTACGTATTCCAGAACGCTTTCAACAAAGAATTTATCCAGGTTCTGGACCTTTATGTTTACAACATGGCCATGGGCAGCGGCGGATATTCAGTTTCAGTAGCAATCAGTATGCTAAAGAGCCTTGTCAGTGTTGTTCTTCTGGTAATCGTCAACGGAGCATCTAAGTCAATCAGAGGGGAGAGCATCCTATGATTCTGAGAAAAGATTTAGAAATTCCAAAGGTAGTTACGGAGAAAAGAGCCATGAAAAAAGAAATAGAGCAGAAAACAAAAATAAAGGTTAGCGCAGGTGACAGAACCCTTGAGATCATATGCTACATAGTATTTACGATAGCTGCATTCCTGTGCCTTTATCCTTTTTACTATATCGTTATCAACACAATAAGTGCAAATGACCTGAGCGCAAAGGGAGATATCCTCTTTTGGCCACAGGGAATACACTTCCATAATTATTTATCAGCCTTTAGGATTGATGGCCTTTTTCAGGCCCTTAAGATATCACTTCTTCGTACAGTTCTAGGTACTGGCTTTACAGTATTTGCATCAGCTTACTTGGGATTTATGTTCACTCAGGAAAAGATGTGGCTTAGGAAGGTATGGTACAGGCTGATCGTAGCAACAATGTATTTCAATGCAGGAATTATTCCCTGGTATCTGGTCATGAAGAGCATGCACCTTACCAACAACTTCTGGGGATATATTCTGCCAGCAATTGTATCACCCTTTAACCTGATCCTGACCAAGACCTTCGTTGAGTCTGTGCCAAAAGAGCTGCAGGAAGCAGCAGAGATGGACGGCGCCGGAGTGCTTACAGTGTTCTTTAGGGTAATCATTCCAGTAATAAAGCCAATCATGGCTACAGTTGCTATCTTCTCAGCTGTAAATCAGTGGAATGCCTTTCAGGATACACTGCTACTTATGACAGATACAAAGCTCTATCCACTGCAGTTCGTGTTATACCAGTACCTGAATCAGGCCAGCTCCCTTGCATCCCTGGCTCAGAGTAATACAAGTACCTCTTCACTGGCGGCTGCAGCAGCAACCACTCAGACTACGACCAGTGTAAGAATGACAATTACAGTTATCGTAGTACTTCCTATCATGCTAGTGTACCCGATCTTCCAGAAATACTTCGTAAAGGGAATTATGATCGGAGCTGTAAAGGGCTGAGAACACTTGCCGAGGTATTATCGAGGCTAGTGTGAACGTCTACCGGATCACATGCTTGCATGTGATAGCGGTAGGTTCCTTGTAAAGAATCTCAGCCAAGTAAATCAAATGCGCACAAACCGGTGGCGACCGGTATTAAGTGTTTTAAAAGAAAAGGAGGAAATGAAAATGAAGTTTAAGAAAATTGCATCTCTTGCTCTTTCTACACTCATGGCAGCATCTATGCTGGCAGGCTGTGGTGAAACTGGCACAGAGAGCACAGGAGGGGCTGCTCAGACTGAAACTAAGACTGAAACAAATACAGAGACAGCTTCTACAGAGACAGCAGGAGGCGACACAGCCGCTGCTCCAGCTGCAGCTGACCACTCATCAGAATACACCGTAGATTTCTACGATGTAGCAGCTAATTTCCAGGGCGTTCAGTCCGGATGGTATGGAAAGATTGTAAAAGATAAGTTCAACATGGATCTTAACATTATCGCACCACAGGTTTCTGGTGATGGCGCAGCTCTTTATCAGACACGTTGCGCTGCTGGTGCTCTTGGAGATCTTATTATTCTCGACAATGCAGATGCTCAGGAGTGCGTAGAGTCAGGACTTATCCATGACCTTACAGATGTTATCGAGCAGTATCCAAATCTTTCAAAGTTTATGCCTCAGATTAAGCAGTTCAATTCAATGATGGGAGACGGAACCAAGATTTATGCTATTCCTCTTGAGATGAACAACAATGGCCCTACAGCATACAAACAGCTTCATGTTTATTCATATCCTCGTATCGGATGGGATATGTACAAAGAAGCTGGTTCACCAAAGCTTAATAACCTTGATGACCTTCTGAGCGTACTTAAGGACATTCAGACAGCACATCCAAAGAATGATAAGGGTGATCCTGCATTTGCTATCAGCCTTTGGAAAGACTGGGATAGTCAGTATATGGAGTGTGTAGCTCAGCTTACAAAGTGGTATGGACAGGAAGTTAACGGATCAGTTCTTATTGGAACAGATAATTCTATCACTCCTCTTACAGACAAGAACGGCGCATACTACAAGATGCTTAAATTCTTCTATCAGGCTAACCAGATGGGACTTGTAGATCCTGACTCAGCTACACAGGACTGGAACTCAATGGTTTCCAAGATGCAGGATAAGAGAGTATACCTGTATTGGTACAGCTGGCAGTATGGTTTCTGGAACACACCAGCAAAGGGTAACGAAGGAACAAACTACATCGAGATTCCTGTAGCAGATACAAACCTTTACCAGGCTTCTGACACATACTACGGCGATGGTCGTGTTCTCTGTGTTGGTTCACAGGTTTCAGATGAGAACTTTGCAAGACTTATGGAGTTCCTTGACTGGTACGCTTCTCCAGAGGGAGTTCAGATCCAGCATGGCGGTACAGAAGGACTTATCTACACAGTAGAAAATGGTAAGTACAAACTTACAGAAGATGGTATCAACAGATTCTCAGCAGAAGTTGCTGTTCCTGAAGATCAGGGCGGCGGAAACTGGAATGATGGTAACAACCAGATCAACCAGTGGATCGTAGCTTCTTGTGATGTTAACCCAGATACAAACGAGCCTTATGGAACAGATATGTGGTCATCAACAATCGAGATGAACCAGACAACAACCACCAAGGAGTGGACAGAAATGTATGGCGCAGCAGATGATGTTGAGTATCTTCTAAGCAACAAGATGATGACTGTTGTTCCTAGTATCAACATCGCTCTTGCTATCGATACAACAGATATCAGCCTTATCCGTAAGCAGTGCGGCGATACAATCAAGGATGCTTCCTGGAGAATGGTATTTGCCAAGGATGATGCTGATTTCGAAGCTCAGTGGGATGCTATGACAGCTCAGCTTGAAGGACTTGGATGGGCAGACCTTACAGCTTTCGATACAGAAAAGTATCAGCCAATGCTTGAGGCTAGAAAAGCAGCTCAGTAATATAAAAAGGACATTATAAACAGACATAATAAAGGGCAACTACGTGTGATGCGTAGTTGCCCTTTTAAAATATATATTAACTAAGGGGTATTTTATCTATAATAAGCAGTTACTGTTTCGCCCTTTGATCCAAGAGGAATTTCGTGATCAAGACCTACAAACTTGCCAGTCTTTGAATCGGACCAAAGAGTCTTTTTCATCATGTTGTACTTGGCGCTATCCCATGTTACCCAGTCGCCTTCAAGAAGTCCGCCTGTATCACCTGAGTTAGGATTGATGCACCAGAAGGTGTGGTTAATATGGTTCTTTGCGATGAATTCTGACATGATATTAAGGTATTTTTCATTGCTGCCGCCATCCATGAAGCCGCCCCACTCACCGATGAGAATAGGAGCGATTTCCTGATCCTGAAGGTAGAACCAGTTGTCATACCATACATCATCAAGAAGAGTCTTTTCTGAGAAGTCTTTCTTGAACCAGGACTGCTCATATACAAGTGGGCCGTAGTCATGAGGTGAATATACAAGCTGACTCTGATATCTGCCAAGATCTACTGGAAGGTCTCCGGCAAGTCTTAAGTTTCCGCCCCACCAGTCGCCATAGTACTTGAGCTGATCTTCTGTAGCGTTAGGATCCTGTGTGCCTGAGTTATAGTCATATCCAGGTCTTGGAGTCTCTTCAATACCTTCTACCATGATAAGGAGATTTGGATTCACATCAAGGATTGCCTTGCCGCAACGGCTTGCTGCGTATCTCCAGTTGTTTTCATCTGTTGAATCATCCCATTTTGCAGAAACCTTCTCTGACTGAGAAAATTTGCCATGAGGCTCGTTCTTAAGATCGCAGGCAACGATTGTATCATCGTTTTTGTATTCGCCTACAAACCAGGTCCATCCTTCAATCCAGTCTTCTGTTGTAAAGCCCTTAGGACCGTACCATACATTGTAGTTATGACCTGAGTTGTTAGCATCTGCGCTGTGGCAGTCAACCATAACTTTTATACCGTTTTCTTTGCACAGAGCAAGGAATACATCAAATACTTCTCTAGAACCCATATCTGAACCGTCAGCTCTCTTAAGCTCTGGGTTAGCATAGGAATTGATGTTTACTTTAACATTTTTTCCTGCCTTCCACTCTAAGAGAAGTTCAGTAGAAACCGGTACACGAACAAGGTTAATACCGTGATCAGCCATGCTCTCAACGGTTTCTTTCATGTTAGCACTCCAAAGGCCATGGAATACTTTTTCTGAACAGTTAAATCCAAACCAGTTAGCACCAGTCAAATATACTTCGTGGCCATATTTATCATATATTCTACCGCCTGAAGTATGGAGCCAGTCATCACCGACTACAGCCTCTGAATCTCCGGTGTGTGGATCTGGAGTAGGAGTTGGCTCAGGATCAGGCTGTGGTTCTGGATCAGGCTGTGGCTGTGGATCTGGTTGTGGCTGAGGGTCTGGCTGAGGCTCAGGATCTGGAGTAGGAGTTGGATCCTGCTGACCGCCGCTGGTAGAACCGCTTGTGATGATCTCAATTGTATTACCAACGTGACCAGTACCCTGGATACCAAATTCTACAGCCTGTCCGGCTTCTATTGTTTTATTCCAATCCATTGGAGTGATCTCGTAGTAACTGCCGCTTTCTACGATCTTCACATTCCAGCTAGAATCAATTCCAACATCATTTTTATTGATCTTAAGGGCCCATGAATCAGCTCTTTTACCGGTTTCGTTTTTAACCTTTATAAGAACCTGATAACCAGATCCCCAGTTATTTATTGTGTATTCAGTTGTTAAGCTTGTAGCAAGAGCAGAGCTGGCAGTTGTGCTATTATTTGCCGCATGAACATTAAGCGTTGCAAGGCCAGACCCTGTTAGGATCATAGCAGCTGATAATGTTCCAATAAGTGCTTTGCTACAAAGAAATCTTGTGGCTTTACGCATATTATTCTCCTAGAAAAACCTCTATTAGTTAAAACAATCCACAGCCTAAGTTGCAGTAGACTGTGGATCGTCCAGGTTTTGTGATTTTTTTATACTAATTATTTGCCTTCTGCAATGATTTCAATTGTATTTTCGATGTGGCTTGAGCCCTGAACACCGAATTCTGTGCTGCCAGATGCTTCAAGAGAAGCGTTCCATGACATTGGAGTAATTACATAGTAGTTACCCTCTTCCTTGACATTTACGCACCAGCTTGAATCGATACCAACATCGTTCTTGTTAACCTTAAGTGTCCAGCTGTTGATTCTGGAATCAGAATCGTTCTTAACCTTTATAAGAACCTGATAGCCTGAACCCCAGTTATTGATTGAATATTCAGCCTTAACTTCGCCTGATACTACAGGAGTTGGGTCTGGATCTACAGGAGTAGGATCAGGATCTACAGGAGTAGGATCTGGGTCAACAGGAGTTGGGTCTGGATCTACAGGGGTAGGATCTGGGTCAACAGGAGTAGGATCTGGATCAACAGGTGTAGGATCAACTACTGGATCTGGAGCAACAAAGCCTTCTCCAAGAACAAGTGTTGAGCCCTCAAAGAGCTGCATTCCACTTGGAGCTGTCATCTGATTGTTGCTTGTTCCGCCAAGACCCTTTACGCATGGGCTGTTTGAGAAATCCCACTTGCCAGGAGCTGTGAATCTGAGCTGAAGTTCGCACTTGCATTCGCTCTGTCCACCAGGATAGATGTTTGCGCCTGCGAGGTTAACGTCTACATAGTAGATACCAGCCTTATCAGACTCCTTGAACTCAGAAATCTGAGCCTTGTGCTGCTGATATGTTGTAGAAATCTTCATATCTGATGCACTGTATCCCTGTGCAAGAACATCACTAAGGTCAAAGAAGAGACGAAGTGTTAAGTTATCTGTTACTCTTGCTGGCCAAGCTGTGTGGTTCTCGATTACGGCCTTGATCTCAACGAAGTTGATCTTGTTGTTGCTGTCCTGAGCATTGATGCCAGCCTTGAGAACGAACTCAGCACCGTCTGTCTGCTCGATTGCTGTAGGAGTTGTAACAGCTCCAAAGCCTGTCTTTTCATACATGTAAGCGCAAGCGCCTGTGAATCCAGCGTTGTAGTCACAAGCTACTTCGTTTGCAATGTAATCACTACGATCATCCTTGTAGCTGTCGTTAGCTGCATTTGGTCCGCCTACAACAGCACCTACAAGTGTATGTCTTGATGTAGCTGGTTCTGCATTGAGGTTGTTTGACCAGCAACCATGAGCTGCTCTGTGATGAGGATTCTTTGGAGACTGTGCATTGTAGCCAACCATGAAGTTCTGGCCTGAGCTACCAAGTGTATAGTTAACAGTTCTCTCAATGTACTTATTAGCTTCTGCGATGTGCTGTGCATCAGCCTTCTCAAGTCCAACATAGATTGCATCTATGAAAGCCTGGTTGTTAGCATAACGAACTGAACCCCACTGACTGAGGAATGAAAGTCCGCCAGGGCTGATTGTTATAGGATTTGAACCAGGAAGTTTGCCATTCCAGCAGTCGATACTGTTCTCAATTGCTGTATAGTATTTATCTTTTCCTGTAAGCTCTGCAAGAAGAAGGCATGCGCCCATGTGAGTGTCATCCCATGACATTGTCCATGAATAAGCCATCTCTGTGCCGCCCTGGAACTCTGTTCCAAAGTTCTCAGCAAACTGCTCAGCCTTTTCAAGATAAGTCTCATCGCCTGTTGCCTTATAGAGCCAGCATCCAGCAAGCGCAAGTTCATCATAGAATCCGCTGTAAGATGTATAGAATCCGCTAGCTGCTGTATATCCAGCGTCACTCTTAGCTCTTTCTGCCATTCCGAAAAGAGTCTTGGCATGTGAAAGATATGTAGCGCTTCTTGCAGGATCTGTATCCTTTAATACGATAGAAGCAACTGCAAGAGAAGCAGCAGCTTCACCTGTAACACATGAACCACCATTTGCAGATGTGTCATCAACCTTGAAGGAAGGTCTGTCCATCTTGGCTTCTACAAGCTCAGGAGCGCCCCAGAAACCGTGATCCTTGCCGCCGTCACCTACCTGATAATAGTAGGTTCTTGAGTCAGGATTACATTTTACGAAATAGTCGTTTGCCCACTTGATATCGTGGAGCATCCACTTAGACTGGCCAGACTGGCTATAAGCCTGTGGATTATTAAGATATGACCATCCAAGGATCATTGAAGAATAAGCCATTGGAAGGTTGAACTTAACGTTGTCGCCTGCGTCATACCATCCGCCTGTAAGGTCGAGACCATTGTCCTGACCATCTTTAAGGCCTGAATCAGCTCTCCAGTTTGTTCTTGAAAGTGTTTCTTCTGAAAGCTTTCCAGATTCCTGAAGCTGATAGAACAAAAGAGATTTAGCAAGCGCATCACCATAATTATAGTTACCAGCTGCCTCAGCTGTTACTGAAGGAAAACTTAAGCCAGATACTACAAGCAGAGTAGAAAGTGCCCCCACAACCACTCTTTTGCAAAAAGATTTTGTACCTTTATGCATTTTTACACGTTCCTCCTTAAGAAAGATTAGTTATTTAAACGATATCGGCGCGCACGACATCGTAAAAAACCATTTAAAAGTTATCGTAGTTTCCTCAAGAATGGCTTTATTACGCATGATTACAAGTTTTGTAATATTTTGTAGTTTTCTGAATATATTGGATAATAGCTAGACAAAAGCTAAAAAAATCATGAATTGTCAGTTAATTCACTTATAATCATAGCTTAAACGTTTTAGTTTGTAAACATAATTTTAACAAAGATTTTATTTTTTATTATTTTTTTAATGGAATTGTGTCAAAAGATATTACGAGAAACTTAATAAATAGAAGGCTATCTTTTTACCTATATTGATGATAGAGTGAGAATTAGATAAGTACATGGCGTAGCGCCATCTATCAATAGAAATATGGATGATCAGGAAGGATTATCACATGGAAAAAAGATATGTAACCGATATGACAAAGGGCAATGAAATTGCTCTTTTGATCAAATTCACAGTCCCAATGCTTTTAGGAAACCTGTTCCAGCAGTTTTACAATCTGGCAGACAGCATTATTATAGGTCGATTTGGCAACGAATATAGTTTGCCGTCAATAGGCGCAGTAGGAAGTGTCAACTTTCTTTTCTTTTCCCTGTGCCTTGGTATGAGCGCTGGTGTCGGCATCATGATTTCTCAGAACTTTGGTGCAGGCAAGGATGATTATGTAAAAAAGATAGTAGGAAATGCCATCTACATCACATTGGCAGCAGGCATACTTATGAGCTTTGTCAGCGTCGTATTTGCAAGGCCTATTCTTACTCTTATGAAGACTCCGGCAGAATGTATGCCAGAGGCGCTTCTATATATGAGAATAGTATGCGGTGCCACTTTCCTTGTAGCGGGCTACAACATGATATCTTCAATCTTAAGGGCCCTTGGAGATAGTAAAACTCCGCTTGTTTTCCTGGTTGTAGCATGCCTTATCAATGTTGTTCTTGATATTGTCACTGTAGTTTTGCTTCACTGGGGAGTAGCAGGAGTTGCCGTAGCTACAGTCTTTTCCCAGACCATAGCGATGATAGGTTCTATCCTTGTGGGAGTAAAAAGAAATCCCTATCTACAGCTAAAGAAATATCATATGGACCTTAATACTGACATTGTGGATAAGGCAGTAAGACTCGGTATACCACTTGCCCTTCAGAACGCTCTTATTGCATTTTCCTGTCTGGCTCTCCAGACCGTTGTTAACAGCTTTGGAAGTGATGTAATGACAGCATATACAGTTACTGGAAGAGTTGAGCAGTTTGTTCAGCAGCCCTTTGGCTCACTTGGAACTGCTGTATCTACCTTTGCCGGACAGAATGCCGGTGCCAAGAAACTTGACAGGGTAAAGAGTGGATGCATAAAGAGTGTTATGCTGGTGGCTGTATTTAGTGTGATCATGATAGCTGTAATGTTTGCTTTTGGCGAAAATATTGTCTGGATATTTACCAAGAATGAGAAAGCGATTGAGATTGGAGCTGCAGGACTTAGGATCACCAGCATGTTCTATTTCTTCCTGGGACTTATCTATGTATTTAGGGGAATGCTAAATGGTGTAGGAGATGCGGCTTTTGCTCTTATCAACGGAATCATAGAAGTTGTAGGACGAATAGGTTTTGCAACAATTCTTATGGCAATTCCCGGAGTTGGTCTGTGGGGATGCTGGTATACAAACGGACTTACCTGGGCTATTACTGGAATAGGATGTGTAGTCAGATACATGCGTGGAAAGTGGAGAAAAAAGATTTTTGTATAATTTTGTATTATTGTATACAAAAAGTTCTTGACATGTTTTTTTATCTGTCTTAGAATTCATTAACATAAAGACAAGGGCGTCTTAGAGAATACTCTCTAAGGCGCTTTTTGTGTATATCAATATTTATGACCAGTAAGTCTCGGTCATACTTTCGTGCGCGATGCAATGGGGCATTAAACAGTCTTATTGCGTCGTTTTTTTTACATATTTTTACATTGGCCGTGTAAAGAAATCAAAAACTGGAGGAGAAAAGTGTATGAGTGGAGAAATCTTGAGTGAAATAAATGCAAGTGTGTTTGGCGTTTGGTTTCTAATAGGCGCGGCTTTGGTGTTCTGGATGCAGGCCGGCTTTGCAATGTGTGAGGCTGGCTTTACCAGGGCCAAGAATACAGGAAATATCATAATGAAAAACCTTATGGATTTCTGTATTGGAACTGTAGTTTTTATCCTGATCGGATTCGGGCTTTTACTTGGGGAAGATCTTGCAGGTGTGATCGGTAAGCCTGGGTTTGATATCTTTACAGGTTATGCAAATTTTGATTGGTCTAACTTTGTTTTTAACCTTGTGTTCTGTGCAACAACAGCAACAATAGTTTCAGGATCAATGGCTGAGAGAACTAAATTCATTTCTTATTGTGTGTACTCGGCAGTTATCTCAGCAGTCATTTATCCAATCGAAGCTCACTGGATCTGGGGCGGCGGATTTCTCTCACAGATAGGCTTCCATGATTTTGCAGGTTCTACAGCAATTCACATGGTTGGCGGTATCTCAGCCCTCATTGGTGCAGCATTCCTTGGACCACGTATTGGTAAGTTTGAAAAAGATAAGTCTGGCAAGGTTGTAAAGGTAAATGCTTTCCCTGGACACAATCTTGTAGCTGCAGCTCTTGGAGTTTTCATCCTCTGGCTTGGCTGGTATGGCTTCAACGGTGCCGCTGCAACCTCTATTGAGCAGCTTGGAAGCATCTTTGTAACTACAACTATTGCTCCAGCTCTTGCTACAGTAACCTGTATGATCTTTACATGGCTTAAGTATGGCAAGCCTGACGTTTCAATGTGTCTCAATGCTTCTCTTGCAGGACTTGTAGCTATCACAGCTCCCTGCGACGTAACAGATGCTTTTGGCGCAATTGTGATTGGTATTGTTGCAGGTCTTCTTGTTTGCTTTGGCGTATGGTTCCTTGATTACAAGCTTCATGTTGATGATCCTGTTGGAGCAGTTGCAGTTCACTGCCTCAATGGTATCTGGGGTACTTTTGCAGTAGGTCTTTTTGCTACAAATTCAGCTCCTGGTTATTCAATCGCAGATAGTACTGGAGCTGAGATGACAGGTCTTTTCTACGGCGGCGGATTTAAACTTCTTGGAATACAGCTTGTTGGTTTCCTTGCTGTAGCTGCATGGACAGTAGTTACCATCACAATTACATTCTTTGTAATAAAGAAAGTACTGGGACTTAGAGTTTCAGAGGAAGAGGAAATTCTTGGCCTTGATTCTACAGAGCACGGCCTTGCATCAGCTTATTCAGGATTTGCCATCATGGATGTTTCAAATACACTTCAGATGTCCGTTAACGAAAATACCGACCTTGGTGTAAGTGATTATGAAGAAGCTTCAGTATTTCAGAAGAATGCTGCAGTTCCAGTTGTATCTGCACCAGTTCATACAGAAACAGGTATTCATAAAGTTGTTATTATCGCCAAGTTATCCCGCTACGACAAGCTTAGAAAAGCTATGAACGAGCTTGGAGTTACCGGAATGACTGTTACTCAAGTCATGGGATGTGGCGTCCAGAAAGGTTCTGGAGATATGTATCGAGGAGTCGAGATGGATGCCACTCTCCTTCCCAAGATAAAGCTTGAGGTAGTAGTAAGTAAGATTCCTGTTGAGGATGTGATAGAGGCTGCCAAGAAGACTCTTTACACTGGTCACATCGGCGATGGAAAAATCTTTGTATACACACTTGATAACGTAGTTAAGATTCGTACCGGTGAAGAAGGTGCGGCTGCTTTGGCGGATGTTGAGTGATATAGGGACGAAAAGTGACATTTATGACTGCTTGCAGGCATATATATGTCACCTTGAGGACCGAACATACATAAGGAAAAAAGATGTACGAAAGAATTGAGTACATCGATTTCCGAATGTATGTAGGATTGTGAGAGTACGAAGTACGGAACAATCCGTATATCACGGAGTAAATATTTGGAGTAAATATTTGGAGGAAAAAACATGTGCGCAATCCTTACATATGCACGGAGCGATCTCTCCCAAAGCTTTTTTGAAGAGATGCTTGCAAAAACAATATCCAGGGGCCCTGACATGAGCAGGGTCCAAAAAGTGAGAGGCGGCTATATAGGCTTTAACCGCCTCTCGATAATGGGCCTTACTGAAAGCGGAATGCAGCCCTTTAACCTTAATGGAAATACAGTGGTGTGCAATGGGGAGCTATATGGTTTTAAGGCATTAAAAAAATATCTGGAAGGCCTTGGATATTCTTTTAAAAGTGAAAGTGATTGCGAAATCCTTCTTCCTTTATATGAAAAGCTTGGCACGAAAATGTTTGCCCTTCTCGATGCAGAATTTGCCTGCGTCATATATGACGGAGAAAAAGATAAATTCATTGCCGCAAGAGACCCTATAGGAATAAGGCCTCTGTACTATGGCTATGACAGTGATAGTTATATTGTTTTTGCCTCTGAGCCCAAGAATCTTGTAGGCGTTTGCCAAAAGATAATGCCCTTTCCACCGGGACACTACTACGAGGATGGCAAGTTTATCTGCTACAGGGACGTGACAAAAACTAAAGATTTATCTATGAGTGATGCGCAAAACTCAGAACACACTTACAAAAAAGAGTCTCTCGAAGACATCACAAAGAACATTCACGACAAGCTATTTAGAGGAATACAAAAGCGTCTAGATGCAGATGCGCCTGTGGGATTTCTTTTGTCAGGAGGTCTTGATTCATCGCTTGTATGCGGAGTCGCTGCAAAGCTTTCAGATAAGCCGATAGAGACATTTGCCATAGGGATGGACATTGATGCTATTGATCTTAAATATGCAAGAGAAGTAGCAGATTACATTCACAGTAATCACCATGAGGTGATAATCACAAAAGATGATGTAGTAAACGCATTGGAGCCAGTAATTGAGGCGCTTGGTACATATGACATAACCACTATAAGGGCATCCATTGGAATGTATCTTTTGTGCAAATGGATCCATGAAAATACCGACATCAAGGTAATTCTCACAGGAGAAATATCAGATGAACTCCTGGGATATAAGTACACTGATTTTGCACCAAACGCTGAGGCTTTTCAGCAGGAAGCAGTAAAAAGAATCAGTGAGATCCACATGTACGATGTGCTCAGGGCAGACAGATGTATAAGCGTTAACTCCTTAGAAGCTAGAGTTCCATTTGGAGATCTGGATTTTGCTTCTTATGTTATGGGCATAGATCCTGAAAGGAAGCTAAATACCTACGGCATTGGCAAATTTCTTTTGCGAAAGGCCTTTGAGGAGGATCAGGTAATACCACATTCAATCCTGATGAGAGAAAAGGCGGCCTTCTCAGATGCAGTTGGACACTCCCTTAGAGATGACCTTATGGATCATGCAGACAAGACTTATACCTATGCAGAATATGAAATAGCCAGAAAAAAGTATACTCATGCGACACCTTTTACCAAAGAGTCGCTTTTATATAGAGAGATTTTTGAAAAGTATTACCCAGGGCAGTCAGAAATGGTTGTGGATTTCTGGATGCCAAATAAGAGCTGGAAGGGCTGTAACGTAACAGATCCTTCAGCGAGAGTACTTAGTAATTACGGGGCTTCGGGAGAGTGAGTGCTTAGCGAGGTATTTTCGAGTCTAGTGAGAGTCCCAAGAGTAGAGTACTTAGAACAAATACAAGATTCAGAATATAAAGAAATCGGAGGAAAAAAGTATGATAGAAGCAAGTAAGCTTACAGAAGAATTTGGAAGCCTTGTCTTTAACGACAAGATCATGAGAGAGCGCCTTCCCAAGGATATCTACAAGGCAGTACATAAGACAATTGAAAAAGGAACACATCTTGAGCTTGAGGTTGCAAACTGCGTCGCAGCAACCATGAAAGAATGGGCTGTGGAAAACGGTGCTACACATTTTACACACTGGTTCCAGCCAATGACAGGACTTACAGCTGAAAAGCATGATAGCTTCATTTCACCAACAGGTGATGGCAGAGTGATCATGGAATTTTCAGGAAAAGAGCTGGTAAAGGGCGAGCCTGATGCATCAAGCTTCCCAAGTGGTGGCCTTAGAGCAACCTTTGAGGCAAGAGGCTATACAGCCTGGGATCCGTCATCACCAGCTTTCATCAAGGATGGTTCACTTTACATTCCGACAGCCTTCTGCTCATATGGCGGAGAGGCACTTGATAAAAAGACACCCCTTTTAAGATCGATGGAGGCTCTTTCAAATGAGGCTGTTAAGCTCATGCATCTTCTGGGATATGAGGATGTAAACAGAGTAAATACCACTATAGGTTCAGAACAGGAATATTTCCTTATCGACAAGGATTTCTACAAAAAGAGAAAGGATCTTCTTTTTACAGGAAGAACACTTATTGGTGCTCCTGCATCCAAGGGTCAGGAGATGGAAGATCACTATTTTGGCGTGATCAAACCCAAGGTATCTGCTTACATGCATGATCTTGATGAAGAACTCTGGAAGCTTGGAATCCCAGCCAAGACCAAGCACAACGAGGTTGCTCCTTCACAGCATGAGCTTGCACCAGTGTTTGAGACAGCAAATATAGCAGTAGACCACAATCAGCTCACTATGGAAGTTATGAAAAAAGTTGCTGACAAGCACAACTTTGCATGTCTTCTTCATGAGAAGCCATTTGAAGGAATCAATGGATCAGGTAAGCACAACAACTGGTCAATCTGCACAGATACAGGAATCAACCTTCTTGATCCAGGCAAGAACCCTGGGGAGAACCTTCCTTTTCTTGTGTTCCTTATGGCTGTTATTGCAGCAGTTGATGAGTATGCACCAATCCTCAGACTTTCAGTAGCTTCTGCTGGAAACGATCACAGACTTGGTGGTAATGAGGCACCTCCAGCAATCATCTCAATTTTCGTTGGTGATGAGCTTGCTGAGGTTCTAAAGGGAGTAGAGGCAGGATCAGCTTATAAGAGCACAGGCAAGGTTCAGATGACTATGGGTGCTACAGTTCTTCCTCACTTTACCAAGGATAACACCGACAGAAACAGAACATCACCATTTGCTTTCACAGGAAACAAGTTTGAATTCCGTATGCCAGGCAGTGCAGTTTCAGTAGCTAACGCCAACATCGTTCTCAATACAGCAGTAGCAGAAGAGGTGGCAAGGATTTATGACAAGCTTTCTTCCTACAAGGGTAAAGACCTTAAGGGAGAGGTTATGAAGCTTCTTAAAAAGATACTTGCAGACCATAAGAGAGTTCTCTTTAACGGAAACGGATATACAGACGAGTGGGTAGAAGAAGCTGCAAAGCGCGGTCTTCCAAATCTTAAGTCACTTCCAGATGCTATGCCATATTGGATTTCCAAGGAGTCTATAGATCTTTTCACCAAGCATCAGATCTTTACCAAGGAAGAAATCCATTCAAGATATGAGATCCTCCTTGAGAACTACTCCAAGTCAATTCATATTGAAGCTCTGACTTTGCAGGAGATGATCAGAAAAGACTTAACAGAAGGACTTGTAGCATATCAGAAGGACCTTAGCAGAGAAGCTTCTCAGAAGATGAGCCTTCTTGATAAGAATAGCTGCAAGCTTGAGATTGGAATACTTAAATCACTTGATAAGTCCAGCGAAGCAATGGACAAGGCCCTTGATAAACTCGATAAAGATACCAAGAAGGCCGAGAAGATGACAGAAGCTTTAAAGACAGCAGCTTTCTATCAGAAGACAGTTCTTTCTGATATGGATGAAGTGAGAAAATATGCGGATGAGGCAGAGGCACTTATTCCTGAGAAGTATCTCAGCTATCCAACTTATGGAGAGATGCTGTTCTCACTTAGATAACTTTTTTTAAAGGGGAAGGAGAACCAAACGTGGACCAGTGGATGAGGGAAAGAGACGCCTGCGGAATAGGCGCAGTTATAAACATAGATGGCAGACCAGATAACAAGGTTTTAGACGATGCCCTGAGTATTGTGGAAAAGTTAGAGCACAGGGCGGGAAAAGATGCTACAGGAAAAGTTGGAGATGGTGTAGGAATACTCACACAGGTTTCTCACAAATTCTTTAAAAAGGCAGCAGCAAAGTGTGGAATAAGTCTTGGAAATGCAGGGGACTATGGCATTGGTATGTTTTTTTTGCCACAGGATTCCATGAAGCGCATGTTTGCAAAAAGACTTCTTGAGGTTATTGCCGGCAAGGAAAACTTAAAGGTCCTGGGGTGGAGAGAGGTAGAAATTCATCCGGAGATCCTGGGCGAAGTAGCAAGAAACTGCATGCCCTATATTGCTCAGTGCTTTATCGAAAGACCAGAAGAAGTATCTCGTGGTATCGAATTTGACAGGCGCCTTTACTGCCTTAGAAGAGAGTATGAGAAATCTTCAGAAGATACCTACATCTGCTCTTTTTCATCCAGAACTATTGTATATAAGGGGATGTTTTTGGTAGGACAGCTTCGAAAGTTCTATCAGGACCTGCTTTCTCCTGAATACACTACGGCTATTGCCATGGTCCACAGTAGATTCTCCACAAATACAACACCATCCTGGCAAAGGGCTCATCCTTACAGGATGATAGCTCACAACGGTGAGATCAATACTATCCGCGGTAACAGCGACAGAATGCTTGCTAGAGAAGAAACCATGTCTTCAGATGTGCTAGGTGATGACCTTTTAAAGGTATATCCTGTCATTTCTTCCTCTGGCTCAGATTCTGCAATGCTTGATAATACCCTGGAATTTCTTTATATGAATGGCATGGACCTTCCTCTTGCCATGATGTTGACAATTCCTGAGCCCTGGAAGCATAACGACTTCATGGCCCAGGGACGCAAAGACTTCTATCATTACTACGCTACAATGATGGAACCATGGGACGGCCCGGCAGCAGTTCTTTTTACTGATGGAGAGGTATTTGGGGCAACCCTTGATAGAAACGGCCTTCGTCCATCCAGATATTATGTGACCAAGGACAATAAGCTCATCCTCTCATCAGAGGTGGGCGTTCTTGATATCCCTGAGGAGAATATTAAAAAGAAATCCCGTCTTTCACCAGGACATATGCTCCTTGTTGATACTAGAGAAGGACGCATTATTTCAGATGATGAGTGTAAGGAAAAATATTCATCCTCAAAGCCTTATGGAGAGTGGCTTGACAGATATCTTTTGCATCTAGGAGAGCTTGCGATTCCTAATAAAAAGATTCCTACTAACACCCAGGAAATGCGTGATAAGCTCTACAAAGTATTTGGATACTCCTATGAGGATGTCAAGGATCAGATCATGCCCATGGCAACAAGCGGCATAGAGCCTACGGTTTCCATGGGTACTGATGTACCTCTTGCCATGCTCTCAACTCACCACCAGCTCCTTTTTTGTTATTTCAAGCAGCTCTTTGCCCAGGTTACAAATCCGCCTATTGACTCGCTTAGAGAGAAGGTTGTAACCGATACAACAGTTTATATCGGATCTGATGGTAATCTGTTAAAAGAAAAAAGCGACAACTGCAGGGTTTTGGAGATCAACAACCCAATTCTTACAGGGGTTGATCTAATGAAGATAGAGGCTCTTGATCAGCCTGGATTTAAAGTAAGAAAGATTTCTCTTTTGTATTATAAGAACACATCAGTTGAAAAGGCCCTTGAACAGCTGGATGTGTCTGTGGACAAAGCAGTAGCAGATGGTGTGAACATCATCATTTTGTCCGACAGAGGAGTTGATGAAAACCATATGCCAATCCCATCTCTCTTGGCTGTATCTTCTGTAGAGCAGCACCTGGTCAGAACCAAGAGACGCACCGCAGTATCTATTATTCTTGAAAGCGGTGAGCCAAGGGATGTTCATCAGATAGCAACCCTCCTGGGCTTTGGCGCACGCGCCATCCACCCTTACCTGGCCCAGGAGTGTATTGCTGAACTTATAGATATTGGAATCCTTGATAAGGACTATCACACTGCAATTGCAGATTATAACAAGGCACTTCTCGGCGGTGTAGTCAAGATTGCGGCAAAAATGGGCATTTCAACTCTTCAGTCCTATCAGTCTGCAAGAATATTTGAGGCTATAGGTCTGTCTAAAGAGTTTGTGGATAAGTATTTTACTGGAACAACAAGCAGAGTAGGCGGAATTGGAATAGAGGAAATTGGAAGAGACGTTGAGCTTAGGCATAACAAGGCTTTTGATCCTCTTGGACTTTCTGCAGATACAAGCCTTGACTCAATAGGTTTCCACTCTCTTAGAAGCGGAGCGGACAAAGAAGATCACATGTATAATCCAAAGACCATCGTGACTCTCCAACGAGCAGTACGAGAGGGAGATTACGAGAGATTTAAGGAATACACCCAGATGGTGGATGACGAGGACAGGCCCCATACCTTGAGAGCTCTTTTATCCTTCGTTCCAGCCAAAGAGCCTGTGCCACTTTCAGAAGTTGAAAGTGAGGAGGAAATTGTAAAGCGCTTCCAGACTGGTGCTATGAGCTATGGCTCACTTTCAAAGGAAGCCCATGAGACTCTTGCTATTGCCATGAACAGACTTGGAGGAAAGTCCAATACTGGTGAGGGTGGCGAAAATATAGCCCGTTTTGGAACTGAAAGAAATAGTGCAGTCAAGCAGGTTGCCTCAGGAAGGTTTGGCGTTACAAGCCAGTATCTTTTGAGTGCACAGGAAATACAGATAAAGATGGCCCAGGGAGCAAAGCCCGGAGAAGGCGGACATCTTCCAGGCAAAAAAGTTTACCCCTGGGTTGCAAAGACTCGTTACTCAACCCCGGGAGTTGCCCTGATATCACCACCTCCTCATCATGATATTTACTCTATTGAGGATCTGGCGCAGCTTATCTATGACCTGAAAAATGCCAATGATAAGGCAAGGATTTCAGTTAAGCTTGTTTCTGAGGCTGGAGTAGGAACTATAAGTTCTGGTGTTGCCAAGGCAGGAGCACAGGTGATACTGATCTCAGGCTATGACGGAGGAACAGGTGCTGCGCCTTCTTCATCAGTTCATCACGCTGGCCTTCCATGGGAGCTTGGTGTTAGCGAGGCTCACCAGTCGCTTTTGGATAATGGCCTTAGAAGCCGTGTTGTCCTGGAGACAGACGGTAAGCTCATGTCCGGACGAGACGTGGCAATTGCTGCGCTTCTCGGCGCAGAGGAATTTGGTTTTGCTACAGCGCCACTTGTTTGCATGGGGTGCATGATGATGCGTGTCTGCAATAAGGACACTTGCCCTGTTGGCATAGCAACTCAGAATGAAGAACTCAGGAAAAGATTTAAAGGAAAGCCAGAGTATGTCATGAACTTCATGCTCTTTGTGGCAAGGCAGCTGCGAGAGATCATGAGCCAGCTGGGATTTAGGACTGTGGCTGAAATGGTGGGCAGAACGGATAAGCTCATTATGAGAAGCTATGAAGGAAGTGCTCCTGATATAAGACGCAGAAAAGAGGCAGCAGATCTTTCAAGGATTCTTGACAGGGCTTATGTAGAAAGGACTGACAACCACTTTGATCCCAAGGAAGTCTTTGATTTTGGTCTTGAAAAGACTTTGGATGCAAAGGTTCTTATTCCCGAGTACGAGAAAAATATAGGCAGACTCAGCCTTAGCCAGAGTACGAAAAATATTACTACTGGCAGAAAGAATAAGCCTGAAAAAGATGGAATTGTAAATATCAAGGTGGATGTATCCAGTACTGACAGGAGCTTTGGCACACTTCTTGGAAGCAGAGTTACAGCAGGGTTTCAGAATTCTCTTCCTGATGATTCCATAACAGTAGAAGCCCACGGCGGCGGCGGACAGTCCTTTGGTGCATTCCTTCCAAAGGGCGTTACAATAAGGCTTTTTGGAGATGCCAATGACGGCTTTGGCAAGGGATTATCTGGAGGAAAGGTTGTAGTAAGACCTTCTGGAAAGGCGACATACAAGGCCCATGAGAATATCATTATAGGCAACGTGGCTCTCTATGGAGCAACTGCCGGAAAGGCTTATATCTGCGGCATTGCAGGAGAGAGATTCTGTGTCCGTAATTCAGGCGCAGTAGCCGTAGCTGAAGGTTGTGGCGACCATGGCCTTGAGTATATGACAGGTGGAAGAGCAGTTATCCTTGGAATGACTGGCAAGAACTTTGCAGCAGGTATGAGCGGCGGAATAGCCTATGTTCTTGATAGGGAGCACACTCTTTACCTTAGAATGAATAAAGACATGGCTTCTTTGTGCGAAGTAACTGAGAAATATGATATTGCAGAATTAAAGAGTATTCTTGAAGACTATGTAAACGAGACAGATTCAGAATTTGCAAAAGAGATCCTGTCGGATTTTGACAGCTTTATTCCGGACTTTAAAAAGATTGTTCCTAATGATTATCAAAAGATGATCACAGCAATCGGAAGGCTTGAAGAGCAGGGAATAGATCACGATACTGCTGTGCTTGAAGCCTTTAAGGAACTGGCATAAGGAGGATGACGATGGGAAAAGAAACAGGTTTTCTTGAATATAAAAGAGTTAATAATGGAGATGTTCCTCCAGAAGAAAGAATAAAGACATTTGCTGAGTTTCATAAAGCACTGATCCCAGAAAAGCGAAGGCAGCAGGCAGCAAGGTGCATGAACTGCGGAGTTCCCTTTTGCCAGTCTGCAATGAACCTTGGCGGAATGGTGACAGGATGTCCCCTTCACAATCTGATCCCAGAGTGGAATGACGAGATTTATAAAGGACATGACAAGCATGCTTTTGCAAGACTTCACAAGACCAGCAATTTTCCAGAGTTTACCGGAAGAGTCTGCCCGGCACTTTGCGAAAAGGCCTGTATGTGTGGACAAAACGGGGATGCAGTAACTGTTCATGACAATGAGCTGTATCTTGTGGAAACAGCCTTTGCAAATGGCTATATTAAGCCAGTTGTCCCTGCTATCAGAAGCGGCAAGAAGGTTGCGGTTGTAGGAAGTGGCCCATCCGGTCTTGCTGTTGCTGATGAATTAAATCACAGAGGGCACAGCGTAGAGGTATTTGAAAGAGAAGATGAAATAGGCGGTCTTCTTATGTTTGGAATTCCCAATATGAAGCTTGATAAGAGCGTTATAAAGCGCAGGAGAAAGCTTATGGAGGATGAGGGAGTTCTTTTCCGAACTGGAGTAAATATTGGGACTAGATCAGATGAAAAGATTTCTGATAGAAAAGGCAGTAGCGGGCTAGAATGGACTTCACAGAAACTACTTGAGGATTATGATGCAGTGGTTCTATGCTGCGGAGCCAAGAAGGCAAGGCCTCTAGCGGTTGCTGACCCTGAAAAGGTCAAGGGAGTTTACTATGCGGTTGACTTTTTGACACAGACTACCAGGGCTCTGATAAAGGCATCTGAGAGCGGTGTGGAAAACAGCAGTGATCAACAGTCTAGTGATGTGGAAAAAGATAGAGTCTCCGTGGAAAAGTTAAGGCGTCAGGGGGGATATATTGACGCCGCAGGCAAGAATGTTGTAATTGTAGGCGGTGGAGATACAGGAAATGACTGTATCGGAACAGTCATAAGAATGGGGGCAAAGAGTGTTACTGCTCTTGAGATGATGCCAAAGCCGCCTGTAGAAAGGCTTGAGTCAAACCCATGGCCTGAATGGCCCAAAATCCTTAAGACTGACTATGGCCATGAAGAAGCTATATGCGTTTATGGAAATGACCCAAGAGTATTTGAAACAACTGTAAAAAGCGTTGCTACTGATAAGAAGGGAAATTTAAAGAGCATTGAGACAGTGAAGGTAGCCTTTAAGGATGGGAAACTTACAGAAGTTTCTGGAACAGAAAAGACTATAAAGTGCGACCTTCTTCTCATTGCGGCAGGTTTTGTTGGCTGCGAAGATTACACCGCTGAAGCTTTTGGCGTAAAGAGAAGCCCAAGGGGAGTGGTGGTAACTTCTGATGACAGCTATCATATAACGGGAACTAAGCTCTTTTCCGCAGGAGATATGCATAGGGGACAATCCCTTGTTGTATGGGCAATTGCAGAGGGCAGAGCCTGTGCAAAAGAGGTGGATGAGTTCCTTATGGGTTATTCGAACCTGTAATGGAAACTGCAATTCTTTTATAGAACAATTATTGAGGTGTTATTCGTCTAATTTGAGGTGGAAAAATCTATAATATCGTTGTATGATATAACCTAGTATTGTTTATATAGGAGGATGAAAGTATGGAAACCAATACAAATACAAAGTCTCATTCAATTCTTAGCTACATCACATGGATTGGCTGGATTGTAGTTCTTTGCATCCGTGACAAGGAAGACGAAGTTGTTAAGCATCACCTCAATCAGTCTCTTGTTATCAACCTCGCAGCTACAATCGTTAACATCATTTCCAGAGTTGGTGGCGTTGTAGGAACTATTTGTGGAATTCTTAGCCTTTGCATTTTTGTATTCTGGATCATCGGCATTGTTAGAGCTGCTAAGCTCAGCACAGAGCCCCTTCCAGTACTCGGCGGAATTCAGCTTATCAAATAATTGATTTGAGTTGATAGGATAAGGTCTGTTCATTTGAGCAGGCCTTTTTCTTTTTGTAGTACAATACCGGCAAGCGAATGGATGCCTGTATACATATTTATATGCCGGTCCCAAGAACATGGAGCACTGAGAAATGAATTATAACTATAAAGAAGTAACAACACTTGATATTCCGGAGCTTTCTATTTACCATCAGCTTTCGGAGAATCAGCTGTTTCACATAAATGAGCCAGAACTTGGGATTTTTATTGCTGAAAGTCCCAAGGTTATAGGGCGTGCTTTGGATGCAGGCTATGAGCCTATATCTCTTTTGATTGAAAAGGGACAGACCCAGAAGGACGCCGCAGAAATAATTGACAGATGCAGAGAAAATGGTGAGATTCCAGTGTATATAGGAGAGCCGGATATTCTCTCTAAGATAACCGGATTTCATTTAACTCGCGGAGTTCTCTGCGCCATGAAGAGAAAAGAACTGCCGTCTGTAGCGGAGGTGGCTGGAAATGCCAGGAGAATAGCGGTTCTTGAAAATGTGACAAATCCAACTAACCTTGGAGCTATTGTCAGAAGCGCAGCTGCACTTGGAATGGATGCAGTTCTTTTTACCAGTGGCTGTACAGACCCACTGTATAGAAGGGCTGCGAGAGTCAGCATGGGAACTGTATTTCGGGTGCCCTGGACATTTCTTCCAGAAGGCAGAGAGTTTAGTTCACTTAAGGAACTAGGCTTTAAGACTGTGGCTCTTGCTCTTAGAAATGATACCAAGGTTTTAGATGACCCGGAACTAAAAAACACCGGGAAACTTGCTGTTTTCCTCGGTGCTGAAGGTGATGGACTTCTGCCTGAAACTATTGCGGCCTGTGACTATTGCGTCAAGATTCCTATGGCCCATGGCGTTGACTCTTTAAATGTTGCCGCCTGCAGCGCAGTGGCATTCTGGGAACTTGCAAAATAAGCCGCTGACTTAGGCTAGTGAATAACTACAGGTAGCGTCGGTGGCAGAGAGACTTCTGTTAGTTGTTTTTCCTCAGATACAGGATGATAAAAGGCTGAAATATCAAGGCCCTTATTCTCATCAAGTGTCATATCAGGGATAGTGTCTATATCTCTTACAAATACGGGGGTTCCATCTCCACCTAAGAATCCTTTAATGTAATCTTTGATAGAACTAAGTCTATATGGGAAGAGCATTCCTCCCATGTGCTTCTGAGTGAGATGGTGGATATCTGATCCGCCGCTCATCAAAAAGCCATGTTCCTTGCCATATCTAAACCCTAGAGAATTCTGATGATCAGGATTCTCGGCGTTAAAGCCTTCAATTCCATCCACATCATTTGGAGCAAGATGGATAGTGTTTAGATATCCCCTTTCTCTGTAGGGATGAGCCTGCAGCATGATTCCGCCAACAGCATTAACGGCCTTGTGAAGTTCAGGCCTTGTCATGTGGATTATCTCAGGAGTCTTTAGAAGCCATTCTTTATCAATTCCATATAAAAGATATTCATCACCTTCAAAGTTTATCTCAATTCCAAAAAACACATCAAAGTCCTGGCCTTTTGCTGCTTCATAAGCATGCTCGTAGCCAAGGCAATAATTTTCTACCCATTCATTCCAGGGGAGAGTTCTGGGAACAGCGGTGTTTCCATTGTAGAAATGGTCTGTGACAATAATTCCGCTGTAGCCAATTCTTTTCATGTGCGCTATGTACTCTTTTCCCGGAGTATCAGAGCAGGCGCTGCCTTCTATTGTGTGCAAGTGAGTCTCGTATAAGTATGCCATCGTTTATTAATTTCCCTTATTGATTATCTAGTTGTATTGTGTATTCTCAAGGATTTGCAAGGCGTTGCGATTCATGTGTTGCTAATAGACTGCTTTTTACCTTCTGTTACCCTTTTACTCGCATTTTAGCCTGTTTTTTTGAGGCATTTTTAACTATATTAGCATAAAAATGAAATTGTTATCCCTTATTTGCAAAAAAAGGGTAACAAAAATACTGTAAAGACTAATTATTGTAAATGACCGGATAAATAGGTAAGGATGACAAAATTAGCATATGAATAAATAAGAGTAGAAAACATCAGAAAAATTGCACAATTATCAGTCATTAAAATCATCATATACAACATATACATAAATTATAGCGGTGGTATACTAAATATAGTGATAAATGAATTATCACACAAAAATATTCGGGAGGACAATTGTATGACAGGATTTCCACTAATTATCATCTTTATTCTTGCAATCGTGCTTATGATTGTAATGATCTCTAAGTTCAAAACCCATCCATTTATTTCAATTATGTGTATTTCACTGATATTGGGACTCCTTGCTGGAATCCCGATTGCTGATGTAAAGCTTGATGATGGATCAACCAAGGCAGGTATTGCTACTGTTATCGGCCAGGGCTTTTCAGGAACCTTTACATCAATTGGTATTGTAATTATCCTGGGAGCACTTATTGGAAGCATTCTGGAGCAGACGGGCGCTGCACTTAAGCTTGCTGACATAGTTATCAAGATAGTTGGCAAAAAGCATCCGGTGCTTGCAATGGAGCTTATGGGCTGGGTTGTTTCTATCCCAGTATTCTGCGATTCCGGATTTGTTATCTTAAATCCAATCCGTAAAGCCCTTGTAAAAAGAACTGCAGCTTCCTCAGTTGCTATGTCTGTAGGCCTTGCAGCAGGTCTTTTCACATCACATGTATTCATTCCTCCTACACCTGGACCAATCGCAGCAGCCAACACACTTGGCATCGGTAACAATCTATTACTTGTAATGGGACTTGGTGCTCTTTGCTCTATTTTCCCAATCATAGCAGCATATTTCTATGCATTGGCAGTAGGCAAAAAGATAAAGGCAGATGATGAGGTAGATAAGGACGAGGTTTCTAAGACCTATGAGGAACTTGTAGCTGAATTTGGCAAGCTTCCAAACGGCTTTTCTGCCCTTGCTCCTATCATCGTTCCGATTATCCTCATGGCCCTTTCAACAATAGCATCTATGGCCAAGATGACCGGCTTTGCACTTCAGATATTTACATTCCTTGGAACACCTATCATCGCTCTTGCAGTTGGTACAATCTGCGCAATATTGCAGCTTGTAGGCGCAGGCAAGATCCAGAAGTTCTACGATATTACTAATGACACCTTAAAGACTGTAGGCCCAATCCTCTTTGTAACTGCAGCAGGCGGTGTTCTTGGTAAAGTAATAGCATCTTCAGATATGGTCAACTATATTTCAGAGCATGCGACAGTTCTTTCTACAGTTGGAATTTTCTTCCCATTCCTTCTTGCAGCAATTCTTAAGTCAGCGCAAGGCTCTTCAACAGTTGCACTTACGACCACAGCTGGTATTGTAGCTCCGCTCCTTCCGGTTCTTGGATTTACAACACCTGTACAGGTTACACTAGTTTGCATGGCAATCGGCGCCGGCGCTATGACAGTATCACATGCTAATGACTCATATTTCTGGGTAGTTACAAACTTTGGTTCAATGACACCTGATAAGGGCTATAGGGCATGGACTCTAGGCTCACTCATCATGGGTATCGCAGCAATTGCCGAGATAGCAATCCTGAGTCTCTTCCTTCACTGATCAGGTGATAGAGTCCAGATGACTTGATGAGTATTGCGCTAAACTCATGACACAATAGTGAAAATATTTTGAAATTATGATGGGGCGGCGGGTAGCATATCTATGTGCCGCTCCATCCTTTGTATTGTAGGCTCGATTTCATATTTGAAATAAAAAGGGAGAGGGTATATATGATCAGTTCACTTAGAAAAGACGCAGATATTATCATAAAAAAATCCATAGACGCGGTTCTTCCGGATGAAGCAGTTAAAAGAGCTCTAAAGGGCTTTAAAAAAGGCACTGGTAAGGTGGTTTTAGTGGCTGCAGGTAAGGCGGCCTGGCAGATGGCAAATGCTGCTGTAAAAGAAATGCCGGATATTTCAGAAGGAATTGTTGTAACAAAATATGATCACGTAAAAGGAGACATTCCTGGTATTACTTGCTGCGAGGCAGGGCATCCGGTTCCTGATGAGAATAGCTTTAGCGCAACCAGGAAAGCGCTTGATCTGGTAAGGCCACTTGGAGCGGATGATACAGTTCTTTTCCTATTATCAGGAGGCGGAAGCGCATTATTTGAATCACCGCTTATTTCCGGAGAGGAACTTCAAGACATTACCAAGCAGCTTCTTGCCTGTGGCGCAGATATTGTGGAAATAAACACCATCAGAAAGCGCCTTAGCGGAGTAAAGGGCGGAAGATTTGCTGAGGTTGCTGCGCCTGCCAAGGTTTATAGCATTGTTCTAAGCGATATTCTAGGCGACCCTCTTGACATGATAGCTAGCGGCCCGGCGGTTCCGGATTCTTCAACATGTCAGCAGGCTCAGGAAATTGCAGCAAGGTACAATCTCAAATTATCAGATGAGGCTAGAAATCTCCTTGGAAAAGAGACACCAAAGGAATTAAGTAATGTAACTTCAGTTATTACCGGTTCAGTCAGGGAACTTTGCACTGCTGCATCAAATGCTGCAAAAGACCTTGGCTATGAACCTATTATTCTTACAGATATGCTCTCCTGTGAAGCCAGGGATGCAGGTAGCTTTTTGGCAAGTATTGCAATAAGCAACAGTAGAAAGGGCGATAAGAAACTTGCCTATATTGCTGGAGGTGAGACGGTGGTTCACTTAAAAGGCACAGGTAAAGGCGGCCGCAATCAGGAGCTTGCCTTATCTGCAGCAATAGGACTAAACGGCCTTTCTAACGCAGCAGTGTTCTCTGTTGGAAGTGATGGAACGGATGGCCCAACGGATGCAGCAGGTGGATATGCTGATGGACAAACAGTATCAGATCTTTGTGAAAAGGGGATGAATGTCAATTCCTATCTTGATAATAATGATGCTTATAATGCACTTAAGGCTGTGGATGGGCTTATTATCACGGGCCCGACAGGAACAAACGTTAACGATGTGGCGGTTTTGCTGATTTCTTAAAGAGGGGCAG
This sequence comes from Butyrivibrio sp. XBB1001, assembly GCF_000424505.1. NCBI lineage: Bacteria > Bacillati > Bacillota > Clostridia > Lachnospirales > Lachnospiraceae > Butyrivibrio > Butyrivibrio sp. XBB1001. Next base: position 68,233 of record NZ_AUKA01000011.1, on the reverse strand, counting down.
GGTAGGAATTTATGACAAACAAGCATGGGAAAGACGTATACATAGACGACTTGGGCGTAAAAAAGTCTAAAGTCGGCATATACTCCAGAATATTTGTAACCTTATGTCGGATCTTCAGCATTATACTTGCAGCCTTGGGGATTCTTGCATTTGTAACAGGTAATTTTGGCAGCTAAAGAAAAGACTGTGAGAGGGCCAGAAAGATATGCAGAAAGAGCAGATCAAGAAAAGGGTTTACGAGGTTATCGAAGTATCGAGTATCGGAGATGCTTCCAGCAGAGCTTATGATGTACTTATGACCACTGCTGTAATTGTTGGAATGATTCCACTGACTTTAAAGTCGGATAATTCTTACACTTATGCAATTGAAGTGCTGACGACACTGATTTTTGTTATTGATTATGTATCACGTGTCTGGACTGCGGATTACAAGATGGGCTACAAGAGCTTTAAAGCTTATATCGCTTACATTCTCTCACCGATGGCTCTTTTTGATTTCCTGTCAATTGTGCCGATCGTTTATCTTTTTACGCCGGTGGGAGCATCTATCGGGTTACTAAAGCTTTTTAGAGCATTCAGAGTGCTCAAACTGATCAGGTATTCGAAAACTGCTGTTGTCATTGCAAATGTCCTTAGAAAAGTAAAAAAAGAGCTCTTGGCAGTACTGATACTTATAATCATTTACATTTTTGTATCGGCGATGCTTATTTTCCAACTAGAGCCGGATCTTTTTGCAAATTTCTTTGATGCACTCTATTGGGCGACTATTTCTATAACAACAATTGGATATGGCGATATTTATCCAACAACCAATGTGGGACGCCTGATAACAATGGTATCTGCACTGGTAGGAGTGGCTGTGATCGCTCTTCCGTCTGGTATGATAACAGCTGCGTATATTAGTGAGATCAGCAGGAAAAAATCCAAGTACGAGCTATAATATTTTTGGAAAAAAACAAGTCTTTTTTTGCAATAACATAAGAGATAAAATGAGTTAGTTTTGAAAAGATTTGCAGTGAGGGGATCGTATGAGAAAGATTGACAATAGTGTATTTATTGCACCAGGAGCACAGGTTGTGGGAGATGTAACAGTGGGAAGTGACTGTGGCATCTGGTACAACTCTGTAATAAGAGGAGATTCCAGAGAAATCCACATCGGAAACCGCACAAATATACAGGATCTTGCGGTTCTTCATGTGGACAAGGATTATAAGCTTTCTGTAGGTGACAACGTGACAATCGGCCACAGCGCCATAGTTCATGGATGCAGCGTTGGCAACAACGTTCTGATCGGCATGGGAGCTATCATTATGAATGGCGCTCAGATTGGAAATGACTGTATCATAGGAGCGGGAGCCCTTGTTACAGAGAATACAGTAATTCCTGACGGCATGATGGCTTTTGGAAGCCCTGCCAAGGTTGTAAGACCTATCAGTGATAAAGAGAAACACGGAATCACAGAAAATGCAGATATATACGTCCAGCACGCAATGGAAGCCAAGATGCATTCCAGAAGAAGGGCTATGCCGCTGTAATTGTGATAATACGCGAAAGGTTTTTTTATGGAAGAAAAGCAGCACAAGAGAAGAGTGCATTATTCAGGTAAATATCCCAAAAAGTTTGAAGAAAAATATAAAGAGCAGAACCCGGAGAAGTACGCTGACACCGTGGCTCACGTAATATCCAAGGGCTCAACCCCAGCTGGAATGCATATTTCCATCATGGTAAAAGAAATACTGGATGTGCTTAAGATACAGCCAGGAGAGCAGGGACTTGATTGCACTTTAGGTTATGGTGGCCATACCAGGAAGATGCTGGAGCAGTTAACGGGAAAGGCAAATGAAGCGCCAGATAGTGGGGAAGGAAGCTCCGGTGGCTGTATTTATGGCCTTGATGTTGATCCAATAGAATCAAAAAAGACAGTGGAGCGCCTTAGAAACGCTGGATATGGCGAGGATGTCTTTAAATTCAGGCTTACTAATTTTGCCAACATAGATCAGGTGGCCAAGGAGGCAGGGAAGTTCGACTTTGTCCTTGCTGATCTTGGGGTGTCTTCAATGCAGATCGATGATCCAAGTCGAGGGTTTTCCTATAAAATAGATGGGCCACTGGATCTAAGACTTGATCCGGAGCACGGAGAATCAGCAGCACAGCGCCTTCATAATATTACAAGAGATGAGTTTGTGGGCATGATGGTTGAAAACTCTGATGAGCCTTATGCTGAGGAAATTGCTGATAAGGTTTTTAACCTTATGAAAAAGGGAAATCCCATGGATACCACAACAGCTCTTAGAGAGGCCATTGAATCAGCCCTTTGGAAGGTTCCCAAGGAAGAGAAGGCCGATGCCATCAAGAAGAGCTGCGCTAGAGTTTTCCAGGCTCTTAGAATAGATGTTAACAGTGAGTTTGAGGTTTTGTATGCATTTTTGGAAAAGCTTCCTGGAATATTAAAGCCAGGAGCGAGGGTAGCAATTCTGACTTTCCATTCAGGAGAGGACAGACTTGTTAAAAAGGCCTTTAAAGAGGGCAAGAAGGCTGGACTCTACAGCGATATTTCTGATGATGTGACAAGGCCATCTGCTGAGGAATGCAGAGTAAATCCTAGAAGTAAATCAACCAAGATGAGATGGGCAATACGGGCGTGACGTGAGGATTCATATATGTACGTAAATAGAAAAGAACATTTCCTGTCAAATTCACTTTTCTGGGCAGCAGGAATACATGTTTTATCCAATATTGCATTGTTTTTAGTAAGAAGGTTTGTTCCGAAGGCAAACGCAAGTCAGCCTGATCTTGCAAATCCTGCAATTCTGGTAGGGCAGATTGCAGTGGCAGCAGCGCAGGTCATTCTCATGGCCATTGTGTTTATATCGGCCTATGACAGGCTTAAAAAGGCCCTATCGGTGGTGGATGAAGCTGATCGTCTTAAAATGGCCGTCCTTCAGAAAGAAGCTATGGGCAACAAAGTGCCGGCTCTTACTGGAAATTCCATATTAAGACTCCTTGAGCTGTGGGGAGTTATTCTTGTAGCTGTCAGAATGGTTTACGATATATGTTCTTTGGTTTACAGAAGATTCATAGCAGATCTTATTGATTTTAGCAGCGATTCTATTTCAAATGAGGATTTTATTGCTATTTACAATAACACTCATGGATTTAAGTATATTGGTATCCTCATAGCTCTTTTGCTGGGAAGTCTGATGACCGGAATATTTCTTAATGACAAGCTTATAAAGGTTCTGACCATGATACTTATGGCATTTTTCCTATTATCTTTTGTCCTTCTTGAAATGCAGACCATAACAGTTGGAGGATATAGGATCGGAATCGTATGGACTTCCGTTATTTTTCACTTGATAGAGACTCTTGGACTTATAGTTTTAGGGTTATATTTGAGAAAAAAATACATTGGACTGTAAAGGTCATTGGGTAATATGTAGAAAATTGGTGCTGATATAAAATTATGTACCAACTAATTGGATTCTGTGCTAAAGTAATATTGCGCAGAAAAAAGTTTCCGGCAATTCTTTTGCCATATATAAATTTCTGATGCGTTTTCGTATTCATTCGAGAAAGCCCACTATTCCGGGCATTCCATGGTGAATAAATCTCCGAAGGAAAGGAAGGTGGTTTTTATGAAGTCAAGTTCACATTTATATGCTAGTAGTAGTGATCCTGCTCCTGGTCGAAGTACCAAGTTAAAAACCACCAAACTTAATATAATAGGAGATTATTACAATGGAATTACAAGAAGAGAAGACAATCGCTGAAATCTTGCAAGAACTTCTTGAGTCCAGGCAATACACTAAGCTTCGCCAGACTATCGCAGAGATGAACACTACTGATATCGCTGCCGCAATGGGAGAGATGGAGGACGAGGATTCCCTTAAAATGTTCAGAATCCTGCCCAAGGACATGGCTGCTGATGTATTTGCCGATCTGGAACTGGATAACCAGCAATATATTATCCGTTCACTGTCGGACCGAGAAGCTTCCAACGTTATTGAAAATCTGATGGCCGATGATGCTACTGACCTGTTGGAGGAGATGCCTGCCAACGTTGTTAAGCGTATTCTGGCCAATGCCAGCCCAGAGACAAGGGCTGATATTAACCACCTTCTTCAGTACCCTGAGGATTCCGCCGGCAGTATCATGACTGTGGAGTACGTGGACCTTAGAGAGAACATGACTGTAGCAGATGCTATAGAGCGTATTCGTAAAAAGGGCCTTGATTCAGAGACTATCAACATTTGTTACGTTGTTACAAACCAAAAGGTTCTGGTCGGAACCGTTGCTCTTAGATATCTACTCATAATGAAGCCGGATGAAGTCATTGGCGATATCATGAACACCAATGTCATCAGTATAGGAACCCTTACTGACCAGGAAGAAGCTGCCAGAATGTTCCAGAAATACGGTTTCACAGCCATGCCTGTTGTAGATCAGGAAACACGTATGGTTGGTATCATCACTATCGATGACGTAGTTGACATTTTGGAAGAAGAGGCTACCGAGGATATCGAGAAGATGGCTGCTATCATGCCATCCGACAAGCCATATCCCAAGGTTGGAATATTTGAAACCTACAAAAACAGAATACCCTGGCTCTTATTCCTCATGATCAGTGCTACCTTTACAGGGGCCATTATTACAGGCTTTGAGGATGCCCTGTCTGCCTATGTTGTACTGACAGCATACATTCCAATGCTGATGGATACAGGTGGTAACGCCGGAGGACAGGCTAGTGTATCTATTATCCGTGCCTTGTCACTTAAAGAGATCGAGTTTTCAGATCTTTTAAGGATAATATGGAAAGAGGCACGTGTAGCAGTGCTCTGCGGACTTACACTATCTGTTGCAAACTTTATAAAGCTGCTTTTGTTTGATAAGCTTGCAATCACAGTGGCAGCAGTAATCTGCCTGACACTGCTGATAGTAGTTCTGATCGCCAAGATGGTTGGATGCTGTCTTCCTATGCTGGCATCCAAGGTGGGCTTTGACCCGGCAGTAATGGCTAGTCCATTTATCACAACTATTGTTGATGCACTTTCACTTCTCGTGTACTTCAACATAGCAACAAACTTGCTTCACCTTGCTACGTGATGAATATCCCGCGATATGCAAATTGCTAGATACGCATTCATCTTAGTGTGAAAGCTAGTCCAATACGAATATAAAAAGCGCTCCAAGACATTTGTCCTGGAGCGCTTTTTTCTTTTAGTCAGTGCGAAATAGTAAATTCGTAAGCCGTATTGTAGGTTGCAACGTAAAGAGTGTCGCCCTTTATCTGGAACTGGTCTGCAGCAGAGTTTATCTGGATTGAGTCATATTTTTCTCCGGTAAATCTATCAAGAAGATAGATATGATCAGGTTCTGAAGTAAATCCATAGCCGCAGATGATTGTGTCATCAACTATTTTAAAGTTGCTGCCATTTGCTACAAGGGGTTCACTTCTAAATACAAGCTCATTTGTTGCAAGGTTTATAGCTACAATATAGCTGGAATCTGACTCTTCAGAGGCATAGCCAAGGTGACCGATTTCTGCATATAGAATATTGTCAACGATTGTGGCATAACGGATGAACTGGTGAACTGCAGAGGTTTTCTCCTCCTCGTAGTCAGGGCCATCACAGAGCTCAGACAGATCAAAGCTGTAATACATGGTATTCATCTCAGTATCATAGATATCAATCCCCTGGTAGGAGTTTGCATATTCTACTTCATTTGTTCCGACATAAAAATAGTTGTCATCCTCGTGGGTCAGCATCTCTGTTTGCAGATCATTGGCCTCAGCCCATGCGTAGGTGTCGAGATAGTCTGATTTTTCTTCCTTGGTCTTGGTCAGCGTCAAGTGGCTGCTGGCCGGAACTGTAGCTTCCGATGCTTTATAATATTTCCAGGTCGGATTTGAAATAGATACGCTTTCTGGATCTGGTTCTTTTTCGGTTGGTGCAACTTCTATAGTGTCAGCATCTGTGCGGCTTACTATGGAAGTAAGATCCTGAGGCTTATCCAACAGGTAATCTGCTTTTACAAGATTAGGATAGTCTTTTGCGGATAGGGTTATATCAAGATCCCCTGCTGCATATGAAGCAATCTCGTAGGGTGAAAAGAAAATGTTTAGTCCCTTTTCATCTATTGTCCAGGTATAGGTATCGTCCTTAAGTTTCTGAACAAACTGATCAGGATCCTGACCTTCTTCTTGGAAGTAGAAACTGTCTACCTCTTCCATGATTCCTGGATAAGCCTTTTCAAGCTCTGTTCTGATGCCATCATAAAGTATTGATGAATCATCTAAAACCTGATCAAGTCTTAATATTTCACCAGTTACAGGATCATAATTTGTAGAATATGAATAATGATTTGGGTGAGCACCACCAGTAAAACTACTACTAATTTCAAATACAGTAAAAAGCTTATCGTCAAATCTTACTATGTCAGCTGATTTAGAGTCGTAATAGCCTTCAGTGTTGTAGTCATCTTCCATGGCCCATGAGGCATATTCGGAAATGTTATTAGTTGACCCGAAACTATTGGTTTCATTGTAATTATTTATGTTTTCAGAAAGCTTAGGATATTTTTCTTTACACTCATCAGAAAGGACAATCTCAGGGTAGCTGCCAGTGCAGAGAACCTTCCCGTCCTGGGATGAAGAAATTGGGTGGTTAACCACAGTTACCTGGTAGCCTGTGGTTATTGCGCCGTCTGATACAGTACCTGAATTAGTGGCATCTTCAATTGCCGGGGTTGAAACTCCGGTTGCACCATCGTTATTTATTACATTTCCAGTGCTGGTGCATGCACTTAGGCACATGATCATTGCTATAGAAGCAGCGATAGTTTTAACAGATTTTCTTTTCATAATAATTCTCCTCATATTTGTACATCGAAAGAAGGTAATATCTTTATCTTCGACGTATATATCTATACACCCTGGTTTCATAAGGACGAAGATATCCCTTTTTAAGCTCCTGTTCATTAAGGCCCAGATGGATATTACCGACTATTCCTGCGTGAGGATCTGTCTTCATATCTGGATAGTTGCATAGAACCAGCTCTCCGTGGCATCCGGAAAACTTTGGGGGCTTATGGGCCTTGACCGGGAACCTAGAGAAAGAGCATATAACCAAATAGCTTTCATCGTCAAGGCTTCGCTCATACATATAGATATTCTTGTCCTTTGGAAAATGTTCTGTGTAGTCGCCGTAGATCAGGGTCTCAGAACTCTTTCTGAGGGCAAGACATTTTCTGTAGAAGTTTAAAATGCTCAGCTTATCAGGCTCCTCTTTTGCCACGTTCACACGCTTGTAATTGGGATTTACGTAGAACCAGGGCTTAACCTTGGAAAAACCTGCGTTGTCAGTAGCGTTCCACTGCATTGGAGTTCTGGCTGAATCCCTGCTAGATAAGTGGATGCGGTGGAGACGCCTTTCTGGGTCTTCTTTTAGGTGGTAGGTGTGGTAATTGGTAATGGATGAAACGTCTACATACTGGTCAATTGACATGAGCTTTATGTTAGTCATGCCAATTTCCTGTCCCTGGTAGATAAAAGGCGTTCCCTGCTGAAAGATGTAGCTGGCAGCCAGCATGGTTCCGCTTTCTCTCCAGAAGTACTCGCTTCCGTACCTGCTGATGATCCTGGGATGGTCGTGATTCTCAAGATATAGCGCATTCCAGGCCTTGCCACCAAGGGCGTTTTGCCATTTGGTGAAAGCCTTTTTTAGCTTCACAAGGGAAAAAGGCCTGTGAAGATATTCTGTATACAGACAGTCTGCCATCATATGATCAAAGGAAAACATCATATCCAGGGACTTGGTCTTGCCTGTAAGGTACTTCATGGCAGAAGAAACCGTTGTCATGGGGCCCTCGCCTAACTGGAAGCAGTCGTACTCATTGCAAACCTTCCTGAATTCTGACAGATACTCATGAATATGAGGACCGTCCTTGTAATGGGACATTCCGGTTGCTGCTGGTAAAAAAGATAATCCATCAGGAAGACCTTCTTTTTTGGAAATGAAGTTGATCACGTCTTCTCTAAAACCGTCCACGCCCATATCCAGCCAGAATCGCATGATATCCTTTACTTCCTGGCGAACCTTGGGGTTATCCATGTTAAGGTCAGGCTGTTTCTTGGCAAAGATGTGAAGGTAGTACTGACCTCTTACTGGATCATACTCCCAGGCTTCACCTTCAAAAAGACTCTTCCAGTTGTTGGGCTTATCTCTCCAAATATAGTAGTCGCTATAGGGATTATCCTTGCCCTTCCTTGATTCTAAGAACCAGGGATGCTCATCTGAAGTGTGGTTTATGACAAGATCCATTACTACCTTAAGTCCGAGACTATGAGCCTTGCGTAACACTCTTTTAAACTGGTCAAGATCTCCGAAATCAGGATGGATGTCCTTGTAATCTGAAATGTCATATCCAAAATCCGCATTGGGGGATGGGTAAATTGGAGAAAACCATATGCCATCTACTCCAAGGGACTTTACATATTCAAGCTTGTCATAGACTCCGTACAGATCTCCAATTCCGTCTCCATTTCCATCACAGAAGCTTCTGACCCAGATCTGGTAGAAGCTCATGGGTTTGTACCAATCATGATTATTTTGACTGATGTTTTCTTTCTTCATAGTAGCCTTCTTTACTGATTAGGATAGATACAGAAAATGTGTTATTAGTGCGATGTTTCAGGTATCATCATATTTATCATCTGAGAAGTCGCCTGTTATGTTGTCTTTAAGTCTGTCGATACCATCGTTTATATCACTCTTGATACTTTCGACATTATCTCGGAAGTCTTGCTTAAAATCTTCCATGTTGCCTTTCATCTCTTGGAGGTTATCGCTGACTCTTCCCTTGAATTCCTCGTAGTTCTCCCGCATGCCTTCGTGAATCTCTTTTGGGATATCAACGAAAACCTTCTGTGTTCCATTGAGAATATCAGCAGCTGAGCTCATAAGATATTCAAAGCTCTGATGTTTTCTGATTCCAAGTTCTCCACTTTTGGCCATTTCATGGATTTCCTTGTATCTGTCATAGGCTATTCGAACAGCCTGATCCCAGGAAATGTAGATTTCATCCATGGCTTTTTGCCCAACCTGGTGCATTCTATCAAGGTTTCCTGATAGCTGCTCAAGGAGAGCTGCCATTGACTGGGCATTTTCTTCTATGAGATAACCGTTCCTGTCATGGGTTATGCCTTCTGCAGCGCAGGATCCTTTTATCAGAACACTGGCAAGTCCGCAGGCTGCAGCTTCTCTAACTACAATACCGTTGGTGTCATAGGTGGATGGGAACAGGAAGAGGTCTGCTCTGGTGTTCCATGCACGCAGTTTTTCCCTGTCGCGAACCGGGCCTGTAAAGATGACTTTGTCAGATATCCCGTACTCTTTTGCAAGTGCCTGCATCTCCTCAGCATCAGCACCTCCGCCCACGAAGACCATTCTGTAATCGATACCTTTTGTAGATAATTCCTTCATGGCATCGATGATTATAGGAAGACCTTTATACTTCATGAGACGGCCGACGAATAGGAATAGTGGAATTCCTTCTGGAATGTCATATGAATTCTGAAGCTCTTTTACCGCATCTAAGCTTGCGCGGCCTTTAGGAAAATCAACGCCGTTTGGCATTACCCTATACTCGCCCTGAAAGCCCAGTGAACGCAAGTTTTCTCCGGCTCCCTCTGATACTACCCAGACATCATCGCAGGCTTCGATGTTTTTAACCATTGTTTTGATTGTTTCCTTTTTTAGTAAGCCATCGCCTACAGCCCTTGCGATATCTACATCAAATTTGGTGTGGTAGGTGAAGATAAGAGGAGCACCGGTCTCTCTTCTAAGAATCCTTCCCATGATTGTAGAGGCAGCAGGACAGTGAGTGTGTATGATATCAGGCTTCATATCAGCCATCTGGTCAATTTCCCTTATGGATAGTGGATAACCTGTCCTATAGCCCTTTACAAAATCCGTTGTATCAAAGCTTGGATAGGCAACAACCTTGTAAGGATATCCATCATAACTTGTATCAGGATATCTTGGCGTCCCTACAATTACATTTGACTCAAGTTCTGTAGTCAGGATATTTCCGTAATTCATAACCACGTTGGCAACGCCGTCTATGACAGGCGGAAAGGAATCGTTAAGAAGGCATATGTTCATAGCGCAAATTCTCCCTGGTAATTCATATATACTTTATAGGTCATTTTATCTACTTTAAAACTTGCAATAATAAAATCTACATATAAGTTTACCACAGTTAAATTTGTGTTAAATAGCGCCCGCGAGAATTGTTTCCAATGCAGCTATATGCTATGATTTCAAGTGCAAACGCATGAAAAATGTATTAGAGGTTTAGCGAGGTATATTATGGAAAAATGGGCAAGAATCAAATACACACCAAATCTTCCTTTGGGCGCAAATGGTGAGAGAGTTACAGCCAGCAAGGAGCACATCGCTCTTTCCTGTGATGCAGCCTGTGAAGGAATGGTTCTTCTTAAGAACGAGAGAAATGTTCTTCCTATAAGGAAAGGTACAAGGGTAGCACTTTTTGGAAAGGGAACCTTTGACTATGTAAAGGGAGGCGGCGGAAGCGGAGATGTTACAGTGCCTTATGTGAGAAACCTTTACGAGGGCCTGTCACAGTTTTCTGAAGACATTTCAATATTTGACAAATCAGCCAGATTTTACAAGGAATATGTAGAAGAGCAGTACAGACAGGGCATTGCCCCTGGCATGTTAAAAGAGCCGGCTCTTGCAGAGGATATTGTAAGCGACGCTGCAGCCTTCACAGATACTGCAATCATCACTATCAGCAGATTCTCTGGTGAGGGCTGGGATAGAAAAGTTGCAGGAGTAGACAGAGAAATCAAGTGTGAGGACGTAGGACTTGTTGCTCAGGCCAACAAGATCTTCGACCATGGCGATTTCTATCTGACAAATGCAGAAAAGAAGATGGTCAAGCAGGTAAAAGAAAACTTCTCCAATGTCATAGTTGTTATGAACGTAGGCGGAATTGTTGATACTACCTGGTTTAAAAATGATGATGCTATTTCATCAGTTCTTATGGCATGGCAGGGCGGAATAGAAGGCGGCCTTGCAGCAGCAAGAATTCTCATTGGCAAGGTCAATCCATCAGGCAAGCTTGCAGATACATTTGCGGCAAAGCTTGAGGATTACCCATCAACAGACGGATTCCATGAGGATGATGAGTACGTTGATTACACAGAAGATATCTATGTTGGTTACAGATACTTTGAGACAATTCCAGGGGCTGCTAAAAAGGTAAACTATCCATTTGGATTTGGCCTTTCCTACACGACATTCTTGCTTGAGGATTGCAAGGCAGAAGCTTTCACAGTTGAGAGCGTTGTAGAAGATTCAATTGCCGTATCCACAAAAGCGAAGGAAAACAGCGGAAAAACTGCAAAGAGTGTGAAATCAGCTGATGAAACAAAGACAGACAATAACCTTGCAGATGCTATCGTAGTAAGAGCAATTGTTACCAATGTTGGAAAACGTCCAGGAAAAGAAGTAGTGCAGCTCTACTACAGTGCGCCTCAGGGCAAGCTTGGAAAACCCGCTAAGGTTCTTGGCGGATATTACAAGACACGCCTTCTTGCACCAGGTGAGAGCGAGCGCGTGACAATAGCTCTTTATATGGATGATATGGCTTCCTATGATGACCTTGGCAAGGTTAAAAAAGCTGCCTGGGTTCTTGAAAAGGGCCAGTACAAGTTCTATCTTGGAACATCCGTAAGAGACGTAAGAGAACTTGATTATAAATATGAACTTAAGAAAAACGTAGTTGTAGAGCAGGTTTCAAATAAGCTCGTTCCAACATCTCTTAAAAAGAGAATGCTCTCTGATGGTACATTTGAGGAGCTTCCACAGCTTAAGCCTGTTGATACATATGCTTCAATATTTAAAAGAGAAAAAGACTGGAAGGAGACTATCAACTGGAAAGTACTAAAGACACCTAAGGTTCGTCCCCAGGATATGTTCCAGCTCTTCCTTCCACCAAGTGACAAGGATCCCAAGAAATTCATTGAAGTTGCAGAATGCAAGATAACCCTTGAAGATTTCATGAAGCAGCTTTCTGATGAGCAGCTTGCATCTCTCCTTGGCGGACAGCCCAATATGGGTATGGCCAACACCTTTGGATATGGTAACCTTCCAGAGGTTGGTGTTCCATCAGCCATGACCTGCGATGGCCCTGCCGGAGTCAGGATCGCACCTGAAGTTGGCGTTCAGACAACAGCATTCCCATGCTCAACTCTTCTTGCATGCACCTGGAATGAAGACGTTTGTTATGCGGTTGGTGTAGCTGGTGGTGCTGAGGCAAAAGAGTGTAACTTTGGCGCATGGCTAACACCTGCAGTAAATATTCACAGAAGTCCTCTGTGCGGAAGAAACTTTGAGTACTATTCAGAAGATCCATTCCTTGCTGGTAAGCAGGCAGCAGCTATGGTTCGTGGTATTCAGAGCAACAATATCGCTGCTACTCCTAAACACTTTGCCCTTAATAACAAGGAATCCAACAGAAAGGGCAGCGATTCAAGAGCATCAGAAAGAGCCATTAGAGAAATCTACTTAAAGGCCTTTGAAATAATTGTAAAAGAGGCAGAACCTTGGAGCATCATGTCTTCCTACAATATAATAAACGGACAGAGAGCTTCTGAGTCCTATGACCTTCTTACAGGAATCCTCAGAGATGAGTGGGGCTTTGAAGGCGTAGTTGTAAGTGACTGGTGGGGCTATGGTGAACACTACAAAGAAGTCCTTGCAGGCAATGACATCAAAATGGGCTGTGGCTATACTGATCAGCTCCTTGCAGCCATTGATAAAAAGGCACTTTCAAGAAAAGATTTAGAGAAATCCGCTGCTCGTGTTCTCACAATGCTTCTTAAGCTAGACTAATACTTAAACGATATTGTTAATACTTTGTAAATTCTCTGTAAATAGCGCCAAAAACATTGTTTTTGGCGCTATAATTATAGTAGTACAGTAGCTTTTCGTTTTTGTACTAGGGGTGTTAAGGAGGTTTCCTTATGAAGAGAAGATCGATTGTTGGAATATTATTAATTGCATTGCTCATGGGACTTGTAGGTTGCACTTCTGCTGGCAGCAATAGCACAGATAGAACAGTTGGAACTGGCGGAAGCCCTGCGGATTCTGGAGATCTCAAGCCAGTCATTTACCTGTATCCATTAGAGGACAATACAGAAATATCTGTAAGGCTTGATTATGATGGAAATCTTGTGGACCTTATTCCGGAGTTTAATGCCGAGAACACCTGGAATGTAACCGCTAATAGAGACGGCAAGATAACTTTTGAGGGACAGACCTATGACTATCTTTTCTGGGAAGGCGATCCAAACTATTCCTATGACTTTTATTCAGGCTTCTGTGTAAAAGGTGAGGATACAGAGAAATTCCTTAATGAGAAGCTTGCAATCCTTGGATTGAATGATTCTGAGAGAGCAGAATTCATCGAGTTCTGGCTTCCTATGATGGAAAAGAATCCTTATAATATGGTGAGCTTCCAGGGTAATACCTATAGTCGAGGAGCTAAGCTTACAGTTTCACCTGAACCTGATACTCTGATTCGTGTATTTATGGCCTGGTATCCAACAGATAGATACATCAAGATCAACCCTCAGTACCTCGAGACACCGCTTCGTGGCGGCTTTACAGTAGTTGAATGGGGCGGCAATAAAGTGAAATAAACAAGTTTTGAGCATTCACCCTCGATGCTGAAATACATTGCATCGAGGGTTTTATATTGCAGAGCCGCTGATATGATATAAGACAGATTTAACACGCCGTAAATGAGTATTGTTTTGTGAGGGCATAAATGAAGAAAAGAAAAATGTATATAGTTTTAGTTTTAGTAGTGGTCCTTGGCATACTGCTATTGTCACAAATCGCTAAGAACCGCGGCGGAATCAATGTTAAGTGCAACGTAGAGTATCCTGTACCTGAAAAAATGGTTGGCTACAGGCAGGATGATGATAGATGGAAGGATATTCATCTTGGAGAATCCAAGTATACCATGGAATCTTCAGGATGCATTACAACATGCATAGCTTCGGCGATTTCTGAAACAGACAATCCTTTAACTCCAGAAGAAACTGTAACTTTGCTGTCAGAAAATGGCGTATTTGATGACGATGGAAATATGCAGTGGAGCAAGCTTGACAGTCTCCCTGGATTTAATGCTCAGGTTTTCAGCGACCTTAATTCTAGCTATATTGATGAGTGCCTTGCTCAGGGGAGATATCCAATTGTGAAGGTTCACAGGAAATCACTTTTTAGCTATCACCACTTTGTTCTGATCATTGGTGCAGAGAATGGGCAGTATATCTGCATGGACCCATTAAAAGATTCGTACACCACGCTCAAAGACTATGGAAACAGAATTTACTCCGTGAGATGCGTGTGGTACGAGGGTGAAAACTGAATAACATAATTTCAACTTGCAACAAGTATAATGTTGTTTTAAAATGTTGTGCGTGATATTGGATTTTTTCCTGTATCACGCACTTATTTTTTGTATGATGTAAATAATGCAGGATGCAGATTTTTCCTGATTTCCTGCTAGATTTAAAAGAAATGGAGAAATATCATGATGCAATCACGTACACATAACTGTGGTGAGCTGCGCATGGCCAATGTTGGCGAGAGCGTTACTCTTGTTGGATGGCTTGAGAACATGCGTGAAGTTGGTTCAGGACTTGGATTCGTTGTCCTTCGTGACTTCTATGGCACAACACAGATTGTCCTTGAGACAGAGGAAATGGTCAAGACTGCCAAGGCCATCAATAAAGAGTCAACAATTTCCGTTAAGGGTGTAGTAAGAGAGCGTAGCAGTAAGAACCCCAAGCAGGAGACTGGTGATATCGAGGTTGTTCCTGAGTCTATCACAGTACTGGGCCGCTGCCGTTACAACGAGCTTCCTTTCGAGATCAACCACTCAAGAGAAGCTGATGAGACAGCTCGTCTTAAATATCGTTACCTTGATCTTCGTAATCCAGAGGTTAAGAAGAACATTATCCTTAGAAGCAATGTTATCTCAGCACTTCGTCAGGCTATGACAGAGCATGGATTCATGGAGATCACAACTCCTATCCTTACAGCTTCATCACCAGAGGGAGCAAGAGACTACCTTGTACCAGCAAGAAAGCATCCTGGTAAGTTCTATGCACTTCCACAGGCTCCACAGCAGTTCAAGCAGCTTCTTATGACAGCTGGATTTGATCGCTATTTCCAGATTGCACCATGCTTCCGTGATGAGGATGCAAGAGGAGACAGAAGCCCTGGAGAGTTCTATCAGCTTGATATGGAGATGGCTTTTGCTACTCAGGAAGATGTATTTTCAGTATGCGAGGATGTTCTTCCTCCAGTATTTGAGAAGTTTGGAACATATAACCGTGCATCCAAGGCTCCATTTACTCGTATTCCATATCTTGAGGCTATGGAGAAATATGGTTCAGACAAGCCAGACCTTAGAATTGATCTTACAGTAGACGATGTTACTGAGGTTCTCAAGGATTGCGGCTTTGGACCATTTGCATCAACAGTTTCTGCTGAGGCAGCAGAGGCAAGTGAGGGCGCTCTTACAGCAGGCGCAGAAACAGGCGTTAGAATTAAGGCTGTTGTTATTTCTGATTTCAAAGAGAGCCGTAAGTTCATCGACAAGACTATCGGTGATGTAGAGGTTCAGTCAGGTAACAAGGCTTACTGGTTTAGAATGGATGAGAACGGAGAACTTGTTGGAGGTATCTCCAAGTTTGTTGCTCCTATCAAGGATTCTGTAGTTTCAGCTCTTTCACTTAAGGCTGGAGACCTTGTAGTTCTCTCAGCAGGTAAGCTTAACATGGCTCAGAAGACTGCTGGTGTTATCGTTAAGACCTTTGGTGCTGCTGTTCCTGGACACATGGACAAAGAGAAATATGAATTCTGCTGGATTGTAGACTTCCCTATGTATGAAATCGGTGAGGAGTCAGGCGAGCTCGAATTCTGCCACAACCCATTCTCAATGCCATCAGGCGGACTTGAGACACTTCTTAAGGCAGAGAGAGGCGAGATCGATCCTCTTTCAATTACAGCAGATCAGTACGACCTTGTTGTAAACGGAATCGAGCTTTCATCAGGTGCTGTTCGTAACCATGATCCTGAGATCATGATCAAGGCTTTCGAGATGGTAAGACTTGGCGAGGAAGATGTTAAGGCTAAGTTCCCAGCTATGTACAACGCATTCTGCTACGGTGCACCACCACACGCAGGAATTGCTCCTGGCGTAGACCGTATGGTAATGCTTCTTGCAGGTGAGGACTCAATCCGTGAGATCATTCCTTTCCCTATGAACAAGAATGCAGCAGATGTCATGATGGGTGCTCCAAGCTATGTAACAGACAAGCAGCTTGAAGAGCTTCACATAAAGTCAACTGCAACAGAAGATGCAGAATAAGTAAAAGAAATCCTGTGAAATAACCGAAATTTTGATAAAAGTTTTATTAATAACTAAGCTGTGAATCGCAAAAATGTGTAAATATGCGGTTCACAGCTTTTTTTCACAATAACGAGAAAGTGTCCCAAATTGTCTAACTTTGGTTGTAGAAATGCCGTAAAAAGTGTATTATTAAGTTGTTATACTGTTATGTTATGCGCAATTACTATGCCCTGATGTAATATTCAGTACATTGCGAGAGAAAAAGCGATCGGTATAACGTTAATTGCAACACAATTTGCGACAGGAAGGAGTAAGGTAAGGCCATATGCAATTTAAAGATTTATCTAAGTTATTAAGTCAGTTTGCTATGGTGGGGCAGCTCGGATTGTCGCTTCTTATGCCACTTCTTTTATGCTTGTTTGCTTGTTATCTTCTATGCACCAAGCTTTCTGTTGGTGCCTGGGTATATATACCGGGGTTTATATTGGGGCTCGGTGGTTCTATGACAACCGCCTATAAGGTTTATCTGTCAGTTATTCGCAGGGAAGAGAAAAAGAAAAGAGTAAGGGATCCTAAGGAAGTCTATTTCAATAAGCATATGTGAGCTTTATCAGCGAAATATGCATTTATAGAGTAGGTATGGATCTGAGAATTATTTGGGGAGAGACAGGATGTTTAAATTACAGGATGCAGTAAAAAAGGAAACCCGAAATATCGCAATTGGCACAGGCATTGGCGTGCTGATCATGTTTTTAATATTTTTTGTTTTACATATGGTAATACCAGAGGATGCACCCTTTGGATGGAGTGTACCCTTTGATTACAGAGTGATTCTGGCTGGAATTATAGGTTTTTTTGTTGCTGTCGGGAATTTTTTCTGGATGGCGCTTACAGTTCAGAAAGTTACATCCATAGATGATGAGAAAAGGGCCAGGGAAACCATGGGCGTTAGCCTTCGTTACCGAACCATGATGCAGCTTCTGTGGGTGATACTTGCTATAGTGGTTCCAGTTTTTAATCTGGTGGCGGGCATTGTTCCGCTGTTTATACCTAGCATCACAATAAAACTACGCGGGATCATGTCTGCGGGGAAAGGAGGTTGAAGGCGAAAGCATGAGTAATGGTTTCGAAGTCGATTATGCGGTCATATACAAGACCTTCCATACTGGCATTCCGATTCTGGGAGACTTTAAGCTTACAGAAACACTGATTGTCAGCTGGATAGTGATGATAATCATCACAGGACTATGTATATTCCTGACCAGAGACCTTCGGGTCGAGAACATTTCGAAAAGACAGGCTTTTGCGGAAATGCTTGTTGAGACGGGTAATAATTTTGTCCGTAACAACACAGGAGGCAATAAGTTTGATAAGCTGATCCCATTTGTTTCAGCTCTTTTTGCTACCAGTGTAGTATCAAACCTTATAAGCCTTATAGGACTGCGAAGTCCAACAGCAGACCTATCAACGGAAGCAGCCTGGGCAGTAGTTGTTTTCATAATGATCACTGCCACCAAGATTAAGACCAACGGATTTGGCGGATATTTGAAGGGATTCACTACTCCTATTGCAGTTATGACACCGTTTAATATCCTGTCAGAGTTGGCAACACCAGTAAGTATGGCTTGCCGTCATTTTGGAAATATTCTTTCCGGTGTAGTTATTGACGGACTTATCTACTGGGCACTTGGACTTGCATCAGCAGCTTTATTTGGACTTATCCCAGGAGCTGTAGGAGATTTCCTTTCCAAGATACCAATTCTTGGAGTAGGTATTCCTGCTATAACCGGTGTATATTTTGACTGGTTCTCAGGCTGTATGCAGGCATTTATCTTCTGTATGCTGACAGTTATGTATATAGCTAACGCCGCAGAGGAAGGGTGATAAAGGGATTGCGAGAATGAAATGGAGCAATCCGATATCACGCCTAAAAATACAATTAAATATAAATACACAAAAAACAAGAAAACTTCATTTAGGAGGCAAAGAATTATGGGTGATTTTCAGGTACTAGCAAAAGGTATAGCACTTGCAGGATGTGGATTAGGTGCAGGATGTGCACTTATCGCAGGTATTGGTCCTGGTATTGGTGAAGGAACTGCTGTTTCTAAGGCTCTTGAAGCTATCGGACGTCAGCCTGAGTGTAAGGGCGACGTTACAGGTACCATGCTCCTTGGTTGTGCGGTTGCTGAGACAACTGGTATCTATGGTTTCGTTACAGGTCTTCTTCTTATCTTCGTTGCACCAGGTATGTTCATGAATTACTTGCAGTAACAAGGGATTCAAAGTTTCAAATACGCATGCTTGCATGCAAGGATTTGAAACCTTGAAGACCGCAAGGACATGAGGAAAAAAGGAATTTTTATGAAATAAAAATTACGATTTCCGAATGTCCGCCGGATTGCGAGAACGAAGTGGAGCAATCCGAGGTTAATGCAATTTGTAGTGATAAGCGCCGCGAAAGCAGCAAAGCAACTGCGCAGCCCTTAATCATTGCAATATGTAGTGGATATCAGTTGGTAAACACAAAATAAGGAGAGAAATCATATGGATATACAGGCCCTAATGATGATCACTGCGGACGTTAAAGAGACGCAGGATCTGGTTACACTAGTGCCCTGGACGTTTATCATTCAGATAATCAACCTGTTTATCCAGGTATTTTTGATCAAGAAATTCCTTTTCAAGCCTATCAATGACATTCTTGAAAAGAGAAAAAAACTTGCAGATAAAACGATCCGAGAGGCAAGAGAGGCCCAGGATAAAGCTGATTCTCTTAAAGAGCAATATGAAAACAGCCTGACAAAGGCACATGCAGAAGCTGCTGAGATTGTTTCTGAAGCACAGAAGGAAGCTCAGAAAAAAGCAGACACAATTGTGCAGGAGGCTCAGGAGGAAGCAGCCGGAATCAAGTCCAGAGCTGCTGCTGACATAGAGCAGGAGAAGAAGAAAGCTATTAACGAGGCCAAGGATGAAATCGGTGGTCTTGCGATGGATATCGCAGGCAAGGTAGTTGAGAAAGAAATCAACGAAGCCGATCATAGAAAGCTTATTGATGACTTTATCAATAAGGTTGGAGCATAAGGTTAAGGTAAAAGGAGAAATTTATGAGCGCAGCTGGAGATCTTTATGGGCAGAGCCTATATGATCTGGCAGCGGAAGAGAACCTTACGGATGAAATACTGGGCGAAATGGAGGCTGTAAAAGGGATATTCAAAGAAAACCCTGATTACATAACCCTCCTATCGGAACCTTCAGTCCCAAAACATGAAAGACTGCAGCTAGTAGATCAGGCATTTGCTGGAAGCCTGCAGCCATATCTTCTGAACTTTATCAAGATTCTCATCGAGAAGGGCCTTTTGAGAGAGTTTTCTGCTTGTCAGAAACGCTTTAGAAAGAGCTACAACGAGGCACATGGAATAGCAGATGCGGTCGTTACTACAGCTATAGCTCTTGATGATAAAGAGCTTGGTCTTCTCAAAGAAAAACTTGAAAAGATCAGCGGTAAGAAGATTTTATTGAAACAGAAGACAGATCCATCAGTCCTGGGCGGCGTTAGAGTGGATCTGGAGGGACAGCTCTTTGACGGCACAGTCAAGGGTAGGTTATCCGAGCTTCGCAGACGTGTTGATGAAACGGTCATCTAATAATAAACATCGGAGGATGATATGGAACTAAAACCAGAAAAAATATCCGAGGTCATTCGAAGCCAGATAAAGAATTATCAGAATGCAATTATCCAGAACGAGACTGGAACAGTTCTTACCGTTGGTGATGGTATTGCCAGAGTTAGCGGACTTTTGAACTGTATGTCCGGAGAGCTTTTGGAGTTTGAAAATGGTACTTTTGGAATGGCTCAGAACCTCGAGGAAACAGTAGTATCCGCGGTATTGTTCGGCGAGGATGTAGGAATCAGCGAAGGACAGACCGTAAAGCGTACAGGAAGGGTTGTATCTGTTCCTGTAGGCGAGCAGATGATTGGACGTGTAGTAAACGCTATCGGCCAGCCTATTGATGGCCAGGGACCAATCGAAGCTGCAGAATATAGACCAGTTGAATCACCAGCTCCTGGTATCATTGCCAGACAGCCGGTAAAAGAACCACTTCAGACAGGTATCAAGGCTATCGATTCCATGATCCCTATCGGAAGAGGACAGCGTGAGCTTATCATCGGCGATAGACAGACTGGTAAGACAACTATCGCAGTTGACACAATTCTTAACCAGAAGGGCAAAGATGTTATCTGTATCTACGTTGCTATTGGACAGAAACGTTCAACAGTTACATCACTGGTTGAAGATCTTAAGAAGGGCGGAGCTATGGACTACACTATCGTTGTAGCAGCTACAGCTTCAGAGCCTAGCCCACTTCAGTACATTTCACCATACACAGGCTGTGCTATGGGTGAGTACTTTATGCACAAGGGCAAACATGTACTTTGTATCTATGACGACTTGTCCAAGCACGCTGTAGCATACAGAGCACTTTCACTTCTTATCAGAAGACCACCAGGACGTGAAGCTTATCCTGGAGACGTTTTCTACCTGCACTCAAGACTTCTTGAGAGAGCAGCTAAGCTCTCTGATGAGAATGGAGGAGGTTCACTTACAGCCCTTCCTATCATCGAGACACAGGCCGGTGACGTATCAGCCTACATTCCTACAAACGTTATCTCTATCACAGATGGACAGATATTCCTTGAGACAGAGCTTTTCCACTCAGGAATCATGCCAGCGGTTAACCCTGGTATCTCCGTATCCCGTGTAGGTGGTAATGCGCAGATCAAGGCTATGAAGAAGGTTGCCGGAACACTTAAACTTGTATATTCACAGTACCGTGAGCTGCAGAGCTTCGCTCAGTTCGGTTCAGACCTTGATGAAGACACCAAGAACCGTCTTGCACAGGGCGAACGTATCGTAGAAGTTCTCAAGCAGAACAAGAATATGCCTGTTCCTGTAGAAAAGCAGGTTGCTATTCTCTATGCGGTTGTTAATAACATCCTGATGAAGGTTGAAGCAAGCGATATTGCTGAATATGAGGCTGGTCTTTATGACTTCCTTGATCAGAATCCTTCCGGAATTGCTGCTATGCGTGAGATTCGTGAGAGCGGCAAGCTTGAAAAGGAAACAGAGGATAAGTTAAAGGCAGCATTAGACGCTTATACAGATAAGTTCGTTAAGAGCAGATAAGGAGGATAAATAATGGCTGGATCAATGAAAGCTGTTAAACTCCGAATCAAGAGCGTCCAGAGCACAATGCAGATTACGAAGGCTATGCAGCTTGTTGCTGCATCAAAGCTTCGTAAAGCCAAGGAAAGAGCTGATGAATCAAAGCCCTACCTTGAGACAATGCTTGAAACACTTACAGATATAGCCAATGGTAATACAGATTACCGTTCTATTTACACCAAGCCAGGTGAAAATGATAAGAAATGGCTCTATGTTGTTATTGCCGGAGACAGAGGTCTTGCAGGTGGTTACAACTCTAATCTGTTCAAGTTTGTTGAAGCTGAGATCAAGGACAAAGAGGACGTGACAGTTCTTCCAATCGGTAAAAAATCTGTGGAGTTCTTTAAACACAGAAATATTCCAATCCTTACTGAGGAATATGCCGAGGTTGCCAAAACAACTATCTCTGATTGTTTCCAGATAGCCAAGCTTATCTGTGGATCATATGGTGGTGGCGGATTTGGACATGTATTCTTGTGTTACACAAACTTCGTGTCCATGCTGTCCCAGGTTCCGATGGCTACATCTCTTTTACCACTGTCAGATCTTTCATCTGACAATAAAAAGAGCGATGGAAAGCCCAGGGATCTTATCCTTTATGAGCCAAACAGCGAGACAGTGTTCGATGCTATAGTTCCGGAGTATCTGGCGGGCATTCTATATACCAGTATCAATATTTCTTATGCCAGTGAGCTTGCTGCTCGTAGAACTGCTATGGAAGCTGCAACTGACAATGCAGAAGAAATGATAGAGACCTTGAGTCTGTACTATAACAGAGCTCGTCAGGCAAGCATCACGCAGGAAATTACAGAAATTGTCGCTGGTGCCGAAAGCTGAGAACCAGGTGAAGTTTTATTGAGCCTTGGTACGAAGCTTGTTCTGTCGAGCACGAAGTGCGAGAGCAGAAATTCCTTGCATGAAGTGCGAGAACAGAACTTCATTAGGATATAACAACTTTGAATAAGGAGTTTAACAATGAGTGAAAATCATGTTGGAAAGGTAATACAGGTTACAGGCCCTGTACTTGACATCCGATACAAAGAGGGTGAACTTCCAGATCTTCACAATGCCATAGAAATCATGATCGAAGACCGTAAGCTGATCGCAGAGGTTGCTCAGCAGGTTGGAGATGACGTAGTAAGATGCGTTGCCATGAGTTCAACAGATGGTCTTGTCAGAGGCGCAGATGCCGTAGATACTGGAAGCCCTATCACTGTACCGGTTGGTGATGAGTGTCTGGGTAGAATTTTCAATCTTTTGGGAGATCCTGTTGATAATGGACCAGATCCTGGTGCAAAAGAGAGATGGCCAATCCATCGTCCTGCACCTGCTTATGAGGAACAGGTTCCTGCTACAGAGATCTTTGAGACAGGTATCAAGGTCGTTGACCTTATCTGCCCTTATGCTAAGGGTGGTAAGATTGGTTTGTTCGGTGGTGCCGGCGTAGGTAAGACCGTACTTATCATGGAGCTTATCAACAACGTTGCCAAGGCACACGGTGGTATTTCAGTATTCACCGGTGTTGGTGAGCGTACTCGTGAAGGTAATGACCTTTACGGAGAAATGAAGGAAAGTGGAGTTTTGGATAAGACTGCACTGGTTTATGGACAGATGAATGAACCACCGGGAGCCAGAATGAGAGTTGGCCTTTCAGGACTTACAATGGCTGAGTATTTCCGTGATGTCAAGAATCAGGACGTGCTTCTGTTCATTGACAATATCTTCCGTTTCACACAGGCTGGTTCAGAGGTTTCAGCCCTCCTTGGACGTATGCCTTCAGCCGTAGGTTACCAGCCTACACTGGCTACAGAAATGGGTGCTCTTCAGGAGCGTATCACATCAACCAAGAAGGGTTCTATCACATCAGTTCAGGCCGTATACGTACCTGCTGATGACCTTACAGACCCTGCTCCTGCTACAACATTCACACACCTTGATGCTACAACCGTTCTTTCCAGAGATATCGCATCAAAGGGTATTTATCCAGCTGTTGATCCTCTTGATTCAACAAGCCGTATCCTTTCACCAGATATCGTAGGAAAAGAGCATTATGAGGTAGCAAAAGGCGTACAGCAGGTGCTCCAGAGATATCGTGAACTTCAGGATATCATCGCTATCATGGGTATGGACGAACTTTCAGAGGAAGATAAGCTTACAGTTTACAGAGCTCGTAAGGTCCAGAACTTCCTGTCACAGAGCTTCTCAGTTGCTGAGCAGTTCACAGGTCTTCCTGGAAAATATGTTCCTCTTAAGGAGACAATCCGTGGATTCAAGATGATCCTTGACGGTGAGTGCGATGATCTCCCAGAGTCAGCATTCCTTCTTGTTGGAACTATCGACGAAGTATTCGAGAAGGCTAAAAAGCAGTAATGCTTTTAGCCCATAATATGTAAAAGGAGTGCAATATGGCTGCAACATATCATTTACAGGTTGTATCCTTAGATGGTCTTGAATATGAAGGCGAAGTCCAGAAGATACTGCTTCGTACAATAGATGGTGATGTTGAGATTCTTGCTCGTCATACCAACTACTGTACTGCCATTGGAATGGGAACTGCCAAGGTAGTCCTTGAAGATGGCAAGGAGAGAAAAGCAGCCTGTATCGGTGGAATGCTCTCAGTCATGAACGGAGAAGTAAGAGTCCTTCCAACTACCTGGGAATGGAGTGAGGACATTGACGTAGAGCGTGCCAAGGCCGCTAAGGCAAAGGCGGAGGAGAGACTAAAAGACAAAAAGCTTGACAATGAGGCCAGGATAAGAGCCGAGGCCAAGTTGTACAGAGCCTTAGTCAGAATAGGTTCTTCTTCCGGACACGATCATCTTAATGATCAATAAGTTTTGATTTATGGAACGCTGACTCCGGAATCGGAGTCAGCGTTAATTTTCATATCCCAAGAAATATGTTTCCTGGGATATGAAAATTAACGCTATGCTATCACATTGATCAGGGATCGGAGGGGCGACTTTTGAGAAATGAAGTTAAGATGAAAAAAGATAGTGGAAAGTGGCGTGTTATCCTGGTTATTACCGGGGTATTTTTTAATGTGCTGCTTTTTTTCATAACTCATCATTTTGGGCTTCCTATTTTTCTTGATACTGTAGGCACAATAATATCTTCGGTAATAGGAGGGCTTTTCCCGGGAATCCTGACGGCTGTTTTATCAAATACACTATGTGCAGTGATTGATGATAATTCTGTTTTCTTCATGATTGTCAATGTTGCTGTCGCTATCTTTACCGCTTGGTATTCCAGAAAATATTCCTTTATCAAAATAGAAAGAGTTATCATATTTGGCTTGATTGCAGGTGCTGTTTCCGGCCTCATGGGTGCTTTTATCCAGGATGTGTTATTTGGAGAAATGCAAAATAGCATACTTGTAGAAATCATGACCCCTATACATGACAACCTTCATATTTCAGAGCAGCTTTCCTTATATATTGGCAGCACACTTATTAACATTTTGGACAAGATGCTTTCTTCATTCATGGCCTTTATAGTTGTTTACTATACGCCTATGGAAGAGATAAAAATTGTTCAGGATGTTGGATGGAGACAAAGACCATTATCAATCGATGAGCTTCAAAAAATAAAGGCTTGGGACAAGGATGTTAAGGTAACCGCCAGATCAAGGATGGCCTACACACTTGTTGGGGCTTCAATTATTCTTGTGTTTATCATGGGGTGGATTGGAGTAAGCCTGTACTTTGAAAATCAAAAAAATGAGAGAATTGATAGTGCCTGGAATGCAACCAGCTTCACGACTCAAATGATAGACCCAGAGTCTATTGAAAATTTCCTGGAAAAAGGAGAAGAAGACGATAGTTATTTGCTGTTTCAGAATCTTTTATCCACAATAAGAGATAATGCCTATGGGCTTGAAAATCTCTTTATTGTTAAATCCCAGGAAGATGGTGTCATTTATATTTTCGACCTTCCCACAGAGAAAAAGCCAGATCCTTACGAGTTGGGGGAATTTGTATCCTACGATGACTTTGGAATGACAAAAGTAAAAGAGAAGGCTGTAAGTGGAAGGGCAGGCTATGTAGAGTCGGGCTCACTTTTTGGATGGAAAATGATAGTTTTTAACCCTGTATATGATGCGGAGGGAACTTGCGTATGCTACGTTGTTGCGGAAGTCTCTCTGGCATACATGGCAGGCTATATGAGAACCTTCATTCTCAAAGTTGTGATCATCCTGTCTGGATATTTTGTACTGATAGTAGCTTATGCCTTATGGACAACTGACGTTTATGACACTTACCCCATTAGTAGTATGGCTGAAATGCTTGACAGATTCAGTAAAGGGGATGACTCCCAGGAACAGCTTGACTCTAATGTAAGGGAAATACGTGCACTGGATATACATACAGGAGATGAAACAGAAAAGCTATATAAGAGTATCTGCAGCATGACTTTAAATCAGGCAGAGCAGATGAGAAGCATCAGAAGACTGTCTGAATCCACAGCCAAGATGCAGGATGGTCTTATCATGACAATGGCTGACATGGTTGAAAACAGAAACCTTGATATGGGTGCACATATACAGCGAACTACGGCCTACGTCAGAATAATAATGGAGAGTCTTAAGAAAAAGGGCTACTATGCAGAAAAACTGACACCTAAATTTTTCTCTGATGTTGTAAGATCTGCACCTTTATATGATGTAGGTAAGATCAAGATTCCGGATGAAATACTTCAGAAACCTGGAGAACTAACTCCGGAAGAGTTTGAAGTAATAAAGACACATACAATTGAAGGTAAAAAGATATTGGACAACGCCATCAGTACCTCAAATGGTGATAATTACCTGAAAGAAGCCAGAAATATGGCAACATACCATCATGAGCACTGGGATGGCGGCGGATATCCAGAAGGACTTCATGGAGAGGTTATTCCTCTATCTGCAAGAATAATGGCAATAGCAGATGTTTTTGATGATATTACATCGGACAGGGTATATAGAAAGGCATACCCACTTGATGAGGCTCTTGATATCATGAGAGATTTTAATGGAACAGTTTTTGACCCTAAGTGCCTTGAGGCTTTTATGGATGCACTTCCTGAAATAAAGGTCATCATGATGAAATATGGTGGAAAGAGTGTATAAATGAAAAACTTAAAGAAAAAATACATTTACGCCATCGCAGTAGTGCTAATGATATGCGAAATAGTCCACATTTCACTAAACGCTGCAGCATCAGATGGAAGCGGGGTGTTGCCCTATGAAAAAGTAAATAAGTACGGCGGTGGATATGCAGTAACAAGGCAACTTGAGGGAGTTGGCTATGCTGCGTACATTTATGATGCTACCAACGGCCTTCCAACCTCTGATGCTATGTGTATTCTAGGATCAAGTGATGGACATATATGGATAGGCGGCTATAGTGGCGTTGTGTGCTATGATGGAATCCTTTTTGAAAGGCTTGACACATCAAATGGACTAACAAGTGCAAGGACTCTTTTTGAAGATAGCAAAAAGAGAATATGGGTTGGAACCAATGATAACGGAGTGGTTCTCCTTGACGGTAAAGAGAGGACTCAATTCACTGTTTTTGATGGTCTTCCCTCTTCATCAATAAGAAGCATTGCAGAGGATTACCAAGGAAATTTCATAATTGGTACAACTCAGGGATTATGCTATATCGACGAAAATTTTGAGATTAAGAAAATAGAAAATAGAATTCTAAATACAGAGCGAATTCTTAAGCTTGAGCTAGGTGCTGATGGAAAAATATATGGTCATACCGCTAATGGGTATATTTTTACAATTGAGAATTGTCTTGTGACAAGCATATACAGTGGCAAAGACCTTGGAATGGCAAAGATAACTACCATGATGACAGATCCATATCATGGAGGGAACTTATATATTTGTACTGAAAAAGGTTATATTTACCACGGAAAGCTGGGGACAAAGGCAATTGGCCTTAAAACCACATCTATTCCAAGAAACAAGGCTGCTCATTGGATTTCCTATGAATGCGGAAGAATTTGGGTTTCAACAACTTCCGAAGCAGGCTATATAGATGCAGATGGTAGTTATACTGAACTTAATGATCTTCCAATGAATAGTGCTATAGAGATGATGACCTCAGATTACCAGGGGAATATGTGGTATGCATCTTCTACCCAGGGTGTAATGAAGCTTGTTACAGATAATTTTGTGGACATGACAAAATCTGACGGCTTGCCACAATATGTAACCAATGCTACCTGCTATTATCAGGGCAAGCTATATGTTGGAACTGATAATGGTCTTTTTATCCTGAATGAAAAGGGTGTACTGGAGAATAATAACCTTACAAGATACGTAGGAGATGCCAGAGTAAGAAACATAATGGCTGACAGTAAGGGGAATCTTTGGGTCGCGACCTATACGAGAGGTAAGGGCCTGATATGCTATTCGCAGAGTGGAGAATTCAAGATCTATACAACTGTAGATGGACTTGGTGATAATTCAGTAAGATGCTTGGCAGAAACAAAAGATGGTTCCATTATTGCTGGAACAAATGGCGGAATATCTATAATAAAGGACGACAAGATTGTAAAGAACTATGGTGTAAAAGAGGGCTTATTAAATGCCATGATCCTCACTCTTATTGAAAGAGAAGACGGTATCATAATGGCAGGAACTGATGGTGGTGGACTATACATCATAGACGGAGATGATATTAAGCATATAGG
Source organism: Butyrivibrio sp. XBB1001 (assembly GCF_000424505.1). Lineage (NCBI taxonomy): Bacteria > Bacillati > Bacillota > Clostridia > Lachnospirales > Lachnospiraceae > Butyrivibrio > Butyrivibrio sp. XBB1001. The sequence continues at coordinate 39,866 of NZ_AUKA01000011.1, read as the reverse complement.
CCTCGAGGATGGGCTTACAAGCGAGGTGGTCCTCAGAATAAAGGAGGACAAGGAAAGAGATGTATACTGGGTTATTACATCCAATTCAATAGAATATTTAAGTAAGGAAAAGTTGACTATCGTATCTTCTTTTCCCTTTAACAATAACTATGACATCTATTATGACGAGTTTGAAAATGTGTGGATATTATCTTCCTATGGCATCTACAGGGTTAAGGCCCAGGAAATGCTCGATGACAATGTACATACTTACAAACTCTATACTATATCTAATGGTATGCCCTATGCTGTGACTTCCCAGGAGTATGGGTGCATGGATGAAGATGGTAACCTCTACGTGCCAGGTAGAGAGGGCGTTATCAGGGTAAATATAAATAAGTACTTTGAAGAGAGTGACACAGTCAAAATAGCAATTAATTCAGTTTATTGTGATGATGAGGTTATTTATCCGGATTCTCAAGGCACATATATAATACCTGCAGATACAGCACGTATTAAGATAACCCCTTCAGTTATGGATTATACAATGCTTAATCCTAATGTCAGGGTTTTCTTTGAGGGAAAAGAAAGTGAGGGTCTTACCACGCCCAGAAGTGAACTATCTACACTTGAGTACACATCATTAAGCTATGGAACTTATACCCTGCACATCCAGCTCATCAATAACAGGGATGAAGTGACTCATGATGAGAGATTTCTGATTATCAAGAAACCTCGTTTCTTCGAGCTGTTCATTGTAAAGATATTTATCCTTCTGCTGATAGCCTTTGCAACAGGATATATAGTATGGCGAGTACTTAAATCCACAGTCATTTCCAAACAGATGAAGGAGATAAAAGCAGCCAAAGAAGAGGCAGAAAGAGCCAACACTGCAAAATCCAGATTCCTTGCTAATATGTCTCATGAGATCAGAACTCCTATCAATACCATAATGGGTATGAATGAAATGATCCTAAGAGAAGATGCTTCAAATGTTCCCAAGAATTATTTCCTGTCTATGATGAACTATTCTCTTGACATAAAAAATGCTACGGAATCTCTGCTGGGACTTATCAACGACCTTCTGGATATGTCCAAGATTGAGTCTGGAAAGATGCATCTTGTGGAGCAGGAATACGATGTTCAGGATCAGCTGCGCTCAATCGTATCCATGATACGATCAAGAAGTACGGAAAAAGAGCTGATATTTGAAGTTGTAGTAGATGAGATCATTCCCAAAAGACTCTATGGAGATGCAGGAAAGATAAAGCAGATAGTCCTTAATCTTTTGACAAATGCTGTTAAATATACTGAGCAAGGTGGAATTGCCTTTACTGTATCGATGGAAGCAAGGAAGGATGATATCTGTGATTTCAGAATCTCAGTTAAGGATACAGGTATTGGCGTAAAAGAAGAAGATATGGATAAGCTCTTCATGGCCTATGAAAGGCTTGACGAGGAAAAGAACAGTGCCATCCAGGGTACAGGACTTGGACTTGATATTTCAAGGAGATTTGCAGAGCTTATTGGAGGAAATCTCTGGTGTGAAAGTGTTTATGGCGAAGGCTCAGAGTTTATCCTGACTTTTAAGCAGAGAATCGTGGACTCTACTCCTATAGGCGTATTTATTGAGCACGATACAAGTAGTGGTCCATATGTTCCTAAATTTATTGCTCCTGACGCAGACATTCTGGTAGTTGATGATACACCGATGAACCTTAGCGTTATAAAGGGATTACTAAAGGCTACAAAGGTCTTTGTTACCACAGCAGACAGTGGAGAGCAGGCTCTTGAAAAGATCAAAGAGAGCAAGTTTAACGTGGTACTTCTGGATCATATGATGCCAGGAATGGACGGAATAGAGACCTGTGCCAAGATAAGAGAAATATATCCTGATCTTCCAGTGTATGCACTTACTGCTAACGCAGCTGCTGGAGAGGAATTCTATAAGTCAAAAGGCTTTAACGGCTATCTTGCCAAGCCTGTAGATAGTGCCACACTTGAGAGCACGATATTAAAACATCTTCCACCTGAAATGGTCATGACAAGAGAAGATGAAGAAGATGAAGAAGAGTTAAAAGAGCTTCCTGATAACATGCTGTGGATCAATGAAGTGGAGGGTCTATCAGTTGATGATGGTATCAAGAACTCTGGAAGTATTTCAAGTTATATCTTTGCACTTAGATTGTTCCTTGACACTATTGATGACAACATTTCAGTTATCACAAACTCTTATGAGAGCGGAGATATAAGGCTTTACACAATAAAAGTTCATGCTTTAAAGAGTTCTGCCAGAATAATCGGTGCACTTGAACTTTCAAAAGAGGCAGCAGATCTTGAAAAGGCTGGAAAAGACGGAGATAAGAGCTTCATAGATCTTCATACAAATAAGCTGATCAGTGATTATAGTGCTTTCAAGCAAAAGCTAGAGAAGATGGATCAGGAATTTGACACAAGTGCTGACGATGAAGGAAAAGAGATGATATCTGAGGAAGACCTTAATGATGCCTATAGTGCACTTAAAGATGTTATTTCTCAGATGGATTATGATGCTGTTGAAATGATCCTTGGGCAGCTAAAAGAGTTCCGCCTGCCTAAAGAGGATGAGGACAAGCTTAACACTCTTGCAAAACTTCTTAAGACTTTTGACTGGGATAAAATGGAAGAATTGTTTGAATGAATTGATTTACAGGGAGCAGATTGATGTTTGATTTTATAAGAACTCATCAACTTGATATTATGCTGGCACTTAGCGCGGCCTGTTTTACTATGGCATTGCTACTTGTCATTACCAAGTTTCTTTCAAAAAGGAGAAAATGGATCCTTGTAATGATGGAGCTTGTAGCCACATCCCTTCTTATGTTTGACAGACAGGCCTATATGTATAGCGGTAATGTAACAAGGACTGGTCTTGTAATGGTCAGAGTCAGCAACTTCGTAGTTTTCTTCTTGACATCTGCAGTTGTATTTGGATTCAACCTGTATCTGACAGACCTTTTAACAGAAGAGGGCAAGCTCGAGAAGATACCAAAGAGACTTCGCCTGGTTGCACTATTATCCATATTTGGAATGGTCCTGGCTGTTATAGCTGCTTTTACAGGGCTGTATTATAGTTTTGACAGTATGAATGTTTATCACAGAGGCCCAGGATTTCTTATAAGCTATATTGTTCCGGTTGTATGTCCCTTTATTCTCTTCTCTGTCGTAAGACAATATAAAAGATATTTTAGCAAGATCATATATACAGCACTTGTAATATATCTTATGTTCCCTCTGGCTGTGGGAATACTACAAATATTTACTTATGGAATTTCAATAGTAAATATGGCTATGGTGCTGGTTTCAATCTTCCTGTACGTATTTACTTATTTGGACGTAAACGCAACTGTTCTTCATGCCCATGAGATAGAGATGCAGGCTCTTGAAGAAGATAAAAAGAGTATGAAAAGGCTGTTTGACCAGACTGCGACTGCTTTTGTGGCAGCCATGGAAATGAAGGATGCTTTTCCTAAAGGTCACTCCGCCAAGGCGGCAGAAATGGCAGGAAGAATAGCAAAAGCAGCAGGTAAGAACAACGATGAGATTGATGAGATTTATTATTCAGCTCTTTTACACAACGTAGGAGTAATGGGAATTCCTGATGGAATCATAGAAAATGCCAATAAGCTGTCCCCTGAACAATACGAAGTATTTAAGAGGGCACCTATCTATAGTGAAGAGATATTATCAAATATCAGAGAGTACCCGATACTGGCAGTAGCAGCCAGATACGCCTATGAAAAGTATGATGGATCAGGCTTCCCGGAGGGACTTAAAGGTGAGGCTATTCCAGAGGTTGCAAGGATCATGGCAGTTGTTGACGCTTATGATTCTATGACCACACGGAGTAAGTTTAGTAATCCTCTCCCGGAACTCATTGTGAGAGAGGAACTGATAAAGGCATCGGGAACTACGCTTGATCCTGTATTTACGGATATTATGGTTGAAATCATGGACAGAATGGCAGCAGAGCAGGCTCTGACAGAGAAAAAGTCAGAGGATGAGATAGAGAAGGCAATTCTGTGCTCAGCCTATAGAGATAAGATAACAAAAGGCATACTTATAGCCAATTCACCAGTTAGCATCAGCTTTTTTGCTGAACCTAGAAAGAATAAGGATAGCGATTTTAGCGCGCCTTCAATAATCGTATTTGATTCCTATGACAGAAGGATACATACAAATCCCAGATCTATAGATGCCTACAAGTATACTGAGTATGGTGAAGTGTGGTTTGATGGACATTATGTTTCTACAGAAGCAAGGAACATGGAGGCTTTTGTAGAAGATATTTCAGAGGATAATTCTGACTGGGAAAGCGGAAAGTATGTAATTTTTGCCACAAGATATGAGGATCATGTGAAGATCAGCATGACAGATGGCAAAAAGGATATAGATGTGACGATAGCGTTACCTGATAGTTCTAAGTTTGCTGCAATAGCAATAACGGGTGAGAACTGCTATATAAGCAATATCACTGTTGACAGATCAGATGAGGAAACTACTGAGGGAGATATTACAAGAATTGCTGATATGGTCAGCTATATTCAGCGCATGGAATCAGACATTCCTAATGTTCAGATTGACAGCTACAGATCTGCTTATACTGAAGGGGTTGAGATAGATGGATTTATGGAGATTGCTTTCCACAGCATGTCTCTTCCTGCATCGAATCTTATGTGGCACTGTCCGTCGATTGTACTTTATTATTCTGAAGATGGAAAGGTCGGCGGACCTGGTTACAAGGAATACGCACTTATAAAGCTAAATGGTGAGATAGATAAAAACGACCTGTATGCCAGAAATAGTTTTACCATGAGAAAGCTTGAAGATTTCCCTGGATGGGACACCTGGAAGAAAACAAATAAGGCAGGCTTAGAGTATGAGGTTGAATTACATTGCAAAGGAAATACTCTGACGCTTAAGACAACAAACATGGGCATAGAAATCCAAAATATTACTACTGTAGTTGATGGCGGAGACAAGGTTTATGCAGCTCTTTCCGGAGATATGGTTGCTATTACTGACATAAGGATCAAGTAACAATAATCAAGTAGTAAATAGCAAAATACGGAGTGCGGATAAGGGGCAAAATATGTAAAATAATAGTGTTATTTTTTCATATGCGAGGAGGTACATAAATGTTATACATTGGTGTAGATTTGGGGACATCATCTGTTAAGCTTGTGCTTATGGATGAAACAGGCAAGATCCATGGAACAGTAACAAGAGAATATCCTTTATTTTTCCCACAGCCAGGCTGGTCAGAGCAGAAACCTGAGGACTGGTATGCTCAGGCAATCGAGGGACTCAAGGAGTTATTGAAGGATGCTGACAAGTCACAGGTTGCAGGTATCAGTTTTGGTGGCCAGATGCACGGCCTTGTAATTCTTGATGAAAATGACAACGTTTTAAGACCTGCTATTTTGTGGAATGATGGAAGAACTCAGAAACAGGTAGATTTCCTTAACGGAGAGATTGGAAAAGAGACACTTTCCAAATACACTGCAAATATCGCCTTTGCAGGATTTACAGCTCCAAAGATTCTTTGGGTAAAAGAAAATGAGCCTGAGAATTTCAAGAAGATCAAAAAGATAATGCTTCCTAAGGATTATCTTGCATATAAGCTTTCAGGAACCTTCTGCACAGATTATTCTGATGCTTCAGGAATGCTGTTGCTTGATGTTCAGAACCGCAAGTGGTCAAAAGAGATGTGTGATATCTGCGGAATTACAGAAGATATGCTTCCTCAGCTCTTTGAGAGTTTTGAGAAGGTTGGAACACTTAAGGCTGATCTTGCAAAAGAGCTTGGACTTTCTGAGAATGTTGTTATTGCCGCAGGTGCTGGTGACAACGCAGCAGCAGCTGTTGGAACAGGCACAGTTGGACCTAATAAATGTAATGTTTCTCTTGGAACAAGTGGAACAATCTTCATGTCTTCAGACTCATTTGCTGTAGACAGTAACAATGCCCTTCATTCATTTGACCACGCTGATGGCAAGTTCCATCTTATGGGATGCATGCTCAGTGCAGCCAGCTGTAACAAGTGGTGGAATGATGAAATCCTTAAGACCAAGGATTATGCTGCAGAGCAGAAGGGAATCGAGAAGCTTGGCGAGAACCACGTATTCTTCCTGCCATATCTTATGGGCGAGAGATCACCTTGGAATAATCCTAATGCACGTGCTACTTTTACAGGTATCACAATGGATACAACAAGAGAGGATATGACACAGGCTGTACTTGAAGGCGTTGCATTTGCAACTAGAGATATGTTCGAGGTAGCAAAATCTATTGGAGTTGCTCCTTCTAGAACAATGATCTGTGGCGGCGGTGCTAAGAGCCCTCTTTGGAGAAAGATGATCGCAAATATACTCAACGTAGAGGTTGACGTTCCTGTTTGCGAGGAAGGCCCTGGTATGGGAGGCGCTATGCTTGCAATGGTAGCCTGCGGAGCTTACAAGACTGTAGAAGAAGCAGCAGCTGCAATTGTTAAGGTTGATAAGACAGAGAAGCCAGATCCAGAGCTTGTTAAGAAGTATGAAGCAAGATATCAGCAGTTCAAGACTATTTATCCTGCACTTGCTGAGACATTCAATAAGATTGTATGAACTGAAAATGGACCGTTAACTCCGTCCCCCAGTACTATTTCTGTGGGCCACGATCATCCATACAACGTGCACAACAAAAATGCACACCATGAGGAACAGGTGTGTATAAAAGATACCAACTATGTAGTAGTTTCGCTCAAGTAGGTATCCCATATTAAAGCCAAAGAGATTTAATAGACCTATAAGTATCAGGGTGAGAGCCATGTAGGGCAAGTTGAAGAACATATTCTTAAGGGCAACCAAAAAGTCCTTAAAGGATGCGTCGAAATAGACGAATCTACCTACCATAAGACCAAAGTAGTACATCATAACTGGGCTGTACTGGCTTTCATCACCAATAGTATTTAAGTACATTAAGATCACAATGACGTAGAACATAGCGAGCATGCGAATGGTAGCTTTTTCTTCTCTTGTGATCTTTTTTAGTGGGATTATAAAAGTGTCCAGAAGAGTGTTGATAACGCAGGACATCAAAATAAGGAGAAGAAGCAGAAAATCTTTACCCTCTGACCACATTTCAAAAAGCATGCGCTCTGTGCTGGTGAGTTTACCCGCAGCACCGGACTGGGCAAGGGTGTAGATATGATTTATGATGACGTAGGAGCAGGAGAAGGACAAAACGGAAACTCCTGCAATCAGCATTTCAAAAAAGCGCTGGACCTTGTCCACAAAGGCAAGGTCCATAGCTATTTCACGGCTTCTGCCATGAAGCTTCTTGTTTAATACGAGATTGGTTGAAAGGTAGATGATTCCAATACTTATACCTACTCCAATGAAAGTAATAAGAAGAAAAATTAGTTTTTTCCCCAAGGTAAAGTCTGGGTTTAAGTAAGCACTGATAGACATAATAAAACTCCAATCTAGTAAAAAATTATAATGTTAAGATTCTAGAAAATGACCACGAATAGAACAATAAGGGCTATTATAGCTGCAATAATAGCTATCCTAATGAGCATCCTTCTGGATATGAAGACTTTCTTTCTTCTGCCGATAAATGTTCCTACATCCTCAGCCTTTAAATCTTCGCCGCTATATTTGTTTGGATCAACCTTGCGCATGTACTTGGCTGTACGAACCAGGAAATCAAAGAGCTCCATATGTTTATTTAGGAAGGTTACAACAGACTCATTAACGTGATTCATTTTTAGAAGAGAAATAACTGCACTTGGCTGCTTGCCGATAAGCTCCATCAAAAGGTCATAATTGGTGACAAAGTTGATAAGCCCAAGAATTCCAGTGTTGAAGCCGTTTTGCTTTAATATCTCTCTTACAGATTGTACCATCTTTGGCTTTTCCTGTTTATACCTCAGGATATATGCAACCAATTTGGCAGCGCTATCTGAGTGCTGCTCGTCGGAAAAGATATTTATAAGGCCATTTGTATCCCCATGCTCAGCGCATACGATAACTGCCCCCAGCATCTTGGCAACGCCTTCTCTTGTGGACATTCTGGTGGACCTTATAAAGCTGTTTAGCATGATATCAAGATCTGCCATCTTGGGATCCTGGGAATCTGCCTTCCAAACGCTCATTCCCCCAAAGTCATCGTAAAAGAGAATAGCATTTGCGCAGTGGTTTTCGGCAAAGCCCATTCTTCCAAAGTTTGTTCCCAGATAGAATTGTCTTTTACCAACGTCATTTAGAAGAATATTTACAAAATCGCTCTGGGCAATGATATTAAGAATCTTGCCCTGATTCTTGATTATGTTGGATGCATATTTTTCTATAAATTCATCAGAAAATCCCTGACCATCAAAGGAATAGCAGTTATCAACTCTGTCATCCATTATAGTGATAAACTTTGATTTATTACCGCCTTTTGAGTGGCCTGTGACAGTTATACACTGGCAGTCACTAAGGTCAAGAGACTGGAACCATTTTAAGGCATTTTCCTGAAATGCAGTCGGCACCTGATAAAGCCCTGATACATTGTCAATCCATTCAGCGTCTCCCTGAGTTCCCTTAAATACAATAACAGCTTCATTGCAGGAAGGGTCAAACAAATATGCACTTCGGCTTTCTCCTGCAGAAATATCTTCCCTGTGGGAGTCGCGGACTATAAGGCTTTTTAGGTGTTCATTGGGCCTTATTGCCCACAGGATCTCTTTATACTCAGCGCCTGTAACGCCGGTACTGTATTCGTAATCATCTTTTATTTTAGAAGCATTGAATAGTACAGAATTTATGTAGTCGCCAACAGTTTTGCCATTCCAGACGGCTGAAGCAAAAGTGCCATCAGGCCCCCCAAGCTGTTCGCAGTACATAAGGTTGTTGAGTAGAACTATTTCCCCAATAGTAAGATTACTTGTCATGGTGGTTCCTCCCCCATATCGGATGCCGGACAACAAGAAACAAATGTACAGAAATATTATAGCAGATAAAAAGGCATGAATTGATAAAATACCCGCATTATATACGCGGAGAAATGAAAAGGGGCTTTGTATAATGTTTTATTGTGGATATGATTCTCGAATTTGTTCAAGAATTGGCCTAGAAGAATAGTATGTAGTATGTTCAAATTAATCTGAAAAATAAGGAGTCTGTTCAATGTCAAAACTTATTTTACCTCGTCTTTTGTCTGATGGAGTGGTTCTTCAGCGCAGAAAGGCAATACATATCTGGGGATGGGATGAAAAGAATGCTCAGATAACAGTTTCTCTTACGGAGAAAATAAAGGATAGTATATCTGAGGAAAACATTTTAAGTTCAGCCAGCATCAGCTGCGGAGATAATGGCAGATTTGATATTTATCTTCCAGCCCGTGAAAGCGGCGGCCCATATAATCTGGAGGTTTCTGATGACAGAGGCGAGACTATTATCATCAATGACGTTATGATAGGTCTGGTGTGGTTCTGCACAGGACAGTCTAACATGGAGCTACCGGTAAACAGGGTAAAAGATAAATATCCGGAGCTTTTGGAAATTGCAGATAACAACATGATCAGAACCTTCAAGATCATAGAAGACAGTAGTTTTGAAGGCCCGCTTGAGGAGCTTAAATCAGGAAGCTGGACAAGTGTCAATAAAGAGACAATCATAAATTTCTCTGCTACAGCTTACTTTTTTGCCAGGAATCTCCAGGATATTACAGGGCAGACTATTGGCTTTATAAACGCAAGTCTTGGCGGCTCAAGGATTTCTTCCTGGATGGGAAGAGAAATGCTTGAGGGCTATGATGAGCTTTTAGCTGAGGCAGACAAGTATTCTGATGCAGAATTCAGGAAACAGGTTGCAAAGAGCAATATGGAAAATGGTGACGCCTGGAGGAAGAATCTTTATGAGACAGATCTTGGCATAAGCGAGCACTGGGAAGCCTGGGATGGCAGCGATGATACTGATGATCAGTGGAAAGAATTTGCAATTCCATCATTTTTCAAGGGAACAGAGCTTGATGGCTTTATAGGAAGCGTATGGTTTAGAAGAAAGTTTGACCTTCCAACTGAACTTGCAGGGCAGAAGGCTCGTCTTTTCCTGGGAACAATTGTGGATAACGATGTCGTATTTGTTAATGGGCAGAGAGTGGGAGATACTCCTTATCAGTATCCACCACGCAAATATGATATTCCAGAAGGTCTTACCAGGGAAAAAGATAACACAATAGTCATAAGAGTATGCGTGGAAACAGGGCTTGGAAGATTTACTCCTGACAAGGACTATAAGATTTTTAATGATAAATGTTCAGTGAGACTTGATAGTTTTGATGGCTCTACAAATGGGAAATGGGACAAACACTGGAAATACAGGATTGGCGCTAAGTGCGACATGATCCCGCCTACAGACTTTATTAACTGGAAGTCTACAGGTCTTTATAATGCCATGACATACCCTTGCCATAATTTCCCAATAGATGGAGTGATCTGGTATCAGGGAGAGTCCAATGTTGAGGATGGCTATGATTACAACGAGCTTACAAAGCGTCAGATAGAGGGCTACAGGAAGGCATGGAACGAGGAAAACCTCCCATTTATCGGGGTTCAGCTTCCAAACTTTACAATTGACTGCCCTATAGATGATGACTGGGGAAGGTTCAGATTAACCCAGCGAGGGATCCTTGATATTCCGGGAACGGGACTTGCTGTGACATTGGGACTTGGCGAAGATAATGATCTTCATCCTGTTACAAAAGAGCCTATTGGAAAGAGGTTGGCTCTTTGGGCATCACATCTTAAATATGGTTATAACGGCGAGTATATGGGACCTGAAGTTGTAAGTGCCCAAAAGATAGTAGATAGAAATGGCAAAAAGGCCATAGAAGTGAAGCTATCTCATGCAGGTGGCCTCAAGGTCATGGATGCCGGAAAAGGAACAGAAATAACAGATTTATTTGTAAGAAGTAAGAAAGAAAAGGTACAAGCAAAAGTGATAATCGATACAGACAACGGGGGATTACTAGTTTACATCGAGGATGATAAGGCCTACGAGGAGGCCAAAGAGATAATGTGGTGTTGCGATAACACCTACAGCGGGGGACTTATAACAAACGAGACAGAAATACCTATGGGACCATTTCTGGAAATTATAGAAGGAACAGGAAACGACGAGGATAAAAAAAGCAAAAGACCAGCTTGAGTAAGAGCTTTGGAAAGGGCAGGAATGAAGAAACTATTTACCAGCGGATGGAAATTTTGGGAATCAGAATATGGAGTAAGTTACGAGGAGGCTATGAACCATGTTTCAGAATTTGAAGATGTGGTAATTCCCCATGACTATATGATAACTGATCCCCAGAACCTTTATAGGGACAGTACAGGATGGTACAAAAAGAGCTTTGAGCTAACAGATAAGGATCTGTCAAAAGAACTGTTTCTTATCTTTGACGGAATCTATATGGATAGCCTTGTCTATATAAACGGCCAGGTCGCTGGTGAGTGGAAGTATGGATACTCACAGTTTATTCTTGGAATATCGGAGTTTGTAAGGCCGGGTCTCAACGAAATAGTTGTGGCCGCAAGATGCAAATTCCCAAATACAAGATGGTATTCAGGAGCAGGAATATACAGAAATGTATGGATCTGCGACTATGAAAAGACCTATATTCCTGAAAATGGCATATATGTTCACAGCCAGAAGCTGCCAGACTCAGAGAGTCAGGGGGCATCTCTTTGTGATTATAAAATGATCGTAACTTCAGAAATCTGCTCTGCAGACAATGAGAAGGTAGCAGTGCGCTATTCTCTTTTTGATTCTGAGGGAAAAGAAATTACTCTTGAAGCCTGCGACAATGACGAACTTCTTGCAGATCTCCTTCCAACTACTATAGAAAGCGTTAATAAAGGGAAAGAGGCAGATACAGCCTCCAGCCTTCAGGTTGGAATTTTCAATGTAAGAGGTGTTTCTGAGTGGGATATAGAGGAGCCTCAACTTTATACACTGAGGGTTGAACTACAGTCATCAGAAGGAATATGTATTCAGACAGAAGAAATCAAGATAGGCTTTAGAGATGTCCGCATGGACCCGCAGAAGGGCTTCTTCCTAAACGGCAGAAACTTAAAGCTAAATGGAGTATGCCTTCACCATGACCTTGGAGCATTAGGGTCAGCCTACAATAACTCTGCTATGCGCAGGAGATTATTGCAGCTGCGTGAAATGGGAGTAAATGCTATAAGGCTTACTCACAATATGTATGATCCTCACGTGATTGTACTTGCTGATGAGATGGGATTTCTTTTGATCTCAGAAGCTTTTGATATGTGGGAAGGTGCCAAGACGGAATTTGACTATGCAAGATTTTTCCCAAAATGGCATGACAAAGATGTGGCCAGCTGGGTTAGAAGAGATAGAAACCACCCTTCTGTAATAATGTGGAGTATTGGTAATGAGATTTACGATACACATTCCAGCGAAAGAGGCCAGGAAGTTACAAGAGATCTAAAGAGTCTTGTGGAAAAGCATGATCCTTTAAAGAATGCAAGAGCAACAATAGGCTCAAACTATATGCCTTGGGAGATGGCTCAGAAGTGCGCGGATATCCTTAAGGTTGCAGGCTATAACTATGCAGAAAACTATTATGAAGAGCATCACAAGGCGCATCCTGACTGGGTTATCTACGGAAGTGAGACCTACTCTATCGTACAGAGTAGAGGAGTTTACCATTTCCCTCTTTCTGCACCAATCCTTTCTGATACAGATGAGCAGTGTTCATCTCTTGGAAACAGCACAACAAGCTGGGGAGCTGACAGCATAGAAAACTGTATCTGCAAGGACAGAGACATGGAGTTTTCCATGGGACAGTTTATATGGACAGGTTACGACTACATAGGAGAGCCAACACCTTACCATACCAAGAATTCTTATTTTGGACTTATTGATACAGCAGGCTTTTATAAGGACGCCTTTTATGCCTGGAAATCTGCCTGGGTCAGCCCTGACAAGGACCCCTTTGTTCATGTGTTCCCATACTGGGATTTCAATGAAGGTCAGCTTATTGATGTGAGAGTTTGTAGTAACTGCCCTGAGGTTGAACTTTTCGTAAATGGAAAGAGCCTTGGAAGACAGGAACTTACACATATGCCTCACAGTGGCAACAAGATTTTTGCAGACTATAAAGTGCCCTATGAAAAGGGCGAGATCACAGCTATCTGCTATGACGCTTCGGGAAAAGAACTAGCAAAAGATATCCACAAGTCCTTTGGGGATACAGATAAGTTTGTGGTTGAGATTGATAAGAGATTAGAGACCTCTGAATATAGCAATGTGGATAAGTCTGCCTCTTTTGCTGATATCCAGCTTGTATTTGCAGAGATCAGCGCGGTAGACAGTGACGGTAATCCTGTTGAGAACGCTTCTGATTACGTAGATGTATATGTGTCTGGAGGAAGACTAATAGGCCTTGATAACGGTGACAGTACTGACTATGACAGCTATAAGGCAAGCACCAGAAAGCTCTTTAACGGCAAACTTCTTGCTATAGTCCTGCCTGAGGGTCCTGTGGATAATGTGAAGATTGAAGTCAAGAAAGCATCCACAGTTCCAGTAAGAAAGGTTGAGCTTACTGTGAAAGAGGGCACAAGGTCTTTAAATAGTGATACTAAGACTGCCATAGTTCAGGCCAGGGTTTATCCTGCAGATGCTACAGATAAAAAGCTGGTTTTCAGAGCTCTAAATAAAAACGGAACTGAAACTAATATAGCTAAGATCAGCGTAATAGATGAAGAAAGCGGTATGTGCCAGGTAACAGCTCTTGGAGATGGCTCTTTTACTTTAAGATGCGAAGCTTCGAACGGAAGAGATACTGTAGCTGTCATGTCCTGCCTTGAATTTGAGGTTACTGGGCTTGGGGCAGCATTCCTTGATCCTTATGGCTTTATTCCGGGAAGTCTTTATACCTCATATATTGGCCTTGTTGGAAGCGGCAATGAGTTTGGTGTTGCTTCTGCCAAGGGAGAGGAGACTGTTATAACCTATGCAGGCATCGATTTTGGAAAAGAGGGATCTGATGTGATCACCGTTCCTATCTTTACCTTAAATGACGATGCTTATGATATAGAAATCTGGAAGGGTATTCCTGGTGAGGATGGCGCGACACTCTTAAAGGCGGCAGTCTACCAGAAGAAATCTATCTGGAATGTATATCAGGAGGATAGCTGGAAACTCTCAGAGAGATTAACTGGAATCCAGACGATAAGCTTTAAGGTATTTAACAAATTCCATATAAAGGGCTTTTCTTTTGAAAGGCAGCTCAGGGCATTTACGCAGATAAGAGCCCTGGATGCGGATTCGATTTACGGAGATACCTTTACAAGGACAGAAAATACTGTTGAGGGAATTGGCAATAATGTAACGTTAGGTTTTGATGACATAGATTTTGGAGCAGAGGGAACAAGAAAAGTCACAATCTGTGGAAGAGCCAGGGCAGCAGCCAATACAATTCATTTGAGACTTGTTAAGATAAATGAAAATGCCAGCGCCGAAACTGGTGATACAGGTGCGATGGAAACATATGACAAAGCTGGCACAGAGATAAAGGAAATCCTGGAGTTCCCACAAAGCTCTGAATATAAAGAAGTCACTTTCCAGATCGGAGAAAGAAAAGGAAAGTGGGACATTACCTTTGTGTTCCTTCCAGGAAGTGACTTTGACTTTGATTCATTTAGTTTTGTCAGGACTTAAATCTGCTCCGGTCCTGTAGAGCTTGCGGTATTCTGTAGGAGAGCACTTATTGATATCCTTGAATACACGGTTAAAGGTGGACAGACTAAAGAAGCCGGACTGAAGGGCTATGTCCATAACGGACAGGTCTGTATCGCCTAAAAGCTCCTGGGCCATGAGAACACGGCGCTTAGTAATATACTGATAGCAGGAGATTCCCATGTAAGCCTTAAAGAGTCTTTCGAAGTGGAACTTGGAGAATCCTGCAAGGTCAGCCAGCTGCTCGACTGTAAGATCATCAGAGCGGTGAGAGTCGATGTAGTTGGTGACTTCAACAAGTTTATCGATATTCTTGCGCTGGTTATCTGGTGTATCCTTGCCTGCGACGGCATTGTTAAGATGCATGCTGCCTATCTGGGCAAGGATCAGAGATACCAGGGAATAAACAGAAATCTGAAGGAATTCATCCTGCTGGCCATAGAGCCTGTCAATTTCCCAGAAATAATTCTGAAGACGAGCAACCTCAACCGGATACAGATTCTGACTGATATGCGTATAGGGTGGAAGACCCTTTATGAGTGGGATCAGTGATGAAACCTGTGAATAGTTTGCAAGATCGAACAGGAGGATAAGTTTTTCTCCTCCAGGGGTATCTGAAATATATTCATGGAGTGTACCTGGTGCGATCAGCATAATATCGCCAGGCATACAGTTTACGACAGCAGAAGAGTCATTGTGAAACTTAACCTTAAGGGAACCTGAGAGTACCAAAATAAGCTCCACTTCGTTGTGCCAGTGGAGTGGATAATTGGCCAGGTCATTGTGATATAACAAGACGCCCTTTAAGGTATCGTAAAAGATATGTTCTCTTGACTGCGCGTTGATATCGTTGATCATTGGTGCTCCTTACGTAAACTAAGTAAAAGTTGTAGTAATTTTATCATTAATTGTCGGAAAATGAATAGTTGAGACGAAAACATTCATATTAAAATAATAACGCTTATATTTTGGAAATATTAGGAGAAGATAGTTATGGGCGATAAAAAATGGTCACAGTTGTGGCTTGATTATGAAGCAAAAAAAGGCGCTGCAAAAAATGCAGAGGAAGACAAACTTAAAATAGATTTTGAAGGTTTTGATCCTGAAAATCGCGTTATTAAAAGCGCTGTTAAAGAGCTAAATAAGGCTTTTGCAGATACTGACAAGAAGATAGTGATCTCTTTTGTCAGGAATGATGAGATCAAAAAGGAAGGCTATAGCGCTTGCGGTGTTATAGGCGGAAGCGATAACAGAAAGGTAGACGCTGATACTACTGAACTTGTAGTTTCTTCTGCAGATGAAAATGGTGCACTTTACGGAGCGTTCCATATTATCAGAAGCATGCTCATGGGTGAGGACCTTGATAACTTGTGCGCTATAAAGACACCATCTAATCCTCTTAGAATGATGGATCACTGGGATAACATGGATGGCAGCATAGAGAGAGGCTATTCAGGCAGATCTTTTTTCTATGAGAACGATGATATTGTTATAAATGAGAGAACTGTTGACTATGCAAGATTCATGGCCAGTATTGGTATAAATGGTGTTGTCATCAATAATGTAAATGTTAAATGGGCAGCATCTGACCTTATCACCACTAGATTTTTTGACAAGGTAAAAGAGCTATCTGACATATTTGGAGATTATGGCATCAAGCTATATCTTTCACTTAATTTTGCATCTCCTATTGAAATTGGAGGGCTTTCTATATGCGACCCGCTGGATAAAGAAGTTATCGAGTGGTGGAAAAATAAGATAAAAGAGGTATATGAACACCTGCCAGAACTTGGAGGCTTCCTTGTTAAAGCAGACTCTGAGGGAAGACCCGGACCTTTTACCTACGGAAGAACTCAGGCAGATGGCGCAAATATGCTGGGAGACATTATTGCTCCTTATGGCGGAATTATAATCTGGAGATGCTTTGTCTATAACTGCACCCAGGACTGGAGAGACACTAAGACTGACAGAGCAAGGGCTGGATATGACTACTTCAAGGGACTTGATGGAGAGTATCATGACAACGTCATACTTCAGATAAAGAATGGACCAATGGACTTCCAGATAAGAGAGCCCATATCTCCACTCATTGGTGGACTTACCAGGACCAATCAGATGCTGGAGGTTCAGATAGCTCAGGAGTACACAGGCCATCAGATAGATCTTTGCTACCTGATTCCAATGTTTAAGGAAATTCTGGAGTTTAAGACCTATTGTGCCGAGGAAAATGATACAGTTGCTGATGTTGTAAGTGGTAGGACCATGGGCAACAGCCTTGCTGGAATGGCTGCAGTCATAAATACTGGTAATGACTACAACTGGACTGGCAACGACCTTGCGGCAGCTAACCTCTACGGCTTTGGGAGACTAGCCTATGACACCGACCTTGATTCTGAAGAAATTGCAAGAGAGTGGGTTAAGCTCACCTTTAATCTGGAAAAAGAGCTTGAGGATAAGCTGGTAGATATGCTTCTTAATTCTCGTGAGATTTATGAGAAGTATACAAGTCCTCTTGGAATTGGATGGATGGTAACTCCTGGAGATCACTATGGTCCAAGTGTCGATGGCTATGAGTATTCAAGATGGGGAACTTATCACAGAGCAGATCATTTGGGACTTGGCGTAGACAGAACAGATAAGGGAACAGGCTATGCTCAGCAGTATTACCCAGAGAATGCGCAGATGTACAATGATCCAAGGACCTGCCCTGAGAACCTTCTTCTTTTCTTCCATCATATTCCATATACCTGGAAGCTAAAGAGTGGACAGAGCCTTATACAGTACATCTATGATGTTCACTTTGAAGGGTATAGTAAAGCCCAGGAACTTTTAGAAAGCTGGAAGAGCTTTGAAGGAAAAGTCCCTGAGCGTACATATAACTGCGTAATGCATAGATTTGAACTGCAGGTCAATAATGCCCATGAGTGGTGCGATCAGGTTAATTCCTACTTCTATCGTAAGAGCGGAATCCCTGATGAAAAGAACAGGCCAATTTACTGATATATGTAATACAGAGCTTAGTTATGCCCAGAGCTTGGCTCCAATTTTGTCTGGCATGACAGAGGGCTCTTTGTTGGCAAGCTGATACTGCTTGGGAGACATTCCTATCTGCTGGGAAAAACGTCTTGAAAAGCTCGAGTAGTTATTGTAGCCGGCCATGAAACAAACATCATAAGGTGGATAGTTCTGGAGTAGTAGTTTCTGCGCCAGAACTATTTTTTTTCCACTGATATAGTGCTTTAGAGAATCTCCGGTTGCTTCTGAAAACACACGGCTTAAGTGATCACTGCTATAGTGGAGAGCCTCTGACATATCCTTAATAGTGATATTTTCTTCTATGTGGGAGTCAATATAGTCAAATATTCTGGACACAACTGAAGGCATAAGGCTTTTCTTTTTCTGATGTGTGGAACTAGTGGAAAACTTATTAGTCATAACGAGAAATTCCACAAGAAGCGCCCTTGAGAGGATGGTGTGGCCAAATTCATCGCTGTTTAAAGCGGCCTCAAGCCTGTCTGCAATTTCGATAAAACCCTGAAGCTTGTCGTTTGGAATATGCACATGATTCATATTTGGAGAATCGCTACTTCTAAAGATTGTGGAAAAGTCTGTATCTTCGTCGCCTAATCTTTTCAGAGTTTCATATTGAACATTTATGACAATTCGCTCGTATCCGCTGATGTCTTCAAGATCAAGTCCATGGAAGACAAGAGGACTTACCAAAAACATATCACCGCGCTTCATCTGATAAATATCAGGCTCAATCATTATGTTTACATCCCCTTTAAGGAAGAGAACGATTTCATAGCCATCGTGATTATGTACAGTTTTAATATCGGACGGAGTTACGCGTGCAGTCTTGTGTTCGCAAATTATTTCCTGATCTATCATGCTATATGGGCAATCTAGAGCTTTTTTCATATTTAAGTTTCCCCCACTAGATTATGTACAAAACATCTAAACAAAAAATGACAAACGCAATCATTGTTGTGCAACATTATATCGGAAATTGCAAAATTATTCTATCCTTTTGTGTATTTATATATAAATCCTAGACAGTATTATAAAGTTGTATGAAAAATAGGGGGTGTTATTAAGCCCTAAGGAGGAGTAATGGCTAATAATTCAGGGAAGAAGTCAAAGGTTAAATTTGGCGTTTACATGAAAAAGTACTGGCAGTTATATGCTATGCTGTTTCTGCCTTTGACATATCTACTAATTTTCAAGTACGCGCCAATGATCTATGTGCAGATCGCATTTAAAAAGTACAGTCTAGTAAAGAGTGTGTGGGAGCTTCCACTTGCAAACAATCATGGTTTTGAGTACTTCATTGCGGCATTTAAGAATAATGATTTCAAATATGCCCTTAGAAACACCCTTACACTGAATCTATTGGATCTTTTCTTTGGTTTCCCGGCACCAATCATTTTTGCACTTATTCTTAATGAACTGTGTTTTGTGAAATTTAAAAAGGTAGTTCAGACAATTGCTTACATGCCACATTTCCTGTCATGGGTCATCATCTACAGCTTGGCGCTCCAGCTCCTTGCTCCTAACGATGGTCTTGTAAATATGGTAATAAAGAACTTTGGTGGCGAAGCTATTCCATTTTTGAATGATGCTACTCACTGGATCGGAAGCTACATTGGCTTTGGAATCTGGCAGAACTTTGGATGGGGCTCCATCATTTATCTTGCAGCAATTGCAGGTATTAACCCTGAGCTTTATGAGGCTGCTGCAGTAGATGGCGCTGGAAGGTTCCGCAAGATATGGCATATTACACTTCCTGGCATCAAGCCTACAATCGTTGTTCTTCTTATCATGAGCCTTGGAAATATCTTGGGCGGCGGATTTGACAGACCATTTGCATTCCAGAATAACCTTGTAATGCGTGTGGCTGATGTTATTGCAACCTTCGTATATAGAGTTGGTATTAAAGGCCTTCAGTTCTCTCTGACCACAGCGGTTGGACTATTCCAGTCTGTAGTAGGTGTGTTCTTCCTGCTGATGGCAAACTTTATCTCTCGCAAACTTGGTGAGAGAGGAATATGGTAAGGGGGAACAAACGAAAATGAAGATCAAATCAAATGCAGACAAAGCATGGGATGTAGTGTTTGTGATATTTTGCCTTTTAGTAAGTGCAATGTGCGTCATCCCAATGCTGAACCTTCTTGCCAAGTCACTTAGTGGAACAGACTTTTTGGTAAGAAATGAAGTATATCTTTTGCCTAAGGGCCTTAACTTTAACGCTTATTCAACAGTACTAAAGGATCCCAAATATATCAGAGCATTTATCTGGACAGTGTTTTTAACAATCATATGCACAATTCTTTCTCTTACAATGACAACACTTTGTGCATTCCCTCTGATCTTTGAGAACCTTAAGGGAAGAAAAGCGATAAACATTTTTATCACAATCACAATGTTCTTTAACGCAGGAACAATACCTAACTACCTGCTGATGCAGAAGCTCCACCTTCTCAGCAACCCTCTGGTTCTTATTATTCCAGGCGTTATGAGCGTTTATAACATGATCATCATGAGAAGCTTTTTCTATGGCATACCCGATAGCCTTAGAGAATCCGCAGAAATAGATGGAGCAACATTTTTTAAGATACTTGTACTTATATATCTTCCACTTTCAAAGCCTGTTATGGCAACACTTGCCTTGTTCTATGCGGTAGGAAGATGGAATGGTTACTCAGATGCTCTTATGTACATGAGAGATGACAGATTCTATACTCTGCAGCTTCTTTTGTACAACATCATCAACAATATAAATCAGGTTGAGGTAGCAACTCAGGAAGGATTCTCATCACCTGGACTTTCAGCATCCTTAAAGGCTGCAATCGTAATGTTCTCAACAGTTCCGATCCTGTGTATCTATCCTTTCCTGCAGAAATACTTCATCCATGGAGTAACCCTCGGCGCAGTCAAGGAGTAAAGAAAATAAAAAGAGGGTAAAAGAGAAATCAAAAAGAAGCACACTCTGAAAAACTAACCGACACAAAATGTAGAGGCTAAAAAACCAACTTGGTTAGTGGTGAAATAAAATGAGTTTTCCACAAATGCATGTACTGGAGTGAGTTTAGCTCTATGGAGACGAGACAATTCCTCTGAATTGGCTCGTCGGAATGCCCAGAGCTACCGATCTACAGTACATGCATTGCGGAAAACGGTGTTCATGGTACCAATCCCGTGGTGGGAAAAAGTATATAAAAATGGAGGTATAGTTATGAAGAAAAAGGTATTATCCATGTTTCTTGCATCTGCAATGGCACTTTCAGTAGTAGCCTGCGGATCATCAAACGGGGGCGCTGACACAACAGCATCAAATGAAACAGCTCCTGCACAGGAGACTAAAGAAGAGGCTCCAGCAGCTGAAACACCAACTGAGCCAGAGACTTCTTCAGAACTTACAGATGGTAAGTTTGCTGAGACAAGAAAAATCACAGTTGAGATCTACGACAGAGGAAATGACGGCGGATCAGATCCTGAGAACAACATGTACACAGAGTACATCAAGAAGGGAATGCTTGAGGAGCACAACGTAGAAGTTACCTTCAAGAAGGTTCCAAGATGGACAGAGGTTGATGATATCAACAACCTTCTTGCAGCTGGCGAAGCTCCAGACATCTGCGTAACATATTCATATCCTACAGTTCTTACATACGCTCAGATGGGCGGTGTTATCGATCTTAGCGAAATGATCGAGACATACAAGAGTGATCTTCCAAACCTTTGGGGATGGCTTGGCGACACAAATATGCTCTGGGATAAGGATCCTAAGACAGGCGCTGTATGGGCACTTGAAGGAAAGAGAGCAGAGCAGCAGAGAATTGTTACTTTCGTTCGTCAGGACTGGCTCGATAAGCTTAACTTAAAGGCTCCTACAACAACTCAGGAGTTTGAAGATATGCTTGTAGCATTCAGAGATAACGCTGATACACTTCTTGGCGCTGATGCTTCCAAGATGGTTCCTTTCTCAACAAGCTATGATATCGGTTGGAGAGCTTCAAATATCATCACTTCATTCATGGATCCAGCTATCACAGATAAAGAGTACTATATTAACGGATTTGATGACAGAATGGTTACACAGGCTTCTACAAAGGAAGCTGTAAGACTTCTTAACAAGTGGTACAACGACGGCCTCATGTGGAAAGACTTCGCTCTTTATGGAAGCGGAGATACAACTGAGGATGACATGATCAAGGCTGGTTATGTTGGTGCCTTCCAGCACAACTGGGATTATGTATTTAGAAATGGTGAAGATTCAATCAATGCCAACCTTAAGAGAAATGTTGGCGAAGATGCTAAGTTTGTTCCTGTAGATTGCTTCCAGAACTCAGCTAATAAGTATTCTAAGTGGCTTTACAGCTCAGCTGGAGACAGAAAGCTCTTCTTCCCTACAACAAACACAGAGCCT
The DNA here is from genome assembly GCF_000424505.1 of Butyrivibrio sp. XBB1001. Taxonomy (NCBI): domain Bacteria; kingdom Bacillati; phylum Bacillota; class Clostridia; order Lachnospirales; family Lachnospiraceae; genus Butyrivibrio; species Butyrivibrio sp. XBB1001. The sequence continues at coordinate 17,684 of NZ_AUKA01000011.1, read as the reverse complement.
CTTGCTTCACTTCTTTACCTTGACTTCATTTCACAGCCAGATACAATCAAGTATCTCCAGGCTGGTGAAGAGGGTGTTACACATGAAGTTCTTGATTCTGGTGCTATCCAGATCATTGCAGCAACAGGCGATGCAATCCAGAACTCTGGTAAGAACATTGACTACACAATCACATGTAACGGAACATACTTTGGTGATGAGAAACTTGCAGCTCTTTCACTTGCATATGGTTATGCAGAAGCTGATCCTGAGCTTGTAGATCAGGCTAACAAGATTGCTATGGCAGATGGTCTTGAGCCAAAGAATGTTAACGTTGGTGAGATCACAGCAGAAGCTGGTGTTGGTGATACTCTTTCATCAAAGAGAGATCAGGTTTATGACAACGCAGTCGTTGCTTCTGTAGATAGCTTTGACTCAACATGGGATAGCTTCCTTTCAGATTACCTCTCAGCAGGTGGACAGGCAATCATTGATGAGCGTACTCAGAAGTGGGCAGAGTACTTCGGCGATGCTGATATGCTCCCATAATGAATTGTTAATACTGACAGATTATAAAAAGCGCGGCCTTTTTTGGCCGCGCTTTTTTGAGCTGTTTCTACGCGAGTAATTCTTGGTAGATAATCTGTCTACATGGTAAAATGTATTACATGATATAAAAAAGTGAGATTTATACCTATCATGGAGCGAGATGCATGACAAGTAAAAAGGATAAAAACGGGTTAACTGAAAAAGAATTCCTTCGAAATTACAGGGCTGATGACTATGAAAAACCTTCTGTATCTACTGATATTCTTGTTCTTGGGACAAGTCCTGATCTTAAAAATATGAGAATTCTTCTGGTAAAAAGAGATGAGCATCCGTTTCTTGATATGTGGTCACTTCCTGGAGGATTTGTCCATCAGGATGAAACTGCTTATCAGGCAGCAGCGAGAGTTCTTTCTCGAAAAGCCGGCCTTGAAAATACATACCTTGATCAGATCTATACCTTTACAAGGCCTGGAAGAGATCCCAGGACCTGGGTTATGAGTATAGCTTATCTGGCACTTGTTTCGGATGTCCGGGATGAAGTAGTGGATGGGACTTATAAGACTATGGATTCGGCGTGGTTTGATATGATTATCAATCAGGACGAGATTAGATTTGTCAATCAGAATAGACATGTGGAAATCAAGTATTCTATAGAGAGTAAGTCTTTTAAAAATGGAAGGATAACCTACGAGAACCTGGTTTCGACGCCAGCTTCCAAGGAGAAGCTTGCATTTGATCATATTGAGATCATCATTGAATCTATTTTAAAGCTCAAGGCTGAATTTGAGCATACAGATTTATCTTTTAACATGATTGGAGAAAAGTTTACACTGCCGGATCTTCAGGCTGTTTATGAGCTTGTTCTTGGCAGAAAGCTTTACAAGACTAACTTTAGGGCACTAGTGGCTCCTAAGATAGAGGCTACATGTGAAAAAAGAAAATCTATTATCAGTAACAAAATGTCAGCAGAATATAGATATATAGGATAGTAAAGATGCGTTTTAGGCCTGATCACTGGAAATGATCAGGTCTTATTTTTTTTCTTGACAAAGTAGTAAAATGCTACTAATATAAAATCAACAAAAGAAAGTAGCAAATAACTACTAATCAAACCGGGAGGCACACTATGAAATTCAAAAAGTTTAAACCAAATGATTATGTAATGGTGATTAAAAATGGAAAGGTTGTCAGAGAGGGACTTGGACTGTCAGTATTATACAATGACCTTACAACCAGTATCATGGTTGCGCCATCTACAGCGTTTGATGGTGCATTCGCTTTTGATGACGTGGTAACAAGTGATTACCAGAGCGTATGTGTTCAGGGTGTTACTACATATATGATCACGGATTATAACAAGGCAGCCAAGATGCTTGATTTTGCGTATCAGCCTCCCATCCAGACAGATGACAAGATTGCAGAGCAGATGGCTCTTTTGGAAAAGAGAATCAACAACATCATCAAAGCTATCGTGATCAGAGAAGTTAGCAAGAAGGATGTTCGTACAATAATCAGACTTGCAGATGAGATGGCAGAGACAATAGAGACAGCGCTTACAAGTGATGAGTCTATAGCCAAACTTGGTGTTAGCATAGTTGCGATAAACATCCTGGGAATAAATCCTAAAGCGGAGACCAGAAAGGCTCTGGAGGCAGCAGCCAGGGAGCAGATCTTAAAGGAGCAGGACGATGCAATTTATATGCGTAGAAATGCTGCTATTGAACAGGAACGCGTTATCAAGGAAAATGAGATCAATACAGAGATCAAGGTAGCTGAAAAAGAGAAAGAGAAGGAAGAAAAAGAGCAGGAGATGAGACAGTACGTGCTGCGCTGCGACCTGGATATGAAGAAGGAGCAGGAGGAAAGAGAGCAGGAGATGCGCCTTAAGGCTCTTAGAAGCGAACTTGCCATGAATACCGAGAAACAGGAAAAGGAATTTGCCCTTAAAGAGATGGCAGCTGCCAAGAAACTTCAGATTGAAAATAAGGAAATGCTGGGTAAGATAGAACTTGAGAAGAAGAACAGTGAATACACTGCTCTGGAAGTTGAAAATGAAAAGGCTAAGGCAGATCAGCAGGCATATGCACTGGCAGGAATTGTTAAGGCATATAATCAGCTCAACGTGGCTCTTGTTGAAGCTTGCGCAATGGCTCAGATGGATCCTGCTACACTTATGGCTAAGGCATTCATGAACATTGGTGACAACGCAGACAAGATTGGAACAATCAACTTTACGCCAGATTTATTGCAGACATTAACTGGAGGAATCGCAAGGGAAACTGCAGGTCTGACAGCAGATAAAGTGAAGGATGCAGCAAATGCTGTGCTGGGACAGAAAAAGAAATAAGCAAGCAGGAGATACTTAAATTATGGACAGAGGGATGAATAAGGTAGTTCTCATAAAGCGCCGAACCAGGTATGAGGAACTGAAAAGAAGATATAATACCGTAGAACAGGCCAGGTTCTACATTGAACATCTGGGAGCAGATTTCTCTGATTATGAAACAGAGGATAAAAACTATAACGCGGCTCTTGAAAGCGTGAGAAACCTTGTTCGCCCAATGGCCAGACTTCAGGAAATAGATAGGGAATACCTGCCCAATATGATATTTGGCAAGGATGACATAGTTATCGCAGTTGGCCAGGATGGACTCGTAGCCAATGCCATGAAATATCTGGATGGACAGCCTCTGATCGGAGTTAACCCAGATCCTGCCAGATGGGATGGAGTTCTTTTACCATTTGAAACAGGGGATATTAAGGGTATTTTACCCAAGGTTATTGATGGAAGCTTTGATGCAAAAAGTGTTACAATGGGTAAAGTGGAATCAAAGGATGGCCAGGTCCTATACGCGGTTAATGACTTTTTTATCGGCGTATCCAACCACACATCTGCAAGATACCACATTAACTACCGTGATCAGGTTGAAAATCAGTCCTCATCAGGGATTATCATTTCTACTGGATTTGGAATGACTGGTTGGCACAAATCAGTTATGGCGGAATTTAGAGGAATGGCCAGGGCTTTTGGCATGGGGAGTGTTCCGGAACCATCATATGATTGGGGAGCAAGGCAATTGACATTTCAGGTAAGAGAGCCTTATCCTAGCAGATTTACTCAGGCAGATATTGTTTATGGACAGATTGGCGGAGACGAGAAGCTGATCGTTACTTCTGACATGAGTGAAAACGGCGTAGTCTTTTCAGATGGTATTATCGATGACACAATTGATTTCAATGCTGGTATGGAGATCAAGATTGGTGTCTCGGACCGTATTGGAAGGCTCGTGACCGGTTAGGAGTCATATGTCAGCAAGTTTTGATAAGTTTTTTGACCAGGATGGAAATATAAGAGAAGGGGTTCTTACAGGCAATACATGGCTTAAGCTTTTGACAGATACAGATAATGTATATGTTAATGCTGAGCGACTTGACAGTATTGGAAGTCTTTCTGGTAAAGAGACTTTAATGTATGTTATGCGCACTTTGGACATTCTTGATGAGATATCTTCAGAAAAAGAGCTTACCAAGCAGGAAAAGGATGTGATCGAAACAGTTCTTAAATGGTCTGAGGTTGCCAAGGGCGGTTTGTCCAAAGAGAGAAATGAATGGAGGAAAAAGGGTTATCCAATAGATATCCACAATATAGCCTCCGCTGAAATATATAAAGATGAAACAGGAGATGATGGCCTTATCTATACACTGATCAAGACTCATGGAGTTATTGGTCAGTGTATTCGCGGTGAGATCTCTGTTTCTGCAAACAAAGAGCTTCTTGCATATCGAAAGTATAATGCTCTCGATATGAAGAGGCTCTTACTTGTGCTCAACGAATGCATCATAAGGGCTGTTTCAGACAAAATCTGGGATTCAGTAAAAGTTAGTACCAAGTCTCTTATAGACAATATAGTATCCGGAGAACTTACAGAGTTTTCTCCTCAGTACAGGCTTCAGAGACTATGTCCTGGTGAGATGGAATTCTTTGGAAGTGATGTGGACTTTTTTGCAAAAGAGATATTTCCTAAGCATGAGCTGTGGTATTTCGAAGCTGCTCTTTCCAGCTTTGATATGGGACAGATCAGGACAATCCTGACTAATACTGTAAAAGAAATAGAGAGGTCAGGGCAGGAGGTTTTGCATCTTAACTTTAAGCCTCTGGCAGACAGCCTTCTCTATGATTATGAGGGCAAAAAGCATGTAAATGTCTACAAAAAGCGTATTATCGAAAAATATCTTTTGGATTCATCTGTCCAGAATGTGGATATCGACGTGAAGATAGAAAATAAGAGTGCTTTTGTGGATTTCAAGTTCTCAAAGGTCTGCGAAAAACTTATTGAATTCTGCGTAGAAGCAGAGAGGAGCGGCCTTCTTACCTTTGAAAAGAGCATAATTGTTCTCTACGACATGTTTGGCTTTAGAAGAGATGCATTTGACAGGCTCAATAATGAAGATAAGTATCTTATGACTATGAATAATGTTTCTGCAAGCACCAAGGACAGCATCATTGATTATGTCACTGGAGAAAGTGTAGTGGATGTTGGATCAGGCGGTGGAATTCTTCTTGATAAGCTTGAAGGTAAATTCCCTGACAAGCAGATCATAGGAACGGATATATCTACCAATGTCATCGAAACTCTTGATCAGAAGAAACACAGAGAAGGCCACAAATGGAATGTTCTTGTGCACAACTTTGTGGATAGTACCATGGAAAGAGAAGTTGGAAGCATAATCTTTTCATCCATACTTCATGAAATATATTCATATACAGAAGGGACAAATGGGAAATTTGATATAGACAGCGTCAAGCTTGCTCTTAGAAATGCCTACGATAGCCTCGGCAAGGGCGGAAGGATCATTATAAGAGACGGAGTTAAAACAAGTGGTAATGCTGTAAGGAAAATAAGGTTTAAAACAGAGGCAGGACTTGATTTCTTCAAAAATTATGTGAAGGACTTTAAGGGGCTTAAGGACATTCCAGAGGAAAAGAAAGTTCTTTTTATAGATGAGGATAAACTCACGGTTGCAGGCGATATAAACTTTATCAGGGAATTTCTTTTTACATATACATGGGGAACAGAAAGCTATGCTCATGAGGTACAAGAGCAGTTTGGTTATTTCACTCTTGAGCAGTACAGGGATTTTTTCAAAGAGCTTGGAGCAAGGGTGGTAGTAGCAAAAGAGCTTTTGGAGCCAGGTTATCCTGACAATCTTGGACAGTACCTGGATCTTCTTGATGAGAATGGAAATGTGGTGGAATACCCTGCTTCAAACTGCATAATTGTAGCTGAAAAATAAAACGCAAGTATTAAGAGGCATAGGGCAAAAAATGGTAAGAACATCAATCCTCCTTATGTAAAAATAGATAATACGGAAAGTATTATTTTGGAAAACTATGAGGATGAGTTGATGAACAGAGAAGAAGCAAAAAAGCGTGCACAGGAACTCGTTGCTAAGATGACCGTAGAAGAGAAGGCATCTCAGCTTCGCTATGATGCACCAGCTATCGACAGACTTGGAATACCAGCTTATAACTGGTGGAATGAGGCTCTGCACGGTGTTGCAAGAGCAGGTACAGCCACAATGTTTCCACAGGCCATCGGACTTGCAGCAGCATTTGATGAAGAGCTTATGGGCGAAGTTGGCGAGATCATAGCAGAGGAAGCTCGTGCTAAATATAATGAGCAGGCTAAGAGAGAAGACAGAGATATCTACAAAGGTCTTACTTTCTGGGCTCCAAACGTTAACATTTTCAGAGATCCACGCTGGGGCAGAGGCCATGAGACTTATGGTGAGGATCCATTCCTTACAAGCTCTCTTGCTGTTCCTTTTGTTAAGGGAATGCAGGGCGATGGAGAATACATGAAGGCTGCAGCATGTGCCAAGCATTTTGCAGTTCACTCTGGACCTGAGGGCGAGAGACATTTCTTTGACGCCAAGGCAAGCAAGAAGGATCTTGAAGAGACCTACCTTCCAGCTTTTGAAGCCCTTGTAAAAGAGGCTGACGTAGAGGCTGTAATGGGGGCTTATAACAGAACAAATGGCGAGCCATGCTGTGCTAACAAGCCTCTTATGGTGGATAAACTCCGTGGCGAGTGGGGCTTTAAGGGCCACTTTGTATCTGATTGCTGGGCTATCAAGGATTTCCATGAGAACCACAAGGTCACATCAAGTCCTGAGGAGTCTGCTAAGCTCGCTCTTGAAATGGGATGCGATCTTAACTGCGGATGCACATATCAGTCCATTATGAATGGTGTAAGAGCTGGTCTTATAGATGAGAAGTATCTTACTGAGTCTTGCGTAAGACTCTTTACAACAAGATTCCTTCTCGGAATGTTTGATAAGACAGAATTTGATGAGATTCCTTTTGAAAAGGTAGAGTGCAAAGAGCACCTTATTGTTGCAAAGAGAGCAGCAAAAGAGTCAGTAGTTCTTCTTAAGAATGACGGACTTCTTCCTCTTAATAAGGACAACATAAAGACAATCGGTGTAGTTGGACCAAACGCTAACTCCAGATTGTCACTTATAGGTAACTACCATGGAACAGCTTCAAGATATGTAACAGTTCTTGAGGGAATCCAGGACAAGGTAGGAGATGATGTTCGCGTACTCTACTCAGAGGGTTGCGATATCTTCAAGAATAATATAAGTAACCTTGCAGATCCAAATCTTCCAGACAGATTGTCAGAGGCTCAGGCTGTTGCAGACCACTCAGATGTAGTAGTTGTTGTAGTAGGTCTTGATGAGAACCTTGAGGGTGAAGAGGGAGATGCAGGTAACCAGTTTGCATCAGGAGATAAGATCAACCTTAGCCTTCCACTTCCTCAGAGACAGCTCCTTTACACTGTTCTTGAGTGTGGCAAGCCTACAATTGTTATCAACATGGCTGGTAGTGCTATTGATCTTTCTAAAGCTCAGGAGGATGCTAACGCAATTCTTCAGGCCTTCTATCCTGGAGCAAGAGGCGGCGCAGATGTTGCAGATATTCTCTTTGGAGAAGTATCACCATCAGGTAAGCTTCCTGTAACCTTCTACAAGTCAGCTGATGATCTTCCTGACTTCAAGGATTATTCCATGAAGAACAGGACATACAAGTACTTTACAGGCACACCTCTTTATCCATTTGGATATGGTCTTACATACGGCGATTGCTATGTTAAGCCTGACTTCAACTTTAATGTTAAGTATGCTGATGCTAATAAGGCAACAGGTGCAGAGATTACAGTGACAGTTGCTAATGATGGCAAGTTCGATACAGATGAAGTTGTTCAGCTCTACATCAAGGATCTTGATTCTGAGTTTGCAACACTTAATCCAAGCCTTTGCGGATTTAAGAGAGTTCATGTTCCAGCAGGAAAAGAGGTAACAGTTACTCTTTCAATTAATGAGAGAGCCCTTACTTCTGTAGATGAAGAAGGTAAAAGAGCTATCTTTGCCAAGAACTTCAGACTCTATGCAGGTACTCAGCAGCCAGATGCTCGCTCAGAGGAACTTACAGGTCATAAGTGCATAAGCGTGGACTTTACTATTTGACATACCTCAGAGTTAGATCCGCAGGATGATTTTGCTCTAGAGATAACATGTATGTGTTTTGAAATATAACACGTACAACTTACAAGCAATTTGAATAATTTTGTATGCAATTTTTCTACGTTTTGATAGCTTGTAATTTGGATGCCTATGACAGATAATATGTATCGTCAGAAAAAGTATACAAGTGCAAAGTTGTATTTTTTCAACTTGGATATTGGCAGATCTTTTTACAATGCACATGTGTGTATCGACCACTTGGAACGCAAAGTTCTTGGGAGATAAAAGTTTTATGAAGGCGCCTATAGCGCAAGAAAGGGGATTTTTATGATTAACATTCCAGAAGTTAAAATTGGACTTGTTGCAGTAAGCCGTGACTGCTTCCCAGCATCACTTGCTGTCAACAGAAGAAAAGCTTTAGTAGAGGCTTATAAGAAGAACTACAACGACAAGGACGTTTATGAGTGTCCTGTTTGTATCATCGAGAGCGAGACTCAGACACTTGAGGCTCTTGAGGATGTTAAGAAGGCTGGATGTAACGCTCTTTGCGTATACCTTGGAAACTTCGGACCAGAAATTTCTGAGACACTTCTTGCTGAGAAGTTTGACGGACCTGTAATGTTCTGTGCTGCTGCAGAGGAGTCACAGGGCGACCTTATCGATGGCAGAGGAGATGCATACTGCGGTATGCTCAATGCTAGCTACAACCTTCACCTTCGTGGAGTTAAGGCATATATTCCAGAGTATCCAGTAGGAACTGCTGATGAGTGTGCTAAGATGATCAACGAGTTCGTACCTATCGCAAGAGCTCTTGATGGACTTGAAAACCTCAAGGTTATTTCATTCGGACCTCGTCCTATGAACTTCCTTGCTTGTAACGCTCCTATCCAACAGATCTACAACATGGGTGCTGAGATTGAGGAGAACTCAGAGCTTGACCTCTTCGAGTCATTCAACAAGCACGCTGGTGATCCTAGAATTGCAGAAGTTAAGGCTGATATGGAAAAAGACCTTGGCGCTGGCAACAAGAAGCCTGAAATCCTTGAGAAGCTTGCTCAGTACGAGCTTACACTTCTTGACTGGATCGAAGAGCACAGAGGCGGTAAGAAGTATGTTTGTATCGCTGGTAAGTGCTGGCCTGCATTCCAGACACAGTTTGGATTTGTTCCTTGCTATGTAAACTCAAGACTTACAGGAAGAGGAATCCCTGTATCTTGTGAAGTAGATATCTACGGTGCTATTTCAGAGTTCATCGGAACATGCATTTCTGATGATGCTGTAACACTTCTTGATATCAACAACTCTGTACCTGCTGATATGTACGAGCAGTCAATCAAGGGCAAGTTCGATTACAAGCACACAGACACATTCATGGGCTTCCACTGCGGAAACACATGCACAAGCAAGCTTTCAAGCTGCGAGATGAAGTTCCAGAGAATTATGGCTAGAAACCTTCCTGAGGAAGTTACACAGGGAACACTTGAGGGTGATATCATTCCTGGAAACATCACATTCTACAGACTTCAGAGCACATCTGACAATCATCTTAAGGCTTATGTTGCACAGGGCGAAGTTCTTCCTGTTGCTACACAGTCATTCGGTGGTATCGGTGTATTCGCTATTCCAGAGATGGGAAGATTCTACAGACACATTCTCATCCAGCACAACTTCCCTCACCACGGAGCAGTTGCGTTTGGCCACTTCGGAAAGGCTCTTTACGAAGTATTTAAGTATGTTGGAGCAGAGGTTATTGGTTACAACCAGCCAGCTTCTCTTCCATACCCAACAGAGAATCCATTTGCATAATGCGATAAACATAGAAAAGGGATGCAGAAATGCATCCCTTTTTGATATAGGAAAAACCTCCATTTCTTATGACAAAAGAGTTAGAACTCCGGAATTTGACTGATTGGCCTGGGCAAGAACAGATTCTCCAGCTTTAGAGAGAATGCTAAGGTTTGAAAAGTTAAACATCTGCTTAGCCATATCAGTGTCACGGACACTTGATTCTGCAGACTGGGTGTTCTCCATAGTGTTGTCCAGATTCTTTATAGTGTGCTCTAGTCTGTTTTGTATGGAACCATAGTAGGAGCGCATTTCACTGACATTTGTAAGAGCGGATTTGAATTTGTCTATTGCTTCAAGAGAATCCTGTCTTGTCGCCGTATTTACGCCGTCTATGCCAATAGCTTCTGCGGATAAGGAATATCTTTTTATTCCAATTTCATTTTCTGGATCTGTTTCAGAGCCTACCTGAAGATAGATGTCGGGAACTGTAGATTCAGATTCGTGTCCGACCTTTGCGCCATCAGGAGGGAAAATAAGTATTTCGTTGAAAGTAGCCTTATTGGCAATACTTTCAATTTCACTGGAAATTCTTTTAACTTCCTCGTTGATGTAGGATCTGTCATCATCTGTTAATGTATCTGTAGCAGCCTTTACAGAAATCTCATTGCCACGCTGGAGCATGTCATGGACTTCATTTAAAGCGCCATCTGCAATCTGTACAAGGGAAATTCCATCCTGAGCATTGCTGGATGCTTGAGTGAGGCCTCTAACCTGTCTCCTCATTGTTTCAGAAATACCAAGACCAGCCGCATCATCAGCAGACCGGTTAATTTTATAACCCGTCGAAAGTTTTTCTGCTGAGTACCGCTGGGAAACAGTAGTCATGCCATATTGACGATTTGCATTCATTCCAGAAATGTTGTGTTGTATTACCATAGGCTCCATCCTCTTAAAACGACACTCCTTGTCTTTTTTTATATCGGAATAAATATACATTAATCTTAGGACATATTAGTAAAATATATACGAAAAAATAAACAAAATTTCCCAAGTGAATCTGTGCATTATCACGGAGAAATATGGAGGACAGATACGCTTGCAGAGTGATTAATAGTACATAAAAATCAATATTTACACGCATATTCTGCATATGTTATCATTTGAACGCAGGAATACCAGAAATTATATGCAGGCATATGTATAATTATGCATTTCTCTTTTTGATGAGAAACAGAAATCTATTTTTTGAAAGGATGAGATATGAAAATAGTAGTAGCTGATAAAGACAGTGTTGGATCAGATATGGATTATAGCCTTTATGATGAGCTTGGAGAGGTTACTTATTATGATGATAAGATAACTGAGGATAATGCCAAAGAAAGGCTTGCTGGAGCTGAGGTACTTATGATCAATAAAAGTGCCATTACTGATAAAATCCTTGATGATGCCCCGGATTTAAAGCTTATTTGCGAATTTGCAACAGGCTTTGATAATGCAAATATTCCTGCCTGCAACAGGCATGGGGTCAAGGTTGCCAATGTGGTCAATTATTCCACAGCATCTGTAGCGCAGCACACTTTTGCTCTTTTATTCTACCTTATGGAGAGCATGAGACATTATGATGAATTCGTAAAAAGTGGTGACTATGCAAATCAGCCACATTTCTGTTGCCTTGATATTCCATTTCATGAGCTTGATGGTATGACCTACGGAATAGTTGGCATGGGAAATATAGGCAGAAAGGTTGCGCAGATTGCAACAGCCTTTGGAGCCAAGGTTATCTTTTACTCTGCATCTGGTAACAGCACCTGCACAGACTACGAGAGAGTTGAATTCGATGAGCTATTAAGGAGAAGTGATGTCATCTCAATCCATTGTCCACTTAGTGACAGGACTAGAAATCTCTTTAGCGGTGATGTATTTGATAAGATGAAAGATACCGCAATCCTCATAAATGTCGCACGAGGGGCTGTTGTAAGTGAACAGGATCTTGCAGATGCACTTTTAAATAAAAAAATAAAGGCCGCAGGTCTGGATGTATTAAATCCAGAACCCATGGCCAAAGATTCACCTCTTTTGAAGATACAGGATAGCACAAAACTCATAGTAACGCCTCACCTTGCCTGGGCCAGCACAGAGGCCCGTCGCAGATGCCTTGAGGAAGTTAAAAAGAATGTTCAGGCTTACCAGAGGGGTGAAGCAAGAAATATAGTAAATCCATGATCGTAAAGTTTGCATTACTCTTTACTGAATGCAAGCTGAGCAAAATTATAAAAGCCAAGATACCAAATGCGGAAATCATGCTGTCCGTCAAGCTCCTGCCACATGTAGTTCTCACCATCAACAAATTGGTCGCATACAGAGGGCAGTGTCTTGGCTGCGGCAGAATGGCTAGAATAGGCTGTTCTGTCCTGAAGACCGCATATGTTATAAAAATAATAGATTGGATATTCATTGCCTTCAAGAATGCTAGCTGTCTTGGAGGCAATATTGCTTGTTGGGGCAGCTGAGAAAGCTCCAAAATATCCAAACATATCTATGCATTCTCCAATACCGATGTTGATAGTCTGCATACCACCCATGGAAAGCCCGGCAATTGCTCTATGGGCTCTGGCTTCTGAAAGGTCATACCCTTCCTCATAATCAGCATATGTGCTGTAGTGTGAATCTATATATGGAATCAGGTCGTTTCTCAACTCCTGACCAAATACATAGAAAGAATCTATGGCAGATGAACCGTTTTCTGCCTTATAATCACCTGCTCTTCCATTTGGAGTAACTACAATAAAGGACTCTATATCGCCATAATAGGCGAGATTATCCATTATTGCCTTTACTCTGGAAGTGCTCTTATTCATTCCCCATTCATCTTCGTCACCACCAATGCCATGTAACAGGATCATTACATTATATTTTTTATCCTCGCTGTATCCAGCAGGCAAATAAATATTTGCTTCCTTGGTAAATTCATGGCCATCTCCGGCATAATCATGAGCTGTATAGGTAATCCTCTCGATAGTGCCTGCACCTTCATCAGTACGAAGAGCTGTGTATCTTGGAAGGACCATATTTCCAACTTCTGCATGGGCTTCCTGTGGCGCTGTCGTAGAAGAACTGCTGGCATCAGTGTTCACTGAGCTTGCCTCTTCCAATAATATTTCATCTGAAATAGCACTGTCAGCCTCTTCAGAGTAAGATGTCTCTTGTGCAATTGCTTTCTCAATATCATTACCACAACCTGTAAGTAATAATCCCATAACTAATATCCCCGCTAATACCTTATTTTTCATTTTACAAATCCTTCCTGTATATAAGTATTTCAATGATATGTAGTGTAAGGCATTTTGCTAGTTTTCTCTTACCATTTGTTTCTTGGCTCTAGCCATTTATTGCTAAGATTTCATGAGTAAAAATGAATCAGGAAAACACTATAAAATTTCATCCGGGCATAGTGCCCGGATATTTTATAGAATTATATATACGCTTGCGTATATATAATTCTAAGTATATAATAAAGTCAGAAGGAGGATGCGATTATGTACCTTAAGCAATATCTTGAAGACAATAGTATATCTATATATAAAGTTGCGAATAGCGCTCTGGTTGCTTATCCTACGGTCTTTAACATTGTTAATGGGAAGGTGGATATCCTTAACTGCGCTCTTGGTGTTGTGAAAAAGATAGCTGATGCTCTTAACCTCACAATAGATGAGCTTCTTACGCTGTGCGATAAGAATCATTCCTTCAACCTTTTCAGAAGTGAGCAGTGTCATTTGGTAAATCGTATTGGTGAGATAGATTACGTGATCGACCTTTTGGAAAAGAAAAAGATAGATTATTACTGGAAATTGGATATGAAAGCAGAAGCATTTTATCTTCTTGCAATGCTTGATTATCTGAGCAAGCGAAACGACCTTCCAAAGTGTACCGAGTATGAAGAAATCAGGCGATATAAGTTGGAGAAACCGGTCTTTCCCGCTGATACAGAACTATCAGAAAAGCTTTTGGGGAGGGATGCACACCAAGAAGCTTTGAATCACGCAATTCCCGAGTTCCTTAATTTTAATATAGTAGAATGCGAGATTATAAATGAATAACGTTTTATTTACGAAAGATAATATAGACAATCTACTGTTCCAACTTGCAAAAGAGTATAAAAAGATCAATAGAAAGAACACACCTGCAGAAATTGTTATTATAGGTGGAGCTGCTATAGTTTCAAAATATGGCTTCCGGGCTTCTACAACGGATATTGATAGTCTGATTTTTGCCTCTTCTTCAATGAAGGATGCAATAAATACCGTAGGCGACAAAAATGGACTGCCAACAGGTTGGATTAATGAGGAATTCAGGAAAACAAGTTCATACACTGAAAAGATCAGGCAGTATTCTAAGCATTATAAGCTGTTTGCCAATATCCTGGAAGCGAGGATGCTTCCTTCTGAGTATGATGTAGCAATGAAACTTGCGTCATTAAGACCGTACAAATATGATATGTCAGATGCTGTCGGCATCATAAAGTCAGAGAATATTACAAGAGAGCAGATAGAGAAAGCAGTTGTGGATTTTTATGGAGGATTCGAAAAACTGTCCCATCCTGATGAAGCCAAAAAACTTCTTGATAGTATCTTTTCTGCACATAACCTAGATGAGCTATATGACAGTACCAGAACATCAGAATCGGATAACCGGGTAATTCTCAAGGACATCGATGATAATTATCCGAAGCTTCTTAATGAAGGTAATTTGGCAAGCGTGTTAGAGGCTGCAAAAAGGAAGAAAGACAGTAAATAGTAATAGTCTCATGAAATTTTGAGACTATCATGAGACTGAGCTTTTGTTTGAAAAGCAAATACTCACGGGAATGTCATAGAACGGGCATGTGAGCACGAAAAAATTACATACGCTAATCTCGATATAGATGATATCGATTTTGAAGAGCGTGAGTGCATTGTTCTAGGAAAAGGCGATAAAGAATGTATGGTGACTTGTTGACAGTTGAAAAAGCTGTTGATGATATAACCAAGTTTGTAAAAGCAGCAGTGATTGGCAGATAAAAATAGCATTTGGTATCGCCACCATCGGGTTACCGCTTAGTAATTCATTATAAGAAAGAAAAATGAATACGAATCAAGTGAAACACTGAAAAATATAGGTTATACTTGAGTTATGAGAGGTATTCATATGGTTGAGGAAGTTTTAAAATACAGACTAAAAGAGCTAAGAAAATCTCACAACATAACACAGGCGGCTTTGGCAAGCGACATCGGTGTCTCAGAGAGTAGCATTTCCAAATGGGAAAGTGGAAATGCTATCCCAGACATAGAAATGCTCTGCACTTTATCTGAATACTTTGATGTGTCTATCGATGAACTGCTAGATAGAAATGCATTACTTAAACGAAAAATCAGTGACTGGCATTTGCAGAATAAAGAAAAACAACCTTATACAAGCAATACTGAATTATTAGGCTCTCTGATCAATGCTGATGATCTACTTATACAGTTGGTTTTAAAAAAGCTGGAATTAGCTGATGTTATCAGCATTATCGCAGGCTCTTCATATGCTGTTTGTAATAGGATTTTTTCAAATTTATCTCTTAAGGTATCTGGATTTGTCGTAGACCATCTCCCAGAGACTGCCATTGATGAAAATGAGATTATCCGTACAGAAAACAAAGTCTTGGAAATCATCGAAGACATAAAAACAAGGGTATCAAAGTAATACCTTTGTTAACCTTAATAACGCTAAAAATCGGTGATCTTACGGTCACTGATTTTAATAAAATAAAAAAACTTACACACTTAACTTGACACACTCGGTTTTTAAATTTGCTAATATAATAAGGCCTGTATCTCAGATGGATACAGGCCTTTGATAATGTTAGAATCCAACACAGTTGCCCTTTAATGTGGCACCTTTAATGTTATTCTTTCCGTTTTTAGATGTGCAATCCTGGATTACCGCTGTTCCAAAGGTTACCTTTTTGCCAAGCGCAGAAGGTGTTCCTTCCTTTGGCCAGTTAAAGTTGTACTTTTTATTGCTGTCTGCTGTGCACTTTTTCATAGTAACAACTCCGCTCTGGTTATTTCTGTCAAAGCCAGAAGCGTAGTTGCCAACTGCTGAACATCCTTCCAAAACATGATTCAAAGGATCAAGGTGAGCTGCGACGCCAGAGGTCTTGTTGTCAACGCCGCCAAGCTTGAAGCCGTTACCGTCGCCGTAAATACCATCGCAATATCCATTGTAGTTTGCTCTACAGTTCTTAAAAGTCACAGCCCCATGTGCTGCATAGAGATCCCAACCATCATCGCTATTATATTCAGCAACGCAGCCTTCAAAATAGTTGCCGGTTCCTGAATGGAGCTTACAAGCAAATCCGTCTGCATTTTCACCCTTAGGATCTGCATTGTGGTGTGAAGTGCAGTTGTAGAATTTGTTGTTGGAGCCACCGTTACTGATCTGGAAACCTGCATCCTTGTTATAGCAGCAGGTTACATTAGTAAAAGTATTGTTGTTGCCATCGATAAAGATACCGTTGTCAGCAGCATTTTTTACTGTAAAGTTTGAAAGATTGCTGCCACTTCCTGAGATGGTGATTCCTCTTCCAGAGCTTCCGCTTGTGGATGAAAAATCAATTGTGGCATTGTTCTTACCAGTGATATGCACACCGGAAGGAAGTTTTACGGAGCCACTCTTTACAGTACCGTCAATAACAATTGTGGTGCCGCTCTTAGCATTGCTGATAGCAGAAGAAAGAGATGTTCCACCATTCTTAACTGTAATAGTGCTGCCACTTGTGCTTCCTGAACCGCTACCAGAACCTGAACCGCTACCAGAACCTGAACCGCTGCCAGGGCCTGATCCAGAACCTGAACCGCTACCGGAACCACCTCCGGAGCCTGATCCGTTAGAGCAAGCTTCGAATTTGAACTGCTGATAGGTGTTTTTCCTGTTGTACTTCCAGGTAACAATGTTGGCGCCAGCATCTACTGATGCGTTATATACGCTTACAGCCTGTTTTTCAGAGCCACATTTGCTCTTAAGAGCTACAACTCCGTCAGAAATCTTAACTACCTTAAAAATCTGTGAATCCTTGCCATTAGCTGGCCAGATCTGAATGTTAGTACCGTCTGCTGATTTGCCCCCGTTTACGTCAAGCATACGACCACCGTTCATTCCACTTTTGATTGTGATATAGTTGCTGCCAAGGTTTGTAACATACCACTTCTGGCAACTATTTCCATTTCCTGTCCACTGCTGGACATTTGCCCCGTTTGCGTCGGAAGCATTAGCAACATCAACATACATCTGGCTGTTGATGTTCTTAATGTAGTACCAACCATCAGAAATGATGTTGGATGCGGCTTCTACCTGAAGCGTAGGAGCTGCGAATGTGGAAGATGCCACAATTACAGATGCTGTTGTTATAGCCATAACAACCTTTTTGATCAGCTTTTTGAACATACCTTCTTGTCCTCCCTTATTAAGTTAAGTATAGTTTTGCCTCCACAAGCTAAAACATGAGAAAATCATAACACGCATGAATACTGGATGTAAACGCTTTCATAAACGTAAAAATGTATGAAAATGCGCACTTTCTTTTGGTGATAATTACAATAATCGTAATAATTGGGAATGAACTACCCTCACCGGCTCCACGTCGGAAAGGGTTTCTGTTATGCCGCATGGCGGCATGAACCTGTAGGATGCTCTATGCAGCCTGCAGAACAGGGCATGTCCACTATGCCCCTATCCCATTGGCTTACCTTTGGGAATACTTTCCTTAAGATGTTTGCAGCTCCATTTATGTCTGCATTTGTTATTGTACCATCGTAGTG